>CADBVG010000026.1 GCA_902798105.1 uncultured Eubacteriales bacterium
TACTCCATCAGGAATACCGTCTCCTCTGGTCTTTTGGCCTTGTAAGACGGCTTGGGCTTCATCACCCCATTTCCTGACTAACACCATCAGAATTTATCATATCCTGTCATTCCCACGCATATATACTTCCAACCCATTCGACGAAAGGAAGAGAAATATGGACAGGATACGCGTAATGCTGGCGGATGACAACCTGAATATACTGCGACTTTTGACGGATTACCTCTCCCGCAAGCCGGACATCGAGGTAGTGGCGGCGGTTTCCGACGGGGTGGAGATTCCGGACTGCGTGCGTCAGCACGCCCCGGACATACTGGTGATGGACATCATCATGCCCCGCCGGGACGGCTTCATGACCCTGGAGGCGCTGAACGGCATGGAGCCGTCGATGCGCCCGAAGGTGATCGTGCTCACCGGCCTGGCCCGGGATGACTTCATCATGCGGGCGATCCAACTGGGGGCCAGCTACTACATGGTGAAGCCCTTCGACATGAACCTGCTCTACGAACGCATCGTGGAGATCGCCCGGGACCAGCCCCAGCCCGTGGCTGCCGTCGCGCCCGAAAGCCCGGAGGAGACCCTGGATGAGCAGATCACCAACCTGTTTCTCACTCTGGGCATTCCGGCCCACATCAAGGGCTACCAATACCTGCGGGAGGCGGTGCACATGGTGCTGGAAAACCACGACGTCATCAACCGCATCACCAAGGAGCTCTACCCCGGCATCGCCCGCAAGTTCGATACCTCCGCCAGCAAGGTGGAGCGGGCTATGCGGCATGCCATCGAGGTGGCCTGGAGCCGGGGCCGCCTGGAGGCGGTCAACCAGATGTACGGCCACCGCGTCTTCGCCCGGGAGGACAAGCCCACCAACGGCGAATTCATCGCGATGATATCAGATAAGATGGCGGTAAGGAAGACGGCGTGAAATTCTGATTTGTCGCTTCGCGACAAATCAGAATTCAGGTTTTAGGTTTTAGGTTGTAGGTGTTAGGGAAGGTAGAAATCCTTGCGGATTTCTTTTGAATAAAGGACCGAGCGGGGTATCCGTCAGGATTTGGTCCACCCCCTAAAACCTAACCCCTAAAACCTAATCCCTCAATTCTGATTTATCGAGCATCAACTCGATAAATCAGAATTTGTCCTTCCTCCCCAACAGTCCTCCCGTCATTTCGCTGGTCCTTCTGCCGAGCTTTTCCCATGCGCCCTTCAGACTTCCGGTGGCTACGAGGGCATAGACGATGGCGGCGATGGCGGCGATTCCCACGGCCCAGCCGATGCCCCTGGCCGCCGCGCCGGCGCGGGCGCTGCGGTTGCCCTCGGCCTTCGCGGCGGGGCCGAACAGCACACTGTCCAGCACCTCGGCGATGTAGCCGGTGGCCTCCTGGGCCTTGTCCTTGTCGATGGTGTGGGTGCCAAACTCAAGCAGCAGGCTGTTCGGGCTCAGATCCTGGTTGTAGTTGCCCTTCCCGATGAATATATCCTTGATCAAGCCCGGGTATTCCCGGTCGGCCTCCGCCTTGATCTGCTGGGCGAAGGCCTTGTTTTCCGCGGCGTTCTGGTTGGTGCGCCCGACGAACAGGCGCACCTTGCTGATATCCTCGCCGTTCACCTCGGTCTCGTACTGTTCGGCGGGCACGGCGTCCCGGTGGATATCCAGCAGCGCGTCCGGCCCCTGCTTCAATAGCTCCTCCGCCGTGCGGCGGGAGCGGGTGTAGGCGTCGGCGTCATGGGGGAGGAAGGTCTCCTTCGAGTAGACCGTTTCAATGCCCCGCGCCTCCAGGGCGTCCTTCAGGCTGTCGCCCACGTCGTAGATGCCAGCGTTCTTCCACTTCGAAGCCGTGCCGTCGTTGGGAACATAGCTTTCGTCGCTGTGGGTGGAATACATGGCGATCAGTTTTTTGCCGTCACCACTGTCGGCCTGCTTCGTCGCAAAGGCCGTCAGGGCGGGGGCGTCGGCAGGCCCCAGGTACTCGGCGGTGGCAGTGCGGGCAGCGTCGTCCACCGATACCACCCGATACCATTGATCGTCACCGGAGATGTATTCGTCCCCGGGCCAGATCTGTCCGCCATGCATGGTCAGCATCGTGCCGCTCTCGTCATACAACGTATATGACAAAAATTCGACATCGGTCGCATTTTCACCTAAACAGACCGAAGTCTGCAAAAATAGCAGCGCCACGACGACAAGGAACCCGGCCCGCTTCATCGCTGTTCCCTCCTGACGAAATTGCCGTTGACGTATTCCCGGCTGGGCTTGTTGCGACCCCGGGTGACGCGCTCCACCAGCTCGCCGACCAGCTCGCTCATCAGCACGGCCAGCAGCCCGGCGATGACGATCACGTCGTAGCCACCCGCGCCGCCAAGAACCAGACTTTGGTCGGCTCCCATGCTCCGGGCATAGAGCCAGCTGCCCACGTTGGCCAGCATTACGCCCAGCGTGCCGGCGATGAAGGCGCCCCGGCGGGAGCGCCCCAGCACCCATGCGATCAGCCCCGCCGCGATGCCGTAGGCATAGCCGGGTTCGATGGGCAGGGCCTGGGGGTCGGCGGGCATATAGCGCCCCAGCAGGTATACGGCGATGCCGGTGATGACCGACGCCACCAGGCAGCGGGCACGTTCCCGGGCGGTATCGGCCTTGATCCAAAGCCAGGCGCACAGCACCAGCGGTATCAGCGCCCCGCCGATGTTGAAGGCGAAGCGGTCCGTGATCGGAATGTCGGGCACGAAGCCCCCGGCGATGATCAGCGCGATGAAAATGATGGCCTGGATGTCCGTCAGGCGCAGCCGGTCCAGCACGCGCTGGCCCACGCCGAACAGGATCAGCAGGCCGGTGACGGTCAGCAGAATGAATCCGATGTTCATGGCTTTCCTCCCATAGCAATATTGGGTTTCGTCGGTAGCATAACCCAATTTTGATGGTTCGATACCAGACTACGGTCGGATTAGATTACAAATATGAACAAAATCGGAATTTTCGGGTCATTTCGGTAAACCTGGCCGAAACAGGCAGGAATCAGGGGGATTATTGGAGAATATGAAACCGGATAAACAGGCAAGGCCTGTAGATATATATATTTCGCAGGAAAAAGCTGCCAAAGCAAGGGATATACAGGAGGTAGACATGGACAGGAAGCATCGATTTGGCTATTCTTGGCTCGCCGTCGCGCTCTGCATGGCGTTGTTGATGACGGGGCTGCCGTTTGCGCCGGCCTACGCGAAGAGCAAGAAGGACAAATACTACACCATTAAGTGGAAGGTCAACGGCGAGACCATCAAGAAGGAGAAGGTCAAGAAGGGCGAGATGCCCGAAATCCCCGAAGATCCCGGGGAAATCACCAAGGATGGGGTGACCTATGTCTTCAAGGAATGGGAGCCCAAGGTCACCAAGGCCAAGGAAAACGTGACCTACAAGGCCAGGTTCAAGAAAAAGAGCGGCAAGACCGTCACCATCACCTGGCTGGATGACGAGGGCGCGCTGATCGACTTCACCCAGGTCAAGGTCGGCAAGGTGCCCAAGCATGAGGACCCGAAGAAGAAGGCCTCAAAGAAGTACACCTATGTGTTTGACGGCTGGGAGCCCAAGCTCCAAAAGGCCACGGAGGATACCACCTATACCGCCACCTTCCAGAAGAAGGCCCGGAAGTACAAGATCACCTGGCTGGACGACAAGGGCAATGTGATAGACCAGACCAAAGTCGCTTATGGTAAGCTGCCGGAGCATGACGACCCGGTCAAGAAATCCAAGAAGTACAACTATACCTTCACCGGCTGGCAGCCGGCCATCACCGAGGTGACCGGAGAGGCCACCTATACCGCCACCTTTGAAAAGGGTGAGGCAAAGGGCAAGGCGAGCGCCGATACCTACACCATCACCTGGCTGGACGATGAGGGCAACCTGATCGACACCACCACCGTCAAGGCGGGCAAGAAGCCCAAGCATGACGCGCCCACCAAGGCGGCTACCGACGAATGCGATTATCAGTTTGCGGGCTGGGAGCCCAAGGTGGTCAAGGCCACGGCGGACGCCACCTACACCGCCACCTTTGAAAAAGTACCCCACAAGTTCACCGTTACCTGGCTGGACGACGAAGGCAACGTGATCGACCAGACCCAGGTGTCCTACGGCGAGGTGCCCACCCGCGACGCCCCGACCATGCCCGATTCCGAGACCCATTCCTATGTCTTCCGCAGCTGGGACCCCGAGCCTGTGGCCGCGACCGGCGACGCCACCTATACGGCGGTGTTCGACGAGATCCCCAAGGAGGCCCCCGCCGAGGAGGCCCCGGTCAAGGAGACCCAGGGCGCATTCACCGTCACCTGGCTGGACGACATGGGCAACCCCATCGACACCAACCTGGTGGCCTACGGCGACATGCCCGTGCACGACGACCCCGTGAAGCCGGACGCCGACGGCGTGAGCTATACCTTCGCGGGCTGGTCGCCGGAGCTGGCCCCCGTGACCGGCGACGCCACCTATGTCGCTACGTTCGCCGAGACCGCCGTCGGGGAGCTCCCCCCGGAGACCGAGGACGCGGACATGGCGCAGGGCAATTCCGTAAAGGTCCTGTTTAAGTACGCAGACGACGACAGCCTCATTGATTTCCCGCAGGAATATATAGAACAGACCGACCCCCAGCAGGTCTGGTACAAGGGCGCGACGCCGGTCAAGGCCGCCACCGAGACCGCGGCTTACGAATGGATCGGCTGGACGGACGACAAGACCAAGCCTACGGAAGCCAAATACGATAAATCCATAGAGGGCGCTACAGGGGAGAGAACTCTGCCCCTTCTGCCGATGATCACCGTGGATTCGCCCGCCGAGACGGTTTACTATGCCGTTTTCAAGGAGATTGCCCCAAAGGAGTATACCATCACCTGGAAAATGGACGCCAGCACCGTGATCGACACCACCAAGGTGCTGCAGGGCCAGAAGCCGACCCACGCCGATCCGGTGAAGGCGGGCAGTGTCTTCGACGGCTGGGTGCCGGAGGGCAGCGATAAGCCCGTTGCGACCGCCAATCTGCCGGAGGCGACGGCTGACGCGACCTATACGGCCCATTTTACCGCGCAGATAAAGCCGGTGGAGCTGGCCGATGCTTGCTACGCCTTTGTCAAAGACACGAACGACAGGGAAGCCCTGAAAAACCTGCTGCCCGCCACGGCGAAGCTGGACGACGGCAGGGAGGTTCCGCTGGACTGGAGCGACGCAGCGCTGAAGTATGAGGATGCCAACAACGGCGTCAAGAACGACGGCGTGTATACCTATACGGTGAACATGCCCGACCCGAATGATGCCAGCATCACCCTTGCGGTGAGCTGCAGTATCGAAGTCGGCCCGAAGCGGTCGGAGAAGGTCGGCCCCGCCGGTAACGAAAAGAGCAATACGGATTACGAATACCGCTGGGACAGCATTGTCAAGGAGGAAATGGGACCCAAGGCGATCATCACCGCCTGGAAGGGCAGTGATAAGGACCTGGCCGTTCCCTCCTTCATCGACGGCAAGGCCGTGACCGCCATCAATGACGGCGTGTTCCAGGGGAAGAATTTGACTTCCGTCACCGTTCCCGCGAGCGTGGCCGCCATTGGCACGAGCGCCTTTGCCGATTGCGCCAACCTGACCTCGCTGACCCTGCCGGATTCGCTGACCAGCGTTGGCATGAACCTGATCGACAACTGCCCCAAGCTGGAGAACATGATGCTGGCCGTCGCTCTGAATACGACGATGGCCCAGGACAGCAGCGGCTGCTATACGATCACGCATGTGGTTGACGCTACGGACCCGGCTAAACCGGTCATGTCGCAGACGGTGACCCTGCCTACGGGCATGCCCACCGACCTGGTGATTGCCGCGGGCGCTGCGTTGACGATGAAAACCAACCTGACGATCTATAAGAAACATACCGCTACCGGCGTTACCAATACGTCTTATAAAAGCGACGGTGGCAAATTGCTAGCCGAGATCAGCTGGCTGAACGAGGACGGTAGCGATTACGATACCACCTATGTGGAGTACCTGCAGACCCCCAGCCATGAGGAGACCCCGCCGAAGGATCCGACGACAACCCATACCTATACCTTCGACAAGTGGACACCCGACATTGTCGCGGTGAGCAAACCGGCCGACTATACGGCCAGCTACACGGAGGCCGACCGGCTGTATACTATTACCTTCATGGACGAGGGCGGCAAGACCACGCTGTGGAGCAAGAATGATTATAAGTACAATGACAAGCTGGAATATGGCGGCGAAACGCCCACAAAAGAAGGCACGGTAAAAGTTGTTTACACTTTCGAGGGCTGGGTGAGGAAGAGCGACAATGAGACCTATGCCCCTGACAAGCTGCCCAACGTGACTGACAACGAGACCTATACGGCGAAATTCAAGTCAGGAACCAGGAAACCCGTCCAGCTTGAAGTACAGTATAAAGGCAAGCTCAACAGTAATAATAAGCTGTCAAAGGTGTATGATACAACCACGGCGGGCGTCGGAACACATAAAAAAACCGGGGAATTTGTAGTACTCATCGATCAATGGAAGGATGCCGGACTTACAAAAGCGAGCGATATCAGAAGTAAACTGTTCGGTCTTTACGTTTCCGATGGGTACGAGATGGTCGCTGGTCACAATTCCGTCCGCTGCTCTCTTACAAAAGTGGAACAGTTCGAGAAAGCGGACGTGGGCAGCAACTATACATTCAAGTTCACGTTCGAGCTGACCGGCAATGATGCAGATTATTACACCCTTAAGGAGACAGTCGTTTCAATTCCCGCTGAAATCCTTCAGCGCGAAGTGAAGATTACACCCCGTGCGGGCCTGAGCAAGGTCTACGGCACGAAAGACCCGTATTATCCGGAAAACTCCTGGCTGTCCAAAGATACCAGCAGCCCGCTGCACCAGGATATCTCCGGCCAGCCCGGTTATGCTGTACCTGTTAAAAAAGAAAATGGGAAAGTAGTGTTGAATCTCACAAGTCAGACTTACCTTTTGAAGGAGGCCGAGAAAAATGGCACTAAGATTTTTCCGAACGATGGTTTTCTCAGCCGCGAACCCGGCGAGGATGTGGGCAAGTACAAGATCACCATCGGCAAGATGGACTTCGGTAGCAACTTCAAGATGACGCTGAACAGCGAAGTCTTCACCATCACGGCTAAGCCCCTCTCCGACGCCGACATCACCGTGGACGGCATCGGCAACCAGACCTACACCGGCAAGGCCATCGAGCTGGACGAGAAGACACTGGTGGTGCGCTACGGCAAAATTACCCTGAAGAAGGACACCGACTTCACCGTCAAATATGAGAACAACACCGAGGTCGGCACCGCGAAGGTGACGCTGACCGGCAAGGGCAATTACACCGGCACGCGGGAGGTGACCTTTACCATCATCAAGACCAGCGGTGGCGGCAGCTCCAGTGGCGGCAGCTCCGGCGGCGGCGGCAGCAGCAGCTCCGGCTATGGCTATGACGGCTTTGACGATGAGGAAGAGGACGCCAGCGCCGCCGAGGAAGAAGCGGACGGTGTATTGAAGCTGGGCGACATGGAGATCGGTACGATACTGTTCGGCGCCGACGGCAAGCCCAGGCCCTTCGTGCAATTCGAGGAGGAGATCGAACCCGAGGAGATCGAGAATTCCGAGGAGTTTGAGGATTCCGGGGAGTTCGAGGATTCCGGGGAGGATGCGCTCGAGATCGAAGACGACTTCACAGATAACGTAGCGGAGGAGACTGCCATCGAGATCGAGGATATGCCCGGGGAGAATCCGCCCCGCAGGCTGACCATCGTGCCTAATGGCATGGTGAACCAGGTGCCAGACCCTGCTGCGCAGCCCACTGAGGACGAGGACGGCGAGCCGGCCGAGCCCCAGATGATCGATGAGCCCGTGCTGATCGCGGGCACCCAGCGCCAGCAGTACGAGGAGCTGCACCTGCGGCTGACGACCTCCGAGGTCCAGGCACTGGTGAACAACAACGTCAGGGAGATCGTTTACGAGTTGGAGCAGGCCCAGATGCGCATCCCGCTGGACGCCCTGACCAACGCGATACCGCTGCCCTCTGAGGAGAGCGAAGAGGGTGAGATCGTCGAACTGGACGACGGCGAGGAAGAAGACTTCGACGTGGAGGAAGAGATCGAGATCGAGGAGGACGAGATTTTCGAAGAGGAAGAGGCGTCCGGCCTGGAAGAGATCGATACCCCCGTCGAAACACAGGAAGCGGCGCAGACCATGGCCGTCGAGGGCTATGACATCGTCATTGAGCAGGCTGACGCCAACGGACTGACCCAGCGCGAAACCGCGCTGATCGCCGATTACCAGACGCTGTTGCCCGCCTATCGCGTGCGCATCAGCGTGATTCCCGAGGGCGCCGAGCGGGTGCCCACCGGCGAAAACGATGCCGAAGGCCAGCCCATCACCGTTCCTGTCATGGAGGAACTGCCCGAGGATTACACGCTGCCTGAAGTTGCGTTGAAGCTTGTCCCCAACGAAGAGTTTGTCACTGCCCCCGTGGAGGCGCAGGTGCTGTATGTGTCCCCCACGATGGAGACCGAGGACGAGGACGAGGACGCCGAGGCCGCGGATACAGCCGCGCTACCTGTGGACCCGCTCGCCGAGGGCGAGGCGGCGCTGAGCCCCGCGGAGTTCGACGAGGAGGACAATCCCATGAAGGCGGTTGTTGAGCCGGTCGTGGACGGCATGTATACCGTCGTAGCACCCCTCGATTGGGATCCCACTCCCTACCTGAACACGACGACTGAAGTCTCCGAACCGGATGATTCGGTTGAGATCGAGGAAGAGATCGAAACCGACGACGAGGAGCTGGAGATTGAGGAAGAGGACGATGAAGAACTGGTCGAGTTCTGATCCCTTCTGAATCGAGACAAACCCACGCAGGGGCGGCACAATGCCGCCCCTGTTGTATTACTGTGCAGCGCATCGCTGGAAGAAACTACCAGTGCAGAAATGTTCAAAATTGGTTGACTATGGGAGCTAAAAATGCTATAATTATGGCGAAAAGATGACGGGGACGTCATCCTTTACATGGGCCTTCCGGCAGTCCGCGGGGCGGCGAAGGCGGGGCGGCGTCAATGGCCGCCGGGCCAACAATACCGGCAGGAGAGGGGGTGTTGCGAGTTTGGGTCAGGTGCGTTAAGAAGATCGACTTTTTTCAGAGATTACCCCTTGAAGAGGTTGACTTTGGGCACAAATAATGATATAATTTCGACGAAATGTTGACATGTCCCGCAAGCTGTGGGATGGAAGCGTCGTTCATCATCGGCCGGGTCCGCATACCGCGGAGCGGCGGAAACGGCACGGTGTGTGCGAATATTAATCCGGTATACTGCATATCTAAGGAGGGAAATCCAATGAGCAAAATGAAGAAGCTGGTCGCGGCGCTGCTGGTTCTGACCATGGTGCTGGCGCTGGCGGGTTCCGCCATGGCGTCCTGCAAGATCAAGCTGTATGATTGCGTGAAGTTCACCAAGAACACTGTGGCTTACAACTGCAAGGGCGGCAAGGCCACCAGCACCATCGTGCGCAAGGGCTCCTACGCCGTCGTCAAGAAGGTTTCCGGCAACTGGGTTGAGCTGTGGCTGAATCCCAATGAGGATATCTCCGCTTGGTTCAAGACCGACAACCTGAAGGTTGCCCCCAACGGCAAGAAGGTCGGCACCGGCGCCTATACCAGCTACATCTACTACTATGTGATCTATTCTCAGGGTGGCGTGGGCCTGTCCTCCCAGCTGTTCGTGTACGATGACGAGGATCCCACCGACGAGTTCGATTACAACGACGTTCGCATCAGCGACGACTGCTACAAGCATGTCAAGGCTACCGCGAAGGTTTGGCTGCACAAGGAAGCCAGCCTGAAGAAGAACTACGGCGTTGCGCTGCACAAGGGCGACAAGCTGACCTATCGTCGCAAGTGGGGCGTTGACACCCGCGAGATCATTTTCTACGGTGTCAAGTACAAGGGCAAGTGCCTGTGGGTCTCTTCCGCTTATTCCAAGCTGGTGAAGTAATCCAGCCTGTGGACGGGCGCGGCGGGGCGCTGTCCCGCCGCGATGCCCGCCCGGGAATGTATATGCCTGTGAAAGGGCATCAGAGCGAATTCCCGGGTCGGCGCGCGCGTTTGGTTCCGCGGACCGATGGGCGCTGTCGGCACGACAGAGAAGCCAGGGAATACCTATGATGACGCAAATGCGCGTTGCGAGGTATTCCCTGGCTGTTTGCTCCGGGTTTATCACATGTAATGAACAAAAGAAAAAAAACGGCAGATGTTGACAATGAAAATAAAATGTGATAAAATATAGACAAGTTGCAGGTGATAATTTAAATTATATATACCTGAGACGCTTCCTTGCCGTTCCAACACCGTTTCGTTTCGGCAGACCGCGGAATCGCTGGGGCGAAACGGTGTGAACGAATATACATCTCATTGAATCATTCTTAGGAGGGTAATCTCAATGAAGAAGTTTGTTTCCATGCTGCTGGTGCTGACGATGGTTCTGGCTCTGGCCGGTACCGCGATGGCTGCCACCAATTATGCCGCTGGCGATATGATCATCCTCAAGCGGGATGCCAACGCCTATGACGCCGCCAAGTCCAGCAAGAAGACCAAGAGCGTTGCCGCTGAAGGCTCCACTGCCCTGGTCGTCAAGCAGTGCGGTGATTATGTGCAGGTCGTCGTCAACTGGGGCGGCACCACCACCTACTTCAAGAAGTGCGACGTGACCATGTACTATGGCACCAAGGGCATCTCCGTGATCTGGAACAAGGGCGGCAAGGGCATGTCCACTTGCATCAAGAGCTCCATCATCGATTTCATGCCCCAGATGACCAAGGTTAAGGTCACTGGCCATACCAACCTGCGCAAGAACCCCGGCATGAAGTTCAAGAGCCAGGGTGTTGTGAAGAAGGGCGACGTCCTGAAGTACAAGGGCCAGATCGGTTGGGACAACCGTGGCTTCGCCTGGTACAAGATCCGCAAGGACGGCAAGAATCTGTGGATCTCTGAGAACTTCGCTACTCTGCCTTACTGCGCTAAGTAATTCAACGAATATTCGTTTTGTTGAATTAGGCATGGCATAGGGTTTCCCTCTGTTGTGCCGGAGCTGAATCCGCAAAGCTCCAGTCCGCGAGCGCTTCAAACGCCTACCGCGGATGGGTGTTTGGAGAAGCTCGCGGATGTATATCGGCGCATCATTACGGTTCCGCGGACCGCAGATAATCGCGCATTTATACATGGAGCAGATGACAATGCCCCGGATGCTAGCATCCGGGGCATTGTCATATATGTCTATTCTCATTTGGGAAGAAGGATCTTCTATTTTAATAGAAATATTATAAGGTTTCTGCCGGATATCCGGGGGAAGGGCCTGACAAAACCCCGGGCAATTGCCCGGGGTTTTGTCAGGGAAAACGCGGTGAAGCTCAGTTATTGCCGGCGGTCATCTTGTAGCCGACGCCGCGCACGGTCTCGATCATGTACTGATCATCGCCCAGCTTCTGGCGGATATGCCGGATATGCACGTCCACGGTGCGGGTTTCGCCGTAGAACTCATAGCCCCAGATGTGATCCAGCAGGAAATCGCGGGTCAGCACCTTGCCGGGGGTGGATGCCAGCTGCTTGAGCAACTCGAATTCCTTCAGCGTCAGCTGCAGCTTCTCCCCGTTGCGGAAGGCTTCATAGTTTTCGGGATCGATGGTCAGGCTGCCGATCTTGATCAGGCCGGAACCGCTTCCCGCGGGGGTGGCCCGGCGCAGCAACGCCTTTACGCGGGCGATCAGCTCGCGCACGGAGAAGGGCTTGGTGATGTAATCGTCGGCGCCCAACTCAAGGCCCAGGATCTTGTCGACCTCGGAATCCTTCGCGGTGAGCATGATGATCGGTATGGAAGCCGTGGTGGGCCCGGCTTTCAGCTGGCGACATACCTCGGTGCCATCCATGTCCGGCAACATCAGGTCAAGAAGAATCAGGGCGGGGGATTTGCTGACGGCCTGTTCCAATCCCGCGGTTCCGCTGGTTGCCGTAACCGTGTCATATCCGGATGCCTCCAGGTTAAAAGAAAGCAATTCCAATATGTTCTGCTCATCATCTATACAGAGCACAAGCGGTTTGTTGGACACGTTGCAGACCTCCTTTTATTGTATTTTTCGACATCCCATAGCTTCCCTTCTATAATACATGATTGTGCGAAAAAAAGCAATAACAATAGCGCCCAAAAAGTGAAATTTTGTTGTCTTATAGGGATGTTGCGGGGGTTTTTCACCCGAATGTACTTGACGCGCCGTAGATTATCCTTATAATATAAAGTAGAACAAACTGGACACCGGCGAACGGCGATGCGGAAAGCGGATGGGGTAGCGCAAATGATCTCGATGATCCTGAAGATGACGGGCATGACAACCCTGTATACGCTGTTGACGGTGCTGCTGTGGATGCGCACGGTCGGCAAACCGATGACAGCGGCGCGAAAGATCATAATCGGCATCATCTACGGCATCTGCGCGGTGTTATCCACCCATTTTGGCGTGGATTTCAACCACATGATGGTGAACGTGCGTGACATCGGCCCGCTGGCCGCGGGTCTGTTCTTCGATCCGGTTTCGGGCATCATCGCCGGTGTGATCGGCGGCGTCGAACGCTACATTGCCGGCACCTACTGGGGGGTCGGCACCTATACCTGCATCGCGTGCAGCGTGTCCACGTGCCTCGCGGGCATCGTGGCGGCGGTGACCCATATCTTTATTTTCAAGCGCAACAGGCCCTCCGCCCTCTACGCCTTCTTCATGGGCGCGGTGATGGAGGTCTTCCACATGTACGTCGTGCTGATTACCCATCGCGACGACATGGAAATGGCCTTCTACGTGGTCAGAACCTGTTCGGTGCCGATGATTACCTTCACCGCACTGGGCATGGCCGCCAGCGCCATCGCGATCCAGATCCTCTGCAATGAGTGGAAGAACCCCTTCCGGCGCATGAACAGTGAGGATACGCCCGTCTCCCGCAAGTTCCAGATATGGCTGTTCGCCGTGACGATACTCGTGCTGCTGGTCAACTCGGTCTTCACCTTCCATTTGCAGACCCAGTCGGCCATACAGGCCGCCCATGATACCATGACCGCCGTGTCGGGGGACATTGCCCAGACCTACGCGGGCATCGAGAGAGCCCAGGAGGGCATCCGTAATCTTTCCGAGTCGCTGGTGCAGACCTCCACCCAGGCCATCGCCGAGGAGATTGACGACGCGGGCGGCGCGGAAAAAATAGACGAGGCCGCGTTGGATTCCCTGCGGGAGCTCTACTACCTGGAGAGCATCGGCGTGATATCGCTGGAGGGTAAATTGCTGCACAGTTCGGGTCAATCCCCGCTTTACACGGGAATGCTCAGCGACCTGATAGGCGGCAGAGAGACGTACCAATCGGCCAGGCTGTCCTCCCACCGCGTGGTGGCCGGAGCGCGCTGCATTGATGGATTTGTGCAATGCGTCATCGACACGAAAATCATCTCAGAGATGCTGAACCAGTCAGGGCTGGATGATACCCTGTCCCTGTTCCATGTGGGCAGCACGGGCAGCTTTGACATCATCTCCACCGCGGGTTACAGCATCGCCGGCGCCCATCGCACTCAGATTCTTCCGGAATGGAATATCGTGAAGGAGAAGCTGAAGGCGGGGGAAACCTTCTTCAGGCAGAACATGTTCGGGACCGATTGCACCTGCCGGGTACAGAAGCTGGAGGACGACAGCATGCTGCTGACGATGCTGCCGGTCAAGGAGGTATATGGCAATCGCGACATGCAGGCCTACGAGTCCGCCATGGCGGATGTGATACTGTTCGCCGTGATTTACCTGTTGATCTCGATGCTTGTGCAGAAGATCGTGGTGAATAACATCCAGCTGGTGAATCAATCCCTGGACAAGATCACCGAGGGCGACCTGGATGAGGTCGTGAACGTGCGCAACGCTTTGGAGTTCGCGGCCTTGTCCGATGGCATCAACCAGACTGTCACCGCGCTGAAGGGCTACATCGCGGCAGCGAAAAAGCGCATCGAACAGGAGTTGGAATTCGCCCGCAGCATCCAGGATGCCGCCCTGCCCAAGAACTTCAAGTATCCCCGGACGGATTTCGAGCTATACGCGATGATGGATCCCGCCAAGGAAGTGGGCGGCGACTTCTACGATTTCTTCTTTGTCGACAACGACCACATGGGTTTGGTCATCGCCGATGTATCGGGCAAGGGCATTCCCGCAGCGCTGTTCATGATGCGGGCCAAGACGGCCCTGCGCAACCTGGCGGAGTCGGGGCGGGCGCCCTCGGAGATACTTTTCCGGGCCAACAATACCCTGTGTGACGGAAACGACGCCGAGATGTTCGTCACAGCGTGGATTGGCATCATCGATCTGGGAACCGGCCATATGCGCTGTGCCAATGCTGGGCATGAATACCCCGTATTGATGCGCGCCGGCGGCGAATACGAGTTGTTCAAGGACAAGCACGGGGTCGCCCTGGGCGCAATGGAGAACATGCGCTTCACTGAGTACGAGCTCACACTCAATCCCGGCGACCGGCTGTTCGTGTATACGGACGGCATACCTGAGGCCATCGATGTCGATGAGCAGCAGTATGGTACGGACCGCCTGACGGCCAAGCTGAACACACTGCGGGACGCTACCATGGAACAGACCCTGCCTGCCGTGCGCGAGGATGTGGCCATGTTTGCCGGCAAAGCGGAGCAGTTTGACGACATCACCATGCTGGGCTTCGCCTACTATGGTGAGGAGGGGAGGCAAGCACCGTGAAGGAGTGGACCTTTGAGGCCAACATCGACCGCATTTCCTGGCTGACCGATCAGGTCAACGAGGAGCTGGAGAAGCTGGATTGCCCAATGAAGGCGCAGATGCAGATCGATGTGGCCATCGATGAACTGTTAGCCAATATCGCCAGCTATGCCTACGACCTGGACGCGGGGGAGACGACAGTGCGATTCGACTTTGATGCCGACACCCGCACGGTGTCCCTGACCTTCATCGACAGTGGCGTACCCTACGATCCCCTGGCCAAGCCTGACCCGGATGTCACCCTCAGCGTCGAGCAGCGCGAGGTGGGGGGACTGGGCATATTCCTGGTCAAGAAGACCATGGACGACATGACCTATGTTCGCCGGGACGGTCGCAACGAGCTGACCATCCGAAAGCGGATTTAGATACATACCTGAAGCATCAACCAATTCAACCGGCTATAAGCCATATGACAGGAGGTAATATCAAATGACCATCGAAAAGAAGCAGAACGGTAGCTCCCTGACCATCGCCGTGCAGGGCCGTCTCGACACCACCACCGCCCCCGACCTGGAGAAGGAGATCAAGAGCGGCCTCGACGGCGTTACTGAACTGATCATGGACTTCGAGAAGCTGGACTATATCTCTTCCGCAGGCCTGCGCGTGCTGCTGTCCGCCCAGAAGGTGATGAGCAAGCAGGGCAGCATGAAGGTCATTCATGTCAGTGACCTTGTGATGGAGGTCTTTGAGGTGACCGGCTTCACCGATATCCTGACCATCGAATAAGACGCGATATGTCGTCAATCCCGCCTGGCAGGGTGGGGGAGGATTGCCGCAGGCGGAGTATCCCCGGCGGCTTTTTTCTGTAGATACAAGCAGATAAAGGGGATTTTCAATGAGCGATGTTGTGCAATTCTTTCAGACACATCCCATATTATGGGAGTGGCTGAAGCTGGCGCTGATCGCCGTGGGCACCACTATTGTGCTGGGAATTGTGCTACGCCTGGAGAAAAGGGCCGCACATAAGCTGCTTCACAAAAGAGGGGACATCAACCTGCTGTTCGTGGAGAAGGTACTGCGGTTTGTTTTGATTGTCATTGGGGTGCATTTTGTGCTGTTCAGCTCCAGTGTAACAGAGCCCTTCGGAAGAACGCTGTTCCAGGGCACTACGGTACTCGTGGCCATTGCGGGTTTTGCGGCCCAGCCGGTGATCGCTGACTTGATCTGTGGGCTGATGATGACCTCCACCCGCCCCTTCGACCTGGGCGACCGCATCGAGCTGGAGGACGGCACCGCAGGCATCGTCAAGGATATTACCATGCGCCATGTGGTGCTCCAGGGCGTGGACACCATAGAGATTATCGTGCCTAACAGCAAGCTCAATGGCATGCTGCTGAAAAACATGAGCCGCTCTTCCAAGGCCGGTATGCGCTCGATCTACTTCAGGTTCGGCGTGGCGTACCACACCGACATGGACAAGGCCAAGCAGGTCGTGCGGGAAGCGGTGATGGCATGCCCCTATTCCGTACCCGGCAAGAATGGCCCCGATGGCCTCGATTACGCGCCGGTATATTTCATGGAGTATGATGACAGCAGCCTGGTGTTGACCACCACCGTCTACTATACGCCCTCCCATCCCACCGAGGTGGTCAAGAGCGACATCAACACCCGCGTCAAGTGCGCCCTCGAGGACGCCGGAATCGAGATTCCCTACAACTACGTCAATGTTATATTCAACGACAAGAAGGGCAAGCGGGTTGAGGTACATACAAATAACAACGGGCAAGCGCAGTAACGCGCTTGCCCGTTGCCTTTACTTCCGCTTCAGCCCTACGATGGAGGCCGCGATCCAACCGGTGTGGATCTTGCCTTTTTTCTTGAACTTGATCTGTATCCAGTTGCGGTCTGTGCCTACGTCGTAAACCGGGGTGCCCACGGTGTCCACCAGAGTGCCGTTCTTCAGCGAGGCGATGATCGCGCCGTTGCCGGGTGCGTTGCGGATGGCGGCGTTGTCCGCGGTGCCGGTGTTGACGGTCGCGGTGCGCCCACCGGTAACCTGCTCCAGTTCGTCCATGCTCAGTTCCATAAATTCTGCCATGATGATCTCTCCTTTGGGACTTGGTTCGTTGTGATGCTTTTTCGGTGTAGCGGCGGTTTGTCGTCGCTGTGTCTTGGGCGGGTTGCCCTTTCGATGGCATTATCTTACCATGCTGCCCGTCACAGAAGCGTCACACGGCGCGTATAAACAAATCGTAGGGGCGGCGATGCGCCGCCCGCCCGGTTAGCATTGTGATTGCCTTCCGGGTCGGGCGTCGCGTCGGCGCCCCTACGATTGATGTTATGCCTATTACTTGCCGATAACCTTCTTGGCGGTCGCGGCCACGTTCTCAGCGGTGAAGCCGTACTCCTTGAACAGGATCTTATACGGGGCGGAGGCACCAAAGTGATCCAGGCCGATCACCGCGCCGTCCAGGCCTACGTACTTGTGCCAGCCGAAGGTTGCGGCGGCTTCAACGGCCACGCGGGCGCGCACAGCCTTGGGCATGACGGATTCCTTGTATTCGTCAGACTGCTGATCAAACAGCTCGAAGGAAGGCATGGAGATGACGCGGGCGTCGATGCCCTCCGCCTTCAGCAGGGCCTGGGCAGCCACGCACTGCTCCACCTCGGAGCCGCTGGCCATCAGCAGCACGTCGGGGGTCGCCTTCTCGCTGTCGGACAGGATGTAGCCGCCCTTCAGTGCGTCCAGGCCGCTCTTCTCGTAGAGGGGCAGGTCCTGGCGGGTCAGCACCAGCGCCACGGGATGCTTTTCGGTCATGGCGGCGATCCAGCCGGCGGCGACCTCCTTGCTGTCCGCGGGGCGATACACGATCAGGCCGGGCACGGCGCGCAGGCCGGCCAGCTGCTCGATGGGCTGATGGGTGGGGCCGTCCTCGCCCACGCCGATGGAGTCGTGGGTCAGGATGTAGGGGATACCCAGGTTCATGATGCTGCTCATGCGCATGGCGTTCTTCATGTAATCGCTGAACACGAAGAAGGTGGCGCAGTAGGGGCGCAGGCCGCCGTGCAGCTTGATGCCGTTGCAGATGGCCGCCATGGCGTGTTCGCGCACGCCGAAGTGGATGTTCTGGCCGTCCGGCGTCTCGGCGGAGAAATCGCCCTTGCCCTTCATGTTGCTCTTGTTGGAGGGCGCCAGGTCGGCGGAGCCGCCGAACAGGTTGGGGATGCGCTCGGCCAGGCGGTTCAGGGTCACGCCGCTGGAATTGCGGGTGGCGGACTTGCCTTCGAAGGCGAACAGCTCGGGGTCCTTGGTCAGGTCGATGGGCAGGTCTTCGGAGAACCACTGGTCCCACTCGGCCTTCAGCTCAGGATACTGCTTGGCGTACTCGGCGAACAGGGCCTCCCACTCGGCCTGGGCCTTCTTGCCCTTTACGATGGTCTCACCGGTGCAGTCATAGACCTCCTGGGGCACGGCGAAGGGCTCCTCGCAGGGCCAGCCCAGGGCCTTCTTGGTCAGGGCGATGTTCTCCTCGCCGAGGGGTTCGCCATGGGCGGAGGAGGTGTTCGCCTTGGGAGAGCCGTAGCCGATGCTGGTATGGGTGACCACCAGGGTGGGCTTGTCGGAGCACTTTGCGATCTTCAGCGCGGCGTTCACCTGCTTCCAGCAGTTGCCCTCCTTCACGTCGATCACGTTCCAGCCGTAGGCGCGGAAGCGGGCGGGTACGTCCTCGCGGAAGGCGATGTCGGTGTTGCCCTCGATGGAGATCTCGTTGTCGTCGTAGACGGCGATCAGCTTGTTCAGGCCCAGCGTGCCGGCCAGGGAGCAGGCCTCGTGGCTGATGCCTTCCATCATGCAGCCGTCGCCCAGTATGCAATAGGTGTAGTGGTCGACCACGTTGAAGCCTTCTCGGTTGAACTTGGCCGCCAGGTGCTTCTCAGCCATGGCCATGCCCACCGCGTTGGCGATGCCCTGGCCCAGGGGGCCGGTGGTGGTCTCAACGCCGCGGGTGTGGCCGTATTCGGGATGGCCGGGAGTCTTGGAGCCGAACTGGCGGAACTGCTTCAGGTCCTCGATGGTCAGGCCGTAGCCGAACAGGTGCAGCAGGGAATAGATCAGCATCGAGCCATGGCCGGAGGACAGCACAAAGCGGTCGCGGTTGGGCCACTTGGGATCGTCGGGGTTGTGCTTCATCTGCTTGCCCCAAATGGCATACGCGGCGGGCGCGGAGCCCATGGGCATGCCGGGATGGCCGGACTTGGCTTTCTGGACGCCCTCGGCGGCCAGTATGCGGATGGCGTTCACAACCAGGTCGGAACGCTCGTTCCTGACCTTTTCGATGTCGTCGACGGCCAGCGTGCGAAGGGTGCTGACGATGTTTTCGTTGCTCATGGGAATGCACTCCTATCTGAATATATAATTGGGAACTTCTTGAACGGGGACGGTATACACAGTCACCCATACCATTATAACATATAAACCCCTTCGCGGACAACCCCACGGAGGGAAAATTATGATCTGGCCCTGTGTTGGAGAGCTCCCTAAGCCACGCGTGCTTTTGACCGCGGAGAACGAAGGAAGGGAAAGATGCCGATGAGAACGTTATTCTCAGTCTAAACGTAGAAGATCCTTCGCTTTTTTAGATAAGTATGAGTATATATTATCTCGACGGAAAAGAGAGGGGCTGTCCCCCAATGACGCTTCAAAGCATCTGGGACAGCCCCATGCATTGCTTAAGGAAATACCGCGCAATTAAGGTGGTCAGCTGGCGAGTGATTTTTTCGTCAGGCGCTCTTGGAGATTTTGAAGGTTTACTGGCGGTAAATCAAAAAATCTGCAAGAGATGACTGGCGGAAAAGGCACCGCCAGATGTGCCGCCGTATTGTGCGGTAGTTCCGCGGTGCGGCCGGAGACGAAGATTTCGACGATGGCGTTGCCACCCAGGCGGTTGCCGCCGTGGATGCCGCCGGTCACCTCGCCAGCCGCGTACAGGCCGGGGATGATGTCGCCGCTCTCGGTCAGCACGTGGCGATCGGTATCGACCACGATACCGCCCATGGTGTGGTGGGTGGAGGGCGCCATCAGGCGGACGGTCAACAGCGTGTTCTCCAGGTTGTAGGTTTCCACGTTGTAGCTGCCGTCGTCGTTCTTCTCCACATCGCCCACGGTGCGGGAGGCAATGCCCTTGCCCACATCCGGGAAATCGCCCTGGCCCATCACGGCCATGTCATAGGCCTTGATGGTCTCGAGCACGGTGGCCGGATCGGCGGTCACGCCTTCCAGCTTGGAGAACAGCTCGGTCAGCTCGTCAACGTTGCCGTGCACGTAGTAGTAGCGGCCCTCATAATCGTTCTCACCCAGCTGCGCAATGGGCGGGCCGGGGATGGGCTCGGTCTTGTTGTAGAACTCGAGGAACACGCCGGGTGTGCCGTTGACCACGATGCCGTTCTTGAACTCGGCCAGGGACAGCACGTCGCGCTCGGAGCCCTCGTCCACGAAGCGGTGGCCGGTGGTGGGGTTGATCCAGCAGGCGTAGTTGCCGCCGCCGAAGGCCAGGTTGCCGTTGTCCACCCAGGAGATGGGCATCAGCTGGGTGAAGCCCAGGCCGGTGGTCGCGGCGCCGACCGCCTCGGCCATCACGATGCCGTCGCCGACCTGGCTGGAACGGTTGGTGGTCTTGGTGGTCTTGGTCAGGTACTCAGTGGACCAGTACACGTTGTTCTCCAGCACCATGTCGATGTTGGCCGCATAGCCGCCGGTGGCCAGGATGACGCCCTTGGCGGCGTTCACGGTGATCTCGGTGCCGTCGAAATGGGTGGCCTTCACGCCGGTCACGCGGCCGTCGGTCACGACCAGGTCGGTGACGGTGGTGCGCACCATGATCTCATTCTTCGGGTTGGCGTTGTAGATGGTGTTCATCGGCGCGGCGAAGTAGCTGCCCCAACGGCCCATCTCGGGTTCGCCGTTGCCGTCCAGGTCGATGGTGGAGCCGACAAACTCATTCTCGCGATACCACAGCGCGCCGATCAGGGTGGGCTGGGTGTCCTCGACGAAGGTCGCGCCCTGGTCCTCCAGCCACTCCTTCAGGCCCTGGCCGTCCTGGATGAACTGGCTGACCAGGTCCACGTCGCCATAGATCCACTGGGTCTTGTCCGCGCTCTGGCGCAGGCCGCCGTAGTAGGTCTGGAAGATGTGCAGGTTCACGGTGGAGAACAGGGTCAGCTGGTTCTCAGGGGTACCGGCGTCCAGCTGGGGCTGCGCCCAATCCAGATAGGCCTGGATTTCCTTCTTCAGGTCCTGAAGCACGGGCAGGTACTCGGCGTGCACGCCGTGCTTGGACAGCTCGGCGGCGTCGCCGGCCACGAACTCATGATCCTTGTAGTAGTCCTCGTCAAAGGGCTCCTCGGACCAGTTCAGGATCATCTTCAGCTCGTTGATGCAGCCCTGCACGCTCTTGACCTTGTCGTAGGTCTGGCCGTCATGGGCATACACGCCGGTGGTGGCGTCGGGATCGGCGGGATCCCACACCAGGTAGGGCATCACGGACTGGTACTGGCCGCCGGACACCAGGGTGTTGCCGCCGACCTCGGCGTTCTTCTCGATCACCAGAACGGTGCTGCCGTCCTGGGCGGCCTGGGCCGCGGCAGCCATGCCGGCGCCGCCTGCGCCAACCACGACCACGTCGTAGTCCAGGGTCAGGGGTTCGCCCGCGGTGTGCTCGATCTTGGCGGCCTTGAAGGCGTCCAGGTTCGTGCAGGCGGCCTGCTCGGCGGTGTCGTTGACCGCGTTGCGCAGGGCGCGGGTGGTGAAGGTGGCGCCGGAGACGCCGTCCACGCCGGAGCCGTTGGCTTCGATCATCTCGGGGATCATGATGTCATAGGCCAGGGTGCCCACGTGCTCGGTCTCCACGGAGGAGGTGACCTCGATCTTCTCGATCTTGTCCGCGCCGTAGGTGACGGAAACGGTCACGGGACCGTTGTAACCGTCGCTGGTGGCCTCGTAGGTGCCGGCGGTGAAGGCAAGGTCGGCGTCGCTGGCGGCAGTCGCCTCGCCGCGGGCCGCGGCCAGGGCCTGGTTCACGGCGGCGACGACGCCGTCATGGCTCATGGTGGCG
Source organism: uncultured Eubacteriales bacterium (assembly GCA_902798105.1). Lineage (GTDB taxonomy): Bacteria > Bacillota > Clostridia > Christensenellales > Aristaeellaceae > UBA2862. The sequence goes on from CADBVG010000026.1 coordinate 21,889, forward strand.
CCGGCCACCGCGTCGATTTCGGCATCGCTGCGGCCGATCAGGGCTTCCGCGTAGGTGGGGAAGGCCTCGACGCCAAAGGGCACCTCGCCCTCGCCCTCGATGACGACATCGGTGATGGCGTTCTCATCCACGGTCACCTTGACCTGGACGGAACCGGGGCCCGCAAAGCCTTCGCCGGAGCCCTCGTAGGTGCCGGGGGTGAAGCTGGCGCCTTCCGCGAAGGCGACGCAGCCCAGCAGCATGCAGAAGCTGAGCAGCAGTGCAACAATTCTCTTCATGGTATCCCTCCTTGAATATTTGTCCATGTGGGCGGAGAACCCAACATTTACACCATAATTTTATCATATTATACGCCGTTGTGTCAATGCATTTCGCGGCGTTTGGGAATCTGTGAGAAGCTGCCGGCACCGTTTGCGCATTTTGTGGTTGATTAATCGGTGAAAAGAGTATATAATGAGGCCATGTTCAAACTGGAAAACTGTGCGTTGCCGCGGCTGTTGGGCGGGCGCGGCCTTCGCTTCGCGGCGCTGCTGACGGCCCTTGGACTGGTGCTGTCGGGCTGCGCGCCTGCGACCGAAGCGGGCGGGGCGCGCGTGCTGGTGGACGGCGCGGCATGGGAGGGGCCCGCCGTATCCCCGGAGGCGGGGGAGGGCCTGCGGGTGTACATCACCTGCGACGGGAAGCCGCTGCTGGACCTGCCCTTCTCAGAGCCCCACAGCGTGCAAATCCTGCAGGGCGACGGCGCGGAGAATACCGTCGCCATCACCGGGGACGCGGTGTACATGGATCACGCCGATTGCGAGAACCAGGACTGCGTGCAGATGGGCGAGGTCACCCGGGACAACCTGGAGCTGCGGGTGATGGGCGGCTTCATCATATGCCTGCCCCACAAGATATCGGTTGAGGTCCGAGACGGTTGATGGAGGCTTTTCATTGAATTCGAATGCGGGGAAGGTCGCGCGGTTCGGCATGCTGACGGCGCTGGCGCTGGTGTTGGGCTGGCTGGACCGGGCGATACCGGTCACCTGGTTTTTAAGCGGCGCGGTGCCGGGCATCAAGCTGGGCCTGGCCAACACGGTGCTGCTCTACGCGGTGTACCTGATGGACTGGAAGGGCTGCGTGCTGCTGATGCTGGCAAAGGTCTTCCTGTCGGGCTTCATGTTCGGCTCGATGAGCGCCATACTCTACAGCCTCTGCGGCGGCGCGCTGAGCCTGGCGGTGATGCTGCTGGTGCGGCGCGGGCCGCGCGTTGGGGCGCTGGTGATCGCGCTGCTGGCCGCGGCCAGCGACGCCATGCTGCTCATGCGCAATCCCCATCCCCGGGGCCAGATGCTGTGGTGCGTGATACTGATCGCGTTGGCCTGCCTGGCTGCGCTCGCCGCCTTTTTCATCATCGGCAGGCGACCGGATTTCGCCGTGCTGGGCACCTCCCTGGCCGGGGCAGTGGCCCACAACATCGGCCAGATCCTCGCGGCCAGCGCCATGCTGCGCACGCCCCAGCTGCTGTACACCTACCTGCCGGTGCTGGTGGGCATCGGCGCGGTGGTGGGGTGCCTGACCGGCATCGTGGCCCAGCGGGTGTTCAAGGCGCTCAGGGTGCCGATCAAATAATGAGAAACAGGATAGGGGTTATCCGATGAAGTATGGACGGGCGCTTGCCCTGGTGCTGATATTGGCCTGCGCGTTGAACCTGGCCGGCTGCGCGGCGGCACAGCCAAAGAAACAGACTGCCGTCGGCTTTTATCTGGACACGGTCATCACGCTGACCGCCTATGTGGACGACGCGACTGTGCTCGACGATGCGCTGGCGGAGTGCGGGCGCTACGAGCGACTGCTGTCCCGCACCGTGGAGGGCAGCGACGTGTGGCGCATCAACCACGCCGGCGGCCAGCCGGTGGAAGTCTCTGATGAAACGCTGGAGATACTGGATGTGGCCCGGCAGGTCAGCGAGCGCTCCGGCGGCATGTTCGACGTGACCATCGCGCCGGTTTCCACGATGTGGGATTTCACCTCGGGGGCGGCGGTGGTGCCGGACGCCGACGCCATCACAGAAGCGGCGTCCCTGGTCGATTACACAAAGATCAAAACCGACGAAGGTCTGGTTACATTGCCCGAGGGCATGATGATCGACCTGGGCGGCATCGCCAAGGGCTATATCGCCGACGCGGTGAAGGGTTACCTGGAGGGCCGGGGCGTGAAGAGCGCGGTGCTGTCCTTCGGCGGGAACATCGTCACCATCGGCCTGAAGCCGGACGGCAGCCCCTGGAAGGTGGGCATACAGGACATCGACAAGCCCACGGGCGAATATATGCTGGTGTCGCTGAACTATGGCGGCAGTACCGTCACCAGCGGCATCTACGAACGGGGCTTTGAGTCCGGCGGCGTGTACTACCACCACATACTGGACCCGAATACCGGCTGGCCGGTGCAAAACGAGCTGGCGTCGGTGACGATCTTTTCCGACAGCTCCATGTGGGGCGACGCGCTGGCGACGGCGGCGTTTTCCCTGGGCACCGAGGCGGGGACGCGGCTGATCGAGGGCATCGACGGCGTTGAGGCCGTCTTCATCGCCAGGGACCGGTCGGTCAGCGCCACCTCCGGCGCGGGAAAGTACCTTGTACAATGACATATAACAGACCAAAGTCTCTTTTTTGAGAAGGGAGAAAAGCCCATGCATCTGGCACTGAAGGATTATTTCCTGAATATCGTCAACGACAGCATATTCGTGGTCGAAGCGGTGGGTGTGGTCATACTGCTGCTCTACACGCTCAGGGCACTCGTCGCCATATTCAAGAGCGTCCACACGTGTAAGCGCCTTTTGTCAGAGGGCATTACCACGGCGCTGAGTTTTTTGCTGGTCGGCGAAGTGCTGAAGACCATCATCGCGCCGGACTGGAAGGATATCGGCATGACCTGCGTCATACTGCTGATGCGCGCGGCGGTGACGGTGCTGCTGCACTGGGAGCGCAAGCACGAGGAAGAATAGAGCGGGGATCACGGATGATGAATGGATTCTTGAAGCGGACGCTGCTCTGCCTGCTGGCGGGGCTTTTGCTGGTGGCGGTGCTGGCCGGCGCGGAACCGACGGCCGAACCGGCCGAAACCGCGCGGCCTGGGGCGACCCAGGCGCCGGAGGATGCGCCCAAGCCCGCCAGTGGTTATGTGCTGGTCACCACGGCCACGCAGTCGGGTTGGCTGCCGTTGCCCGAGGAAGGGGAGGTCAGCTATCCCCTCCGTCAATTGCTGCCGGACGGCACCGAGGCGGTGAACACCATCCATTTGACGCCGGAGGGTGTGTACATGGAGGACTCCACCTGCGAGGGTCACGACTGCGTGAAGCAGGGCGAGGTGACGCTGGAAAACCGGGAGGAGCGCATCCTCGGCAATATGATCATCTGCCTGCCGAACCAGGTGACCCTCCAGCTGTTCACGCCGGAGGAGCTGCTGGAGATGGCGAAGGGACAGCAATGAAGCGACAGGATCCTTCCCTTTGTCTGGTATGACCGGGAAAAGCCCCGTTGTCATCCTGAGCGAAGCGAAGGATCTTTTGTACAGAACAATGAGTGAGGTATATCGGATATGATACAGGATATCTACCCCCACAGGCTGCGCAATGAATTCGTGCCCGACCGCCCGGTGGACCCGGAGGGCTGGCTGTTTCGCTTTGAGGGAGAAAGCCTGCTGTGTGCCATCGACGGCGACGCGGTGCGTTTGCCCCGGGTGAAGGACATCCTGTCGGCGGGCGAGCGACGCTACCTGTTCGCGCTGGATGACGTGCCCTGCTACCTGGACATGGCGGGGGAGAAGGGCGGCGATGACGGCCTGGAGTGGGCGCAGGTGCGCACCCTGCGCCGCCGGGTGGCAGGGCCGCGGGAGGTGATATTCGCCGCCTGGACGGCGTTCCAGCTGTACAACTGGTACCGGGACAATCGCTTCTGCGGCCGCTGTGGCGGCGAAACGGCGCTGGCACCGGACGAGCGTGCCGTGATGTGCCACAAATGCAACCGGCGCATCTATCCCAGGATCATACCCGCCGTGATCGTTGGCGTCACCAATGGCGACGAGATCCTGATGACCAAGTACCGCGGGCGCGACATCCCCTATTACGCGCTGATCGCCGGCTTCACCGAGATCGGCGAGACCCTGGAGCAGACCGTGGCCCGGGAGGTCATGGAGGAGGCGGGCCTGCGGGTGAAGAACATCCGCTACTACAAATCCCAGCCCTGGGCCATCGTGGACGACCTGCTGGCCGGGTTCTACTGCGACGTGGACGGCTCCACGGAGATTCACATGGATGCCACCGAACTGAAGGAGGCCGTCTGGGTCCGCCGGGAGGATGTGATTGGCCAGCCCAACGACTTCAGCCTGACCAACGAGATGATGCTGGTGTTCCGGGATGGGAAGGAGCCGAGGTAGAGACCATCGGGGAGCTGTTGAGGGCAGATTTGATTCGACTAGGTAAGAGCTTTTCTTTCCGACTTTTGCTCATTGCGATGCTGGGGCTTTCCGCGGCCTTTATGGCGATGCAAGCGACTGCTATGGATTATACAGTTCCGCTGAGTCGCGTGATATTTCTGCCGATGAGCATGTACGGGGCCGCGATGGCGGCGTTTGTAAGCCTGTTTGTCGGTACAGATTTCAGCGACGGCTTCATCAGGAATAAACTGTTGGTCGCCAGGAATCGCAACATCCTGGTTGTATCACAGATTATGGCAAGCTGTATTGCGTGCTTGATCGTCTATACTGTGGTAACCGTTTTTACAGCGGGCATTGGGCGTTTTTTCTTTGAAAACAATGTGGACATGACCACGCTGCTTCGGCTATACGGCATCGGCATTGGCATGTGTCTTGCCACAGGCTGCCTGTTCTGCGTGATAACGCTGCTGTGCGGCAATAAGACGCGGGCGATCGTCTGGTGCATGGCGCTGGCATTTGGGAATGCTGTTTCTCGCCATGCATACCAATGGAAAGCTGGTGCAGCCGGAGTATAAAGACGGCGTCTTGAATGCCAAATATGTCGGCGGAGTACGAAGGGTTGTATACGGCATTCTCCATGACCTCAATCCCTGCGGACAGGCGGCACAGCTTTCGGTATGGTCAGTCTGGCATCCGATACGTGTTATGATATGCAATCTTGCGGTGATTGCTGTTGCTTCCGTTACAGGGTGCATACTATTTGAGAAGAAAGATATAAAATAGGTGGGCTTGTGCCCGCTAATCCTCCCACTGATCATCGCCCCACTTGTCCGGGGAGGGGTCGATCTCGGGGCCTGCGTCGGGCTCGTCGAAGCTGGTGAAGATGTCACGCATCAGCATTTCGTTGTTCACCAGGTTTTTCAGCGCGTCCCGGCTGACCACGCTGTCGGTACCCAGGCAGGCCTTGCAGCGGTAGCCGCAGTCCGGGCACACGCAGCCCAGCTCCAGCCCCTCGGATTGTACCATGTACGTGTCGCACACATGACAGCTGCAACGCACGGCTGTCGCCTCCTTCAATAAGATGCAGCGGCGGCGCCTGCGCCGCCACAAACATTCTCTTTGTTCCAGGGGAACCGATGGCGGCACAGGCGCCGCCGCTGCAGTTATATGGTCAATTCCACCCCGTCCAGGCACGCCCCAACCAGCGCTTCGCCCCGGTAGCGCAGGGTCAGGTCGAAGAAGTCCCGCCGGGTGTCCAGCAGCCGCAGGAAGATCCTGTCCCCCTCCCACAGCGTCAACGCCAGCAGCCGGTCCTTGTCGATCCAGGCCAGCTCGCCCTCGTCGCAGTCGGTCATCTCCCCCTCAAACCGGTCGGCGGTGAACAGGTGCATGTCCTCGTCGGGGTAGATGTCAGAGCGAAAGTGGACGATGCCCCGGTAGACAGGGCCCGGCAGTGTGAGCCCGGTCTCCTCCCGGCACTCCCGCTTGATGCAGGCCAGGGGCGTCTCGCCCGGCTCGATGTGGCCGCCGATGCCGATCCACTTGTCGTGGTTTTCATCGTTCGCCTTTTTGGTGCGGTGAAGCATCAGGTACTGATGCTCCCGCTCGATGTAGCACAGAGTGGTTTGTTTCATGGCGTTGGTTCCGCTTTCTTTTGTTGCTGTTATTGCTTGGATCGGGAAGTCCTGATTTGTCGGAGCGTTGTTCGCTACTGCGACGTACAGGTCCTTAAGGAAATACCGCGCAATTAAGGTGGTCAGCTGGCGAGTGATTTTTTCGTCAGGCGCTCTTGCAGATTTTGAAGGTTTACTGGCGGTAAATCAACGCCGTATTGTGCGGTGTTTCCTTAACGCTTCGCTGGGCTTACGGTCACCGCCTGCGCCTTGCTGCCGATAGGCTCCGCTCAGGATGACGAACGATACGTAACGCCTGTCATCCTGAGCGGAGCGCCAGCGGAGTCGAAGGATCTGTATATAGCGAACTCAAACAGTGTTCCGATATACATATTTACAGCCAGACAAAGCAGAATTGCTCTTACTGATATCGCCAACAATTATAACACAACACGAGGCCCAAGGCAAACATCCGCCGGAATTTAACGCGATTTTTCCTTGCCTTCCCACTCCGATACTGCTATAATACATCAGGTAAGCAGAAGCGCCGACTTCTCACCCTGCGACTTGCGTTGTACGGGTTAACAGCATGATGAAGGCCCGTATGGGTCTGTTGAGGGCGGCGCGATGCGCGGCTCTTTCTTTATTGGCAAGCTTTTATAGGAGGTGTTTCGGTATTAACGATCTCATGATTAACGAGGAGATTCGCGATCGCGAGGTACGTGTCGTGGATCAGAACGGTGAACAGCTGGGCGTCATGTCCAGCAGGGATGCGCTGGCCTTGGCAGAGGAGCGTCAGCTGGATCTGGTCAAGATCGCCCCGCAGGCCCGTCCGCCGGTTTGCAAGCTCATGGACTACGGCAAGTATCGCTTCGAGCAGTCCAAAAAAGAGCGTGAATTCCGCAAGAATCAGAAGGTCATTACCGTCAAGGAGGTTCGCCTGTCCGCAACCATCGAGGACCACGACATCGACGTCAAGTTCAAGAATGCCGTGAAGTTCCTGAAGGACGGCAACAAGGTGAAGGTGACGATCCGCTTCCGCGGCCGCCAGATCACCCACTCCGACATTGGCCGCCAGGTCATGAATGAGTTTGCCGATAGGATCAAGGAGTATGGCACCGTGGACAAGGCCCCCCAGATGGAAGGCCGAAGCATGATTATGTTCATCTCCCCGAGAGCTTCCGATTAATCGTGTTACTGATCAACGAGAGGAGGAAAAACCCATGCCCAAACAGAAGACGCACAAGGGCGCAGCAAAGCGTTTTAACCTCACCAAGAGCGGCAAAGTCAAGCGCGCTCAGGCCTTCAAGCGTCACATCCTGACCAAGAAGCCCACCAAGCGCACCCGTAACCTGCGCAAGGCCGCCTATCTGACCACCACAGAAGGCAAGACCATGAAAAAACTGATTCCGTATAAGTAAGGAGGCGAATCAAGAATGGCAAGGATTAAGCGTGCTGTAAACGCACAGAAGAAAAAGCGTAAGGTAATGAAGCTTGCGAAGGGCTACTTTGGCGCCAAGAGCAAGCAGTATCGCGCCGCCAGCGAACAGGTTCGCCGTTCTCTGCGCTACGCCTACATTGGTCGCAAGCAGAAAAAGCGCGACTTCCGCAGCCTGTGGATCGCCCGCATCAACGCGGCGGCCCGCATCAACGGCCTGAGCTATTCCAGACTGATCAACGGCTTGAAGGTTGCCGGCATCGACATCAACCGCAAGATGCTGTCCGAGCTAGCGATCTCCGATCCCGCCGCGTTCGCGGTGCTTGCGGAGAAGGCCAAGGCTGCGCTGAATAAGTAAAAAGCCATATATAAATCAAGGGTTCAAATCCATTCGGATTCGAACCCTTGATTTATAATATCCTTATTCCTGGCTTGCCACGCCCTCCGGCAGGCTGGCGACCACATTTACCACGAATGTGTCCACGGCGCCGCTGGCGGACCTTGCGGTGATGGTGGCGGTGCCGTAGCCGCCCACCAGATCCACCTTGCCGCGCTGGTTGACGGTGGCCACCAGATCGTTGTCGGCGCTCCAGGTCAGGTGGGTGTCGTCGGCATCGGCGGGGAATACCTCGGCCTCCAGCTGTATGGGCATGACGGTCTGCTCCCGCAGCACGTACATTTGGTGCAGGTTCAGGTGAACCTCCTCCACGATGGTCTGCACGTTGACCACGCTGCTGGTGATCTTGCCGTCCGCGGCGGCGCTGATGCGGGCCGTGCCGCTCCTGACGCCGGTGACCACGCCGTCCTCCACCGTGGCCACGGCGGGGTTGCTGGAGGTCCAGGCGATCAGGTGGCTGCTGGAATTTTCGTCCACGTTGCCCTGGGCATCGAAGAAGCGGGGCTCCAGCGCCAGCGTGTTGCCGCGCTTGATGGTGGCAGCGGTGGGGGAGATTTCAAAATCCGCCACGGGGGGCTCCACCTTGACCACGGTGCTGGCAGAGAGGCCCTCCCGGGAGAAGACGCTCAGCACGGCCTGGCCCACGGCGACGGCGCGCAGGGTGCCGTCGTTCTGCACCTCCAAAACAGTCTCGTCGCTGCTGGTCCAACGGGCGACCTCGTCGGTGGTGTCGGCGGGAATGTAATTCGTGCCCAGGCTCAGCGTGGCCCCCACGCCCAGAAAGACGTCCTCAGGCGTGATGCGCATGGCATTTCCGGTGACGTGCACGTTGATATCGGCGCTGGCAGACAGCCCGTTCACAGCCGTGGCCGTGATGCGGGTCCTGCCGCCGCCCACCGCGGATACGCGGCCCACGGCGTCCACCCGGGCAACCTTGTCGTTTTCGCTGGACCACTGCACCAGGGTGTTGTCGGCCTTGTCGTCGAATACGGCCCTCAGGCCTGTGACCTGGCCCTTTTCCATGGACATGCGGTCGGTGTTCAGCACAAGCGTGGAGACGTGGGCGGTGACGACCTCGATCTGCACCTTTGCCCGGGCGCCGCTGTCGGAATACAGCAGTATCTGGGTCTTGCCCGGGCCCACGGCGGTGACGTTTCCGGCGGGGTCCACCACGGCCACGGCCTCGTTGGCAGAGCTGTAGTGGACCGCCTGGGCGGGCTCGTCGGCATCCAGTCGGTAGGTCAGGGCGTATCGGTCGCCGGGGCTCATGCGTATGGAGCGGGGATGGGGATACAGGTAGTCCTCGCTGCCGAAGCGCATCGGGGCGAACAACAGCATGCCCACAATCAGCACTGCGATCAGGTTTGCCAGCTTGCTATAGACGGTCTTCATGGCTCAGAGCCTTCCTTATTACACATTATCACATTCTATATTATACGAATCCTGGTCCCCGCGGTCAACTTAATTTTGGTTCAGCCCTTGCAAAAGGGCGCGGCTTGCGATAAACTTAATACACAGTGGCCTTTATTGGCGCAAAGCCTGCAAATAAAAAGTCAAGCCAAAGAGACGTAAAGATTTGCAGAAGGCAGGAAGCGGGAGATAGGTACAACAAAAGGGTCGTCTATGAAGGCGACCAGGAGGGAGCGATGAACATGAAGATCAAACTCACCCAGCCCCAGGAGGACGCGCTGCGCTCGTTCCTGGATGGCTTTGAGGACGCGGAGCAGCTCTCAACCCGGGAATACGTGGTGGACCTGTACGACATTCCCGAGCCGGTGTCCCTGGACCTGGTGTTCGTCAAGGGTGGCGTGGCCATCGACGGCGCGGCCCAGTTGAGATACGACGCCGACCAGGACGGCTGGTACATGGGCGAACGGCTCGATAGCCCCGAGGCCGTGCGCGCGGCGCTGGAGCAGGCCGGGGCCCTGGGCGCGTGAAGCTGGTACTGGGTCACCGGGAGGGGCTGAAGCCCGCGCTGCGCGCTACGGGGCGGGGCCTGTCCAAAGCCCTTCCCGCGGGGCTGCTGGCCCAGCGGCGGGAAGCGCTTTTCCACGCCATCGAGGCAACCCAGGCGTTTATGCACAAGCGGGCGTCCACGGATGGCTTCATGGACAACCTGCGCCGCCGCTATCCCGCGCCGCTGTACTTCCTGGAATCGAGCCGCCAGGCGCTTGAGCGGGCGGGCGTTTCCCGGCTGGACGCTTTTTACTACGCCCTGATCCCGTCGCTGACCCGCACCTGCATGTCCCAGCAGTGGGGCGTCCGGCCCCGTTTGGACAACATTGGGGCCATGGGGGAGTATCTCAAGACGCTCTATGTGGGCGTGCATGTGGAGTGCTTCTACCTGATCCTGCTGGACCGGGCGGGGAAGCTGATCCGGTCCGTGCTGCTGCAGCGGGGCGGCGTGGACAACGCGCCCTTCTACCTTCGCCAGCTGCTGGCCGCGGCGCTGCAGGAGCAGGCGAAGTTTATCGTGCTGGCCCACAACCACCCGGGCGGCACGAGGCGGCCCTCCAATGAGGACCTGCGCTGTACGTTGCAGGCGCTGGAGGCCTTCGCGCCCCTGCGCATACCGCTGCTGGACCACGTTATTGTAGCGGGTGACGCGGTGGTCAGCATACGCGACTGCGGCATGCTGCCAAACATACTGTGGACTGTCGCTCAGCCGGGCAGCAGGATCGTCAACGGTTGGCTGGGTGACACGAATCTTAATTGATTTATATAGATTCCACAAATCTGACGATTATTTACAAGAAGTTAAAGCGTGAGCCGGGAAATTACGCCGGATTTAAACATTGGTTCGGTATACTCGTAACAAACGCAAATGACGCGCACAGGGAGGCCAAAGTCATGTATCTGGATCATCGCGTGACCGTGAAGATTGCCCGCGTATTGAATATGATCGACATGTCGGCGTTGCTGCTGGATTCCAGCGGCAATGTGATATTGCCCGAGGGCGACCAGCGCACCTTCACCATTCCCGAGGAAGCGCTGGCCAACCCCACCACGCCCTTTATCTATGGCGCCATGACCCTGATCGGCACATCCGACGACCAGCCCGTGTTTGTCTGCCTGCACGGCGACAGCGACGATATTAAGAAGTGCGCCGTGCTCTGCGCCGAGCTGATCAACGTGCTGATGCGCGAGGACATGAGCCACAGCAATCGGGAACAGTCGCTGCGGCAGATGCTGCGGGGCGACGTGGAGGGGGCCGAGTTTGAATCGCTGGCCGCCGAGCACAACATCCCCGTCAAGATGAACCGGTGCGTGCTGTACTTCTACTTCCAGGACATGGAGGTGGAGACCGCCATCCGCGTGATGATGGACGCGGTGGAAAGCGAGCACGACATCGTCACCGAGGTGGGACACCACTCCGTGGCCATGCTGAAGGCCGTGGATGAGGATGCGGATTTCGACGAGCTGGAGGAGTACGCCAACGCCTTCGAGAGCAGCTTCCTCACTGAAACCGGCACTACGGTGTTCATCGGCATCTCCGACCCCCGCACCGATCTGGTGGCCATCCCCGAGGCCTTCGCCGAGGCCCGCAGCGCCATCAACGTGGGCCGCGTCTACCACAGCAACAAGCGCGTGTTCGTGTACCGCAACCTGCTGCTGGAGCGCTTCCTCAACGAGGTTTCCCCCCAGCTGGGCGCGAGCTACAACAGCCGCATCTTCAATCGGAAGACCGCCCGGCTGTTCAATGACGAGATGATCCATACCATCGAGACCTTCTTCGACAACAGCCTGAACCTCTCGGAGACGGCCCGCAAGCTGTACATCCATCGCAACACGCTGGTGTACCGCCTGGAGAAGGTGCAGCACGCCATCGGCCTGGACCTGCGCAACTTCGATGACGCGGTCACCTTCAAGATGATGATGCTGCTGGGCAAGGGCGAGGGCAACCGCAGGCTGCGGCTGTAATCAGGTGTCGCGCCGGATCATACATTCATAGCAACCCGGATAAGCGCCGGATTTATCCGGCGCTTATTCTGTCAATAACCCCTTCAGGAGGCTTCATGAATAACGGCAATTTGCGCAAGCTGGCATTGGTATGGGGGGCGCTGATGATCGCGGTGATTTCCAGCACCGTGACGCTGGTGGTTTCAGGCCGTTTGGGCCGCGGCGAGGGCGAGAGCCAGCGCTGGGTTACCGAGGCGGAATACGAGACCATCCAGCGCTACAGCCGCCTGGACGAGGTGCGCCAGACGATGCTCAGGGATTACTACAGGGAGCTGGACGACGACACGCTGGTGCTGGGTGCAATCCGCGGCATGACCGGCGCCGTCGACGATCCCTACACTTTCTACTACACTCCCGAGGAGCTGAAGCGGGAGAACGAGGACACCGCCGGCGCCTACTTCGGTATTGGTACGCTGCTTCAAAACACGGCGGAGGGGGAAATCGAAATCGTCCGCGTGTTTCCGGGTTCCCCTGCGGAGGCGGCTGGACTGCACACCGGGGATGTGATACTGGCCGTGGACGGCAATGCCGTTACCGGCGCGGACGGCCGCAGCTATCTCGACGCCGTGCGGCGCATGCGGGGCGGTGAGGGCAGCCAGGTGACGCTGACCGTGCGGCGCGACGGCGAGCGGATGGCCATACCGGTTATCCGGGGCGATGTGAAGATCAGCTACGCCAGTTATCAGGTGTTGCCCGGCAACATCGGCTATATCAACATCTCCCAGTTCACCGGCGATGCGTCCCAGGTGTTCCATGAGGCCATCGACGCATTTAAGAAGCAGGGCGTCACGGGACTGGTGGTGGATGTGCGCAACAACCCCGGGGGATTGCTGGACCAGGCGGTCAGCATCGCCGATACCCTGCTGCCCAAGGGCCTGATTGTCTACACCCAGCAGCGGGATGGCTCCCGCCAGGATTACTATTCCGACGCGGCCTATTATGACGTGCCTCTGGCTGTGCTGGTGAACGGCATGTCCGCCAGCGCGTCGGAAATCCTCGCCGGTTCGGTGCAGGCCCTGGGACGGGGCACAGTGGTGGGGCTTCGGACCTACGGCAAGGGGGTCGTGCAGTCGCTTCAAACCTTCAGGGAGGACAACGCGGGCATGCAGCTGACCACGGCCAGCTATTTCGACGCCCTGGACCGCTGTCCCCAGGGCGTCGGCGTACAGCCGGATATAGAGGTGGCGCTGGAGGGCTCCACCCTGCGACCGGAACCCGACCCGCAGAGCGACAACCAGCTGGCCGAGGCGATTCGGGCCGTCAGCGGCTAAGGAAATACCGCACAAACGGGCGGTATGTCTGGCGGTGCCATTTCCGCCATGCACATCCTGCAAATTCCTTGACTTGCCGCCAGCAAGCCTGCGAAATTTGCAGGCGCGCATGACGGAAAATTC
>CADBVG010000027.1:0-47896 GCA_902798105.1 uncultured Eubacteriales bacterium
AGGCTTGCTGGCGGCAAGTCAAGGAATTTGCAGGATGTGCATGGCGGAAATGGCACCGCCAGACATGCCGCCCGTTTGTGCGGTATTTCCTTAAATCAAGCAAATCCCGCAGGGGCGGTAACTTGACCGAATTTCCAATTTGGGCAAGATAGCCGAAACCGCTGATTTTCAAATTGGAAATTTGAAAACCGCGCCGCTTGCACCACCACCAGCCACTAATCACTCAATTCCCCAAAATAATCCTCCGCCTGCGCGTCGGTGAGTTTGAAGTCCTGGGTCAGGTACTGGACCAGGTTTCCCGGCCGGCTTTTTGCGTAGTTGATCATCCGCTGCCCATAGCGCTTCCAGGTGGCCGTGGTCCAGCCCCAGCGCTTGCACTCGGCCGCCATCTCCGGCTCCAAAAGGGTATAGCGCGCCTGGATCTTTGCCGTCACGTTTTCCGCGCTGAAGGTGGTGGCCAGCAGCCGGCCCATGCGGCGCAGGAACCAGTCTCGCAGGCCGGCGTTCATCATCAGCTTCCTGAACAGCAGGTTGCTCTGGTCGGTGATGCTGCCCACGCTGTCCCCCTCCAGCCACGGGGCCACGTTGTCCCCGGCCAGCTGGAAGCTCAGGTCCAGGTCGAACAGCGCCCAACGCCACAGCCCGTCGGCCTTCGGATTGCGATAGAAACCAATGTTGCCCAGGTCCTGGTTGTTGACGTACATCTCCAGCATCACGTATTCCAGATAGTTTTCGATGTCCATCATGCCCCGCAGGGCATTCACATTATCGTCCTTCGACAGGTCGTGCTCCCGAACCCAGGCCAGCATCTGCTGGTAATTCTGAGAGGTATAGCCGCCGCCCTCCTTATACTCCACGTCATCGGGGTTATCCCAGCCGTGGAACTGGGCGATCATGTCATTGCTGATGCGCTCGCGCATGTTGTAGGCGCCCCAGTACCGACCGTTGACGTACAGCACGCAGACCTCGGTCTCCCGATAGAGCACGCTGGTATCCGCCGCCAGGGCGCTGAGCACGGAATCGCGCATGAATGTTTGCTTGCAATCCTGGCCCGAGGCCCGCATCACGAAGGACTTATAGGAATCGTAGTCACGGTTTGAAAAGAGGGCATAGTTGAAGCGGCTGGTGCCGTAGACCTTCTTGGCGCGAAGGGAAAAGCCCTTCTGTCCCTCGTGCTCGCGGCTGCTGTGACCGGCCAGCTTCATCAGGCACTTCTGGCCGATCACCCGGGTGCCATCCGGTTCATATACCTCCACATAGGCGTCGCTGCCCTCGCCCTTCACGCCGGTCTTCAACATGCCCGTCTTGCCGTCCAGCTTGCTTGTGTCGCCGGACACGCTGACCAGGCGCACCCCGTGGTTCGCCCCCAGGATGTATGTGCGCACGCACAGTTCGGAGGGAATCACGTCTGCCTGCCAGGCCACCGCCTTGATGACCGCGCTGTTCTTCAGCTCGACGGGGCCGCTGTAGGCCCTGGAGGACGTGGTGGGGTCGCTTCCGTCGGTGGTATAGTAGATCGTCACGTCCGGCTCAGCGGTGAGCGCCACCGACAATCGCTTGTCGCTGTGCTGGCCGCCGGGCTCCGAGAAGGTCACCTCCGCCGCCTTGCGGGCATAGGAGGGCGTGGTATTGGCCGCGCCTGGGGTGGGCTCGGCGAAGAAGCGATAGCGCTCCTGCCCCTCGGCTCGCCCGTAGCTGACGTTGCGGTACTGTTCGAACAGCGTCACCTTGTCCACCAGCGTGCCGTCCGGCTCGGCCAGCACCACGGTCTCCCCCGTCGCAAGGCCGAAATTGGCGCAATAGCGGCCATTCTGAATGCCGCTCTGCCCATCCCTTCCGGTGAGCAGCACCGTGACATAGCCCTTCGCGGGGATGATCGCGCCCTCCGGGAACTGCCAGCGGCGGGGATGGTTGGAATCGTCCGACAGACCCACGCCGGTCAGGTCTACGCTGTGGTCGGCGGCGTTGTACAGTTCGATCCAGTCGCTGCCTTCGCCGTTGGCCAGGATCTCGTTGATGCACAGGTCGCCGCTGTTCCGGCTCACCAGCGTCCGGGAAGCCCGCACGCCCGCCTCGGTGTTTTCATAGCCGGGGGTGGGCGCGATTTCGGTGGTAAGGCTGCCATCGGGCAGCCGGGACAGCGAGGTCTCCTTGGGCAAACCGTCGTACTCCACCCAGGACACCACCCTGCCCCCGGCGTCGTACAGCCGCACAGCCTCCGAGGCGGTGGACAGCTTGAAGTTGGTGTGCAGCGTCCCCTCCCGGCGGTCCTTGCCCGAGGCAAACACCACCAGATACGCCCCGGGCTGCATCGTCAAGGCCGGGAACACCCACTTGCGTTCGTTCACGTCGTCGTCGGACAGGGCATAGCCCGTCAGGTCCACGGGGCTGGCGGAGCCGTTGTACAGCTCGATCCAGTCCGGCCAGTCGCCATCCTCGTCCTGGAGCTGGGTGCGGTTGGAGGCCATCAATTCATTGATGTAGACGCCGTCCGGGTTGAAGGGGGGCCGCAGGTCCACCGCACCCTCCGCCGCCATCGTCTCGAAGGTCACCACGCGGTATGCGCCGTCGTCGCTCCGCTCGTAGACCTGGGCGGCGGCCATGGCGGGCACCTCCAGCACCTGCCGCAGCCGACGCTGTCCGTCGGACAGGGCCAGCACCTCGCCGTTGGCGCTCAGCCCGAAGCCGGAGAAGCACTCGCCGCCATCAAAGCCGTCGGGCTTCGGGGCGCAATAGACGATCAGGCTGCCCCCCACCGGCAGGGTGATATTCCCCAGCTCGAAGGCGCCGCGCTGGTCCACGGTGTCGCCCAGCCGCCACCCGGCGAGACTAACCTCGCCACCGGAGATGTTGAGCAGCTCCACCCAGTCGTAGTATTCACCCCCCACGCTGAAGCAGGCGGCGGGGTTTGAGGTCATCACCCGGTTGATCACCAGCGGGGAAGGGGCATCCTGAACCGCCTCCGGGGGCCGCAGCGCCGCGCCCACCCAGGCCAGCACCGCGATGGCCGCTGACAACGCAAACAAGCGCAGCCAGTCGCCCGCTGTGAACGGACGGCTGGCGCGCCGCCAGGGATTGCGCTTTTTGTGGGTGTGCTTTGATTTCATGGTAAACTGCAACGGGCGCGCCAATGCGGGCGCGCCCATCGCGTGTCGGTTGGTATTGTTCTTATGCCTTGCCGTCGCAGCCCAGCACGTCGACCAGCTTGTGCTCCACCATATCCTTGATGGCGATGCGGGCGGGCTTCAGGTACTGGCGGGGATCGAAGTGATCCGGATGCTCCGCGAAGTGCTGGCGGATGCAGGCAGTCATGGCCAGACGCAGGTCAGAGTCGATGTTGATCTTGCAGACCGCGCCGCGGGCAGCCTGACGCAGCTGCTCCTCGGGGATGCCGACGGCGTCGGGCATCTTGCCGCCGTTCTCGTTGATGATCTTCACGAACTCCTGCGGCACGGAGGAAGAGCCATGCAGCACGATCGGGAAGCCGGGCAGGCGCTTGGCAACCTCGTCCAGGATGTCGAAGCGCAGCGGCGGGGGCACCAGGATGCCCTTCTCGTTGCGGGTGCACTGCTCAGCCTTGAACTTGTAGGCGCCGTGGGAGGTGCCGATGGCAATGGCCAGGGAATCGCAGCCGGTCTCCTCGACAAAGTGCTGCACGTCCTCGGGGCGGGTGTAGCTGGAATCCTCGGCGGAAACCTGAACCTCGTCCTCGACGCCGGCCAGGGTGCCCAGCTCGGCCTCGACGACCACGCCGTGGTCGTGGGCGTACTCGACGACCTGCTTGGTGATCTTGATGTTCTCCTCGATGGGCAGGCCGCTCTTGTCGATCATGACGGAGGTGAAGCCGCCGTCAATGCAGCTCTTGCACAGCTCGAAGGAATCGCCGTGGTCCAGGTGGACGACGATGGGCAGGTCGAAACCGGCTGTCTGCTCGGCATCCTCGATGGCGGCGCGGATCAGGTGCATCAGGTACACGTGCTTGGCGTAGGCGCGAGCGCCCTTGGAAACCTGCAGGATCAGCGGAGCGCGCTTTTCGATGGCGGCCTCGGTGATGCCCTGGATGATCTCCATGTTGTTCACGTTGAAAGCGCCGATGGCGTAACCGCCATTGTAAGCCTTCTTGAACATCTCGGTGGAAGTAACAAGAGCCATATGAAACACTCCTTTATATTAGGCTGGTTAAATTATACCAGCTATGCGCGATAAAATCAAGCGTAAGTTTTTGAGTCACGGGAACAGGCCCGTCTTTGATCGAAAAGAAAAAATAACTCATAAATATTCTTTCTTTGCGCCCTGTGAATTTGACTAAACCGGCAAACAGGCGTATACTGGTGGATGATATAATGGATGTGGTATACCCGCATCGATGGGAGGGAGCCATGGCCGCCATCGGCATTTGCACGGATTTTGTCAACCTGCCCGAGGTGGCGCGGCTGGGCTTCGACTATGTGGAGCTTTCCCTCGTGGCCGTCGCCGCGCTGGGCGAAGCGGAATTTGCCGAGCTGGCGGACTGGGTAGACGCCGCAGGCATCCATGTGTATGCCTTCCGCGACATGCTGCCCGGCAACCTGCCCGTCACCGGGCCTGGTGTCAGCGCAACGGCGCTGCACGACTACCTGAAGCGCGCCTTCGGGCGGGCGAGGCGGCTGGGCGCGAAGGTGATTGCCCTGGACGCGGCGCAGGCCCGGGGCGTATCGAGGGACGCCGACTTCCCCTTTGCCTGGCGGCAATTGGGCAACTTCCTGCGGCTGTGCCAGGGCCACGCCCACGAGTGCGGCGTTACCGTCTGCCTGGAGCCGCTGCGCAAGGCGGATTGCAGCCTGATGAACCTCGTATCCGAAGCGACACTGATCGCGGGGCTGTTGCAGCTTTCCAACATCGCCGTGGCCGCCCACTGGGGCCACATGTCCATGGCCAGCGAGCCCATGGACGCGTTGTGGCGGGCCGCGCCGCTGCTTCGCCACATCCACCTGGAAAACGCGCTGACCCGGCGGCTGCCCTCCCCCGGCGACGGCGAGGATTACGCCAGGATACTCTCGCCGCTGAACGTGATGGGCTATGCCGGCGGCATCAGCCTGTGCGGCACGATCACGGAGACATTTATAAATGAAGCGGCGGCAGCCTTGGCGCATATCAGGGCATTAAGTGGAGATACGTAGGGGACGCCGGTGCGGCGCCCGCCCAAGCGTCCGACATCCAACCGAATCAGACGGGCGGCGCATCGCCGCCTCTACAGAAAAGCGGCATCGCCGCGAGCACGACAGAACGAGGTAATGCTATGAACATCATCATCGTCGGCAACGGCAAGGTGGGCTACACGCTGGCCCAGTATCTTTCCAAGGACGGCCATGACATCACCATACTGGACCGCAGCCAGCAGGCGCTGAACAAGGCCAGCGAGACCCTGGATGTGATGTGCATACGGGGCAACGGCGCGAACGTCAAGACCCTGATCGAGGCCAACGTGGAATCCGCGGACGTGATCATCGCGGTCACGGGCAACGACGAGCTGAACATGGTGTGCTGCCTGGCGGCCAAGCAGTTGGGCGCCAAGTACACCATCGCCCGCATCCGCGACCCCGAATACACCGAAAGCCTGACGTTGCTGCAAAAGAAGCTGGACATCGACCAGGTGGCCAACCCTGAGCGCGCCGCCGCCCAGGAGATTTCCCGCCTGCTGCGCTTCCCCTTCGCCATCAACGTGGAAACCTTCGCCCACGGCCGGGTGGAGATGGTGGAATTCCGTACCGAGGAGCGGGACGCCATATTGAACACGCCCCTGTCCCGGCTGCATGGCCGCTACCCCCGCATACAGTTCACCGCCGTGCAGCGCAACGGCAGCGCCTTCATTCCCGACGGCGCCAGCGTGCTGCTGCCGGGGGACCGGGTGTACGCCACCGGCGACCGGGAGTCCATCACCCGCTTTTTCAAGCAGCTGGGCAAGGACACCCAGCGGCTGAAATCGGCGCTGCTGATCGGCGGCGGCCACATTTCCTATTATTTGGCCCGAATCATCGCCGGCATGGGCGTCTACCTGCGGCTGATCGAGATCGACGAGAAAAAGTGCCTGCGGCTGGCGGACCAGCTGGACGGTGTAATGATCATCAACGCCGACGGCACCGACACCGAGGTGCTGGAATCGGAGAACCTGGCTGACTGCGGCGCGCTGATCTGCCTGACCAACCGGGACGAGGAAAACCTGATCACCGGCATGTACGGCGCGCGGCAGGGCGTGAAGAAGGTCATCGTCAAGGTAAACCGGCTCAACGCCATGGACATCATGGAGGATTTGGGCATCGACTGCGCCATCAGCCCCAAGCTGACCACCGCCAACGCCATACTCCGCTCTGTGCGGGCGCTGAACAACAGCCGCAATTCCGTGGTGGAGAAAATCTACTACATGATGGGCGGCCAGGTGGAAGCCTATGAGTTCACCGCCCTGGAGGGCGCGCCCTACCTGAACATCCCGCTGAACAAGCTGAACATCCGAAAGGGCATACTGGTTTCGGTGCTGGTGCGCGAGCGCAAGTGCATCATCCCCTTCGGCAGCGACGAAATCGAGGCGGGCGACACCGTGATACTGACCGCGAAGGCAGGCACCGTGGTGAACCTTGAGGACGCCTTCGACATTACGGAGATCAGAAAATGAACAAGCGATTACTCTGCCACATCATCGGAAACGTGGTGCGCGTGTGCGGCGCGCTGATGGCCCTGCCCATCATCGTGTCGCTGATACTGCACAGCGGCGACACCATGCCGCTGCTGCTGTCCATGCTGATCGCGCTGGCCGTGGGCACGGCGCTGGCGCTCGTACAGCCCCGGCGGGACACCCTGCGGGCCCGGGAGGGCTTCGCCACCGTGGCCTTCAGCTGGATCATCGTGTCATTCCTGGGGGGCCTGCCCTTTTACTTCTCCGGCTATGTGCCGTCGCTGGTGGACTGCTTCTTTGAGACGGTCTCCGGCTTCACCACCACCGGCGCGACGATACTGACCGACGTGGAGGCCCTGCCCAAGGGCCTGCTGTTCTGGCGCAGCTTCACCCACTGGGCCGGCGGCATGGGCGTGCTGGTACTGTCGCTGGCGCTGATTCCCAAGATGGGCGCGCGCTCCATCCACCTGATGCGGGCCGAATCCCCCGGCCCCAGCACCGACAAGCTGGTGCCCCGGGTGGCGAACAACGCCAAGATACTGTATGAAATCTACGTGGCCATCTCGCTGTTCATGGTGGCGGCGCTGCTGCTGTGCGGCATGGACCTGTACGACGCGCTGGTGCACATGTTCGGCGCGGCCGGCACCGGCGGCTTCGGCACCTACGCCGACAGCATCGCCCACTTTAACAGCGCCGCGGTGGACATCGTCGTCGGCGTGTTCATGGCGCTGTTCGGCGTGAACTTCTCGATCTACTACTATATTCTCCACCGCAACTGGAAGGCGGCCTTCGGCAACAGCGAGCTGCGCTGGTATGTGGGCATACTGCTGTCCGTCAGCGCCATAATCGCCATCAACATCATGCCGTTATACAACGGGAATTTCTTCACGTCGCTGCGCTACAGCTTCTTCCAGTGCTCGTCGATCATGACCACCACCGGCTACGCCACCGCGGATTTCGACCTGTGGCCCCAGCTGAGTCGCGTATTGCTGGTGATGCTGATGTTCATCGGTGCCAGCGCGGGCTCCACCGGCGGCGGCCTGAAGGTGGTGCGTGTGCAGCTGCTGCTCAAGAGCATGGTGCGCGACATCCGCCGCACGGTTCACCCCAAGTCCGTCAACACCGTCAAGCTGGACGGCCACACCGTGGACGAGAGCATACTCAGCGGCGTGCAGGGCTTCTTCTTCGCCTACTTCCTGATCCTGATCGTGGCCACTGTCATCGTGTCCCTGGACGGCTTCACCTTCGAAACCAACTTCACCGCCGTCATCGCCACGCTCTCCAACATCGGCCCCGGCCTGGGCATGGTCGGCCCCACAGGCAATTTCGCCGCCTTCAGCGATGTGAGCAAGCTCGTGCTGAGCCTGTGCATGCTCATTGGCAGGCTGGAAATCTTCCCCGTGCTGATGCTGGTCAGCCCCAGCGCGTGGCGGAAGTAAACATAACCCCATCGTCCAAATCATGGGCGATGGGGTATTCATTACTTTTATGGTTGCTAATGATTACAACCATGAGATTATAGTCCGGAAGTGTCTGATGCATTTTTTTCACGCTCTTCTTTTTCGATTATAGCCTGTTCATCCTTTAAGGCCTTGGCCATAACGTCGAGCCTATTATCAGCATCGGCCGCCATATAACCAAGGGTTACATAGGTTTTATCATCGTTGATCAACAATCTGATATAATTACCTTGAATATCCTTCCAAGTTGTCGTCGTATTATACTTCGTTGAATTTACACTTCCTTGCCCATATACGCTCGTCAATTTAGAAGTCAAATCGTCATATATGGCTTGGTGGTCAGCATATTCATTTCCAAAGGTATACCATCCCAAGTATAATTCTGCCAATTCATTGTCATGAATTATCCTGTCATCCTGTATCGGATATACATAACATGCGTACGTATCATCCACATCATATCCAGCTACCGATATGCCAGCATACCACCCTCGATAACCGCCCCCATCTACTCGATCACTTCCCACTGTTATATTGGAATAATTGGTAGCGTTCATGCGATAAATGTCTTCATCGCTGCCGAGTATGCCATGACTTGACGCGCCTTCCGAATACAGTTGCTTTTCCGCTTCTTGCTTTGTCGAATACCATTTGATACCTCTGAAAAGAATCAAATCCTCCAAGCCTTCGTAAAGTGCATTATAGGTTCCTTCATCAACAATTCCAGTCGCATCCAGCCCTTTTTCCGTCTGAAAAGCGATAACTGCCTTCTCTGTTCCATTTCCAAATATACCATCTGCCGCTCCCGATAAAAATCCCAACTCTATCAGGCGGGATTGGATTGCCTTGACGGCATCCCCCTTGCTGCCTTTGGCAATGGATGAAAAATCCGCCAATGCTGTAAAAGACAGTGCCATTATCACTACGATTGCAACTACAGACAGAATACCTCTCTTCATAAATACCCCTCCTGTTATTTATCGTTCAGGTTGTAAACATTACAGAGTGCATCTTTCGCGTCTTATGGAATCAATTCATTTTAAAAATCTCGTCTATACTCAGTTCACCATCGCTGTTGATATCCAGTTTCTTCAATTCTTCACCAAGAATCTGCATACCTTTGGCGATACTTGCTTCGTCGGCATCGCCAAAGACCAGTTCTCCAGGAATGGTATCAGAACCGCCATACATTGTAATGTGGTTATTATCCACGATATCCCAATTTCCGCCAGCCTTTGGGGTAATAGTCAGCTCTTTACCGATTCCATAACCACCAGGGCCACCCCGGGAGACCCTTGCAGTAAGTTGATATGTATTATCCCCCTTGTCCAAATAATATATCTCGGTAATTCTGCACTGGTCTTCGGAGACGCCCAAGATGGAAGGCGCAAATTCCATCACAGAACTTGAGATATACTTCATTCCAGCTGCAATAAGAGAGGCTTCGTCAGTCACGCTTGACTGATTAGTAGTGCCTGCATCCTTGACCGGTTCTTTGCTCCATACCAATTCTCCAGGAATCTTCCCACCCATGGAATATACTGTTATAACATTGTCCGCTTTGCCAACCCAATGACCTTTGCTATCCTTTGAGAAAGCAATGCCCTCGCCAAATCCCATTCCTCCTTTATCGTCGCCATTACGGTAAACCTTTGCGCCGAACTGATACACATTGTTTCCCTTATCTTCACAGTATACTTCTCCAACCCACAGCGAACTCTTTGGCATATCCCATAGCTTAGCCGTCTGTTCCAATGCCATTTCACTGGCATAATCAATCCCTGCGTTTATTATTTCAGGATCGATTCCGCTGCTCGTTATGTCATCAGCGGCTTTCTCGGCATTGCCCTTTGCATCCTCTGAATAGAGTATTTCCTGGGTCTTCTCATCGGCTATGCCCGTCACCTCCAAGCCATTGTTTGACTGGAACTGCTCTATGGCCATCTTGGTCTTGTTGCCAAAATCCCCGTCCGCCTTGCCAACGGAGTAACCCAACTCGTTCAAGCGGTTTTGTAGCTTGACCACCGCGTCGCCTTTGCTGCCCTTCTGCAACGTGTTGTCCTGCTTTGCATCCTCAACAGATTCACCTTTATCTTCTGGAGCAGGATCGCCACCGTGATTGGCACTGTACAGCACACCGTAAACCTTTTCCTTAAACGCATCAAATGAATCGAACTCATCATAGTTTTGTGTTTTGAAAAGATCTTTATCACTAAACTGAGAGATTAACGGCGAGTACTCATATAGAATCTGTGATTCATCTTCCAATGATTGTGTCATACAAAACGTTATCTTCCCTCCATTCTCAAAATCAATGTATTCAAGCAATGAGTCGCCAATCAATTCAAACACGTTTTCTTGCTGTGCAGATTCAACATCGTACTTTGTTTCCTGATTATCATTCTCTGTATTGAAAATTAAAAACAAGCTTCCTATCTGTAGCTCTCCATCCTTAATCCCTGGAACAGTAATGAGTATAGCTCCATTGCATCTGAGTTGTCTGCCACTGCTGCTAAAATAGCTATTTTCGCTTGGATACTTGAAAACACGCTCTCCATCCACCATTGTATTGAAAATAACATCCTTAATCTGGTCGTAGGTTAATCTTTCGCTCTCACCAATGCCAGCCATTGAAGCCAACATCATGCTAATTAGCAGTGTCCAAACCATCACCTTGTAAATACCGGATATTGCATGCTTCATAATATAAACCTCCCTGATATGTTTTTCTTCAATAAGTAGTTGCTCGTCTTCCATCACGACAGTTGACTCACCAGCGCAGCGAGTTTCTCGTTGTATTCATCTAACGGCACTTGCCACATGTTTTCGTTCGCCGCCTTCAACGCTGCAATGACGGTAGCCGATTCGTTGCCATGGAGGAATCCATAGCTTGTGTAAAGAGGATTCATTTGGAAAATGATCACAGCATAGTCTTCATCTCCACCCACAGCCAACGAAGCAATATCACCCTGCTTACAGACGTAAATCGGCAAAGTATAATCAAAAGTGAAATCCGGGCGTTGTGTAGCAAATTCCAAAGAAAGCAACGCTGCAAGTAAAGCACGATTTCCTGATGTCGTAGTCATATCCGAAGCTGATGAGAGCTGGCTTGCTACTGATTCCATCATCTTTCCTTTAAACTCCGTCAACTCACTGAAATCATCATCCCCCAAGGCACCAGCAACTGTCATGGTGACAAAAGATAATACGATTAACAATATTGTTCTCTTCATTCCTCCAATCCCCCTTCTTCCTTAGTGTGTCAATACAACTGCCGCACTACCCCACTGGCATCTCCTCCCAGCTACATTCATTTGCCTATAATTAATATATCACATTATGTGATATACGTCAATATCTCATTTTGTGATAACATATAATACCCTCAAGCGGGGTGATTCTGTGCGGTTTCGGGATTTGCGTGAAGATCTGGATATGACCCAACAAGAACTGGCAACACAGCTTAACATCCGGCAAAGCACACTCTCGCAATACGAAAACGGTCAACGGCAGATTCCACTGAACACCTTAATACAGCTTGCCCTCCTTTTTAACACGTCTACCGATTATCTGCTTGGATTGACCAACGAGCGCATGCCCTATCCCCGAGCCTCAAAATAGAATGAACCCACGTTATTAATCTTTTCACCTTCATTCGCCGCCTTCGGGCGGCTTTTTTCGCGGTTGATAGTTTGAATTGCGCATGGTATACTATAGCTGATGGAGGTGAACGGAATGCAACGGTGGTTGATGTATAGTAACGATGTCGAGGTCGCCGCCTTTGAAGTTCAAAACTCCGTGATCGTGGGTTTTTTGCCATCCAAGCCTAAATTGCTGCCCATGCAGCTGCGCTGCGCTTCGGCGGATGGCTTTACGGCATGGCTGCGGGAGCGGGCAATCGATCTGAACAACCTGCAACACCGGGAATTGATGAAGCAGCTGCTTGGCAGCCGGGACCGGACGACTCTCGCCCTGCGCACCCACATGTTCAGCGTATCTGACACCTTTACCTGCTTTCAGGAGGGCGAATTCATTCCCCGTCGCAAGCTCTGCGACCCGGAGGAGCAGAACGCCGCCAGTGACTTTATTCTGCTCTCCAGCGACACGAGCCTGCGGCGGCTGTCCGGAGCCACGCCCAACGCCTCCACCGATGGCAGCTTCACCAAGACCTGGCGGTTTGAAGGCGGCGCCTGGTGGCTCTACAAGCTGCAATCCGCAGCGGCCACCCGCGCCGAGGTAGCGATCAGCCAAACCCTCCGCGCCTGCGGATGGGATGCCGCCGAGTACGCCTATGCCGGACGTTTCCGCAAGCGTGTACGCTCCAAAAGCTTCCTGCAACCCGGGGAATTCTTCGAGCCTTACGACTCATTCCGCTTCTTCTTTGACAATCCCAGCGACGACGACGGCGTAATATCAAATAATCTTGCGTCTCTCGGCCCTGCTTTCGAGCGCGACTGGCGGCGGATATTGCTCGCCGACGCCCTGTTCTTCAACACCGACCGCCACATGCGCAACTTCGGCGTAATCCGGGATGCGCATACCGGGACGGTACTGCGCCTCACTCCGAACTTCGACAACAACCGGGCTTACGACGCCAATCCCGGCGGCTATTCCGCCAATATGCTCAGGGCCTTCATGGCAGAAGCGCGCCTGGAAGACATTGAAAACCTGAAAGACCTGTGCGCGTCCCTTGAATCAAACGGCCACCTTGAAAAAGCGCTGGAGGCGGGGAAAGCCGCTTTGAAGCGCGCACGACTTTGACCATGCGGGAGGTATACCCATGCGATACACACTGACGCTGCTGGCGCTGTGCCTGGCGCTGGCGTTTGCCCCGTCGGGACACGCCGTGGAACGGGAGATCGTAGCCCGGACCGAGGTGACGAAGTGGGGCCAACTGCCCCTGGCCTTTGAGATTTCGGGCCAGGCGCTGCCGGAGGGCGTAAAGGCGACGGACTTCACCATCACCGGCGAGGCCACGGGGTGGGGCGCGTCGTCGCTGCACCCGTTCAGCTGCGCGGCAAAAGCCGTGGAGGCCGACGGCGATGGCTGGCGGCTGGTGCCGGAGCAGTTCCCGGACAAGTACTTCTATGTGAAGAAAATGGAGGTGCGCTGCGCGGGGCACGACGAGCTGGACTTCGATTTGGAGGACATTACCCGGACGATTACCCCTGTGGCGGACGATTTTGAACTGTACGAGGACCCCGCCGCCCAGCTGAGCGCCCGCGTCTTTATGCCGCAGGCCAATGAACCCGTGCCGGTGGTCATCGTATTCCATGGCTACGGCGATACCAACAACCTGCTGACCTACCGCACCGCCATCCCCTGGGCCGAGCCCGGATTCCAGGCCGTCCACCCCTGCGCCGTGATCGCGCCGGTGATTCCGGACGCCCTGTATACCTCCGAATTCGTGCGAAATGGCATCTGCGAAGGGGTGTTGGGCTGGATTGACGCCCAGGCGGCCTGGAGGGTCAACCCAAAGCGGGTCTACACCATGGGCAATTCCTTCGGGGGCATGACCGCCATCGAGATGGCGGAGCAGCACCCGGACCGCGTCGCCGCGGTGCTGGCGCTCTGCCCCGCCCTGAACTACTCCGCCCACGGCGTCAGGCGGCTGGATGCCCTCGCAGGCACCCCCGTGGTCATCGCCCAGGCCGAGCACGACGAGACCATCCCCGTCCAGGTGAGCCGGGACGCCGCTGCGGCCATCGAAGCCGCGGGCAACCCGTCGGTGACCCTGCGCATCTACACCGACGATGAGATGAATGCCGCCGGGGCGCGTTTGGGCTCCAGTGAAACCTACAGCTTCCACCACGTCGAACTGGCAGTGATGGAGCCGCCGGAGTTCGACCGATATGCCGAGTGGCTGTTTGAACAGGAGAAGCAATGAAACAGGCAAGCATACAGAAAACCGCCCCCTTCCCCTGGCGCGACTTCATACGGCGCGTCGCCGTAATCGCCGTGCCCATCGCGCTGCAAAACCTGCTGACCACCACCGGTTCGATGGTGGATACCATGATGATCGCCTCGCTGGGCAACACCCATGTAGGGGCGGTGGGGCTGTGCGCCCAGTTCTCATCGCTGATGTTCGCCGGCTTCTGGGGCTTTGTGGGCGGCGGCATGCTGTTTTTCTCACAATACTGGGGCGCAAAGGACGACGACGGCATCAACCGCGCCTACGGCCTTACGCTGACCTGCATGATGACGGTGGGGCTGCTGTTCTGCGTGATGGCGACCTGCTTTCCCGAAACCGTGATGCGGCTGTACACCGACAAGTCCGCCATACAGGCGGTGGGCGTGGAATACCTGCGCATTGCGGGCTTCTCCTACCCGCTGATGGTGTTCTCGATGGGCATGGCGGCGCTGCTGCGCTGCACAGACCGGGTGCGGCTGCCGCTGTACGGCTCGCTGACCGGCGTGGCGGTCAACATCGCGCTGAACTGGGTGCTGATCTTCGGCCACCTGGGCCTGCCCGCGCTGGGCGTACGGGGCGCGGCCATCGCCACGGTCGTCTCCCAGGGCGTGAGCATCGCCGTGGTCATCGTGCTGGCCAAGCGCAGCGGCCATCGCTATCTGCTGGCCTTCCGCAGGCATTTTAGATGGACAAGGGCGCTGACCCGGTCTTACTTTCAAAAATGCTTCCCGATCCTGTGCAACGAGATATTAATCGGCGTGGGCAACATGGTGATCAACGTGGTGCTGGGCCGCCAGCCGGAGGAGGCCATCGCCGCCCTGGCGGTGTTCCGCACGCTGGAGGGCCTGGTCATCGGCTTCTTTGCCGGCTTTTCCAGCGCCGCCTCGGTGCTGGTGGGCACGCTGGTGGGCGCGGGCGAACCCGACACCGCCTTCAAGCGGGCCTGGCGGCTGGTGTACCTGTGCCAGGGCTTCATCGGCGTGGTGTGCGCGCTGATGATCGCGCTTCACGGTCCGATATTGCACATGATGGGTATGCATGGCGAGAGCTTCAATATCGGCTTCGGCCTGATCGCCATCTACGCCGTTGCTGCGGTGATCCGCATGGGCAACTGGACCATGAACGACACCTTCCGCGCCGCCGGCGACGCCACCACCGGCACGGTGATGGAGATCGCGTTCATGTGGGCGATGCTGCTTCCCCTGGCATGGCTCAGCGGCATGGTCTGGCACTGGCCCACGCTGGCGGTGTTCGCCTGCTGCTATATCGACGAGCCCATCCGCTACATACTGATGCAGCGCCACCTGTTCAGCGGCAGATGGATTCGCCCCGTCACCCCCGAGGGCAGGGCAGCCCTCATAGGATGGAAGCCGGAGCGATAAATAATCTATAACTGTTCAGCTGTGTACAAATTCTGATTTATCGAGCTGTGCTCGATAAATCAGAATTGAGTGATTAGTGGCTAGTGGCTAGTGACTAGTGGTGGAGCAAATCCCTACGGGATTTGACGTTTCTCGGTCCTTTCTATCAAAAGAAATCCGCAAGGATTTCATCATTCACTAGCCACTAATCACTAGCCACTAGCGACTTAACTTCAGATTTGTCGCAACGCGACAAATCTGAAGTCAATCCCTCGCGCAGCTCCCCGCCACCCTGAGCGTGCGGGCGGCCAGGCGGGTGCCCTCCTGCACTGCCTGGGACAGGGGCGCGCCGCGCATCAGGGTGGCCACGGCAGCGGTAAAGAAGGCGTCGCCCGCGCCGGTGGTGTCCACCACATCCACGTCCATCGGCGGACAGAAGCCGAACTCGCCGGTGGTGTTGTCCACATACACCGCGCCCCGGGGCCCCATGGTGACTACCATCGAGGGGATGCCCACCAGCACGGAGCCCTTTTGCAGCGTCTTCAGGGTTTCCTCGGGCGTGGCAGCGGTCAGATCCTCCCGGAAGAGCCTGCCGGCCTCCATTTCGTTGCAGATGAAGCAGGCCACGTCGTGCAGGTATTCCGGATGCTGCAATATCACGCCCATATTCCCTACGATGGTATACACCGGCTTGTTGTGTTTCTTCGCAAGCGCCATCACCATGCCGGAGATTTCGGCATTCATGTCGAATTCCAGCGCAAGGCCGTCGGTGGCGGCCACGATGGCGTCGCCGTTTTGCTTCAGATACGCCTCGAGGGCGGAAAAATCCGGCTGCCGGGAGATCGACCCGGCCAGGTTGCCGTTCTCATCCAGGATCGCCAGCCACATGCCCATGCCGCCCGGCGCGCTGATCACATGCTCCACGTTCACGCCGAGGCGCTTCAAATCGTCCCGCACCTGGGCGCCCATGCCGTTGTCGTCCACCATGCTGACGAATTTCGCCTCATGCCCCAGCATCGACAGGTTTTCCGCCACGTTGCGGCAGACGCCGCCGGCCACCACCTGCACATCGCCCACATTCCGCTCCAACGGCATGTACTTATTCTGGGCAAAGCCCTTCACATCCACAAATATCGCCCCGATGACCAGCATGACGACTGCCCCCCATCGCTTTGGTAATAGATTCCACAGTCTGAATTATAGCATATTACAATTATGCAATGCAAGGGTGTCAAAGGGAGGGGAATTCACCTACCGCCCGCCCAAAAGCCTTCCCCAGCGACCAAAGGGAGCGGTTCAGGGGGGCCGAAGGCCCTAGCGAGCCTGCGAGCGTCAGGGGGGCCGGCCGCAAGGCCGGGTCGGAAGAGGTCGCTCCCCCTGCGGTATCGCTGATTTGCCCCTTTTCTCTCAGGAGAACGACCTCATCCGTCTTACGGTGCCGCGTCTCAAATCTTTGATTTGAGCCGTGGCAGTTTCGCCTTCGGCGAAACCGACAAGCCCACTGGGCTTGTCGCCTCGACGAAACAATGCAAGCATTTTTCGTCAAAGCCACCTCCCACGGGCCTGCCGGCCCCATCGACAGGGGTCTGCCGACCCGTTCGACAGGGGTCTGCCGACCCGTTCTCGCTGAAAACTGTCCACCGGACAGTTTTCCGGGCGCTCGAGCCACTGAAAACTGTCCACCGGACAGTTTTCCGGGCGCTCGAACCACTGAAAACAGTCCACTGGACTGTTTTCCGGGCGCTCGATGCCCCTGAACCGGCAGCTTCGCTGCCTGGGGAAGGCTTTACGCAGCATCCCGACAAATCAGAATCCCTCCCTTCCCCGGTTCACCTTTACTCAACTTTCAGGCCTATAATTTAATCACATACATTTAACGCTACGCAGGCGCGGTATGTATTGACACATGCGCCGAATGGTGGTTTAATAATAGTCGCCTGAAAGTTCAGTAATCTTAAACTCCGGTTACATATGATATCAACGGTATTGCGGAGGTGACAGGTGTGAAGATCGGCAATAAAATTCGCAGGCTGCGCTTGCAGCGAGGCCTGACCCAGGAGGAGCTGGCGAACCGCTGCGAGCTGTCCAAGAGCTTTATATCGCTGCTCGAGCGCGACCTGACCTCCCCCTCGCTGGACACCCTGTCCGACCTGCTGGAGACCCTGGGCAGCGACCTGCCCACCTTCTTCCGGGAGACGGACGAGAAGCTGGTGTTCGGCGCCGAGGACATCTTCGTCAAGGAAGACCCGGAGGGCATGAAGGGCATGATCCGCTGGCTGATTCCCTCGGCCCAGAAGAACCAGATGGAGCCCATACTGGTGGAGATGGCCCCCGGCGGCGAGACCACCGAGGACGACCCCCACGAGGGGGAGGAGTTCGGCTACGTGCTGGCGGGCACGATCAAAATCGTGCTGGGCGACCGGACCGAACGGGTGCGCAAGGACGAGAGCTTCTACTTCCGCCCCACCGCCCCCCACAAGCTGGTGAACGCCGGGAAGGGCGTTTGCAGGGTGCTTTGGGTATCGACGCCGCCGAGTTTTTGAAATGAGGAATGAAATATGATCCAGGATATGCGCCTGATAGAGTTGAAGGGGGTCTGCAAGCAGTTCGGCGACACCGAGGTGCTGCACGACGTCCACCTGTACATCCGCAAGTGCGAATTCATCACGCTGCTGGGGCCCTCCGGCTGCGGCAAGACCACGCTGCTGCGCATCATCGGCGGATTTGACATGCCGTCCTCGGGCGAGGTGCTGTTCGAGGGCAAGGACATGACGGGCATTCCCCCCTACAAGCGCCGCATCAACACGGTGTTCCAGAAGTACGCGCTGTTCAGCCACCTGAACGTGTTCGACAACATCGCCTTCGGCCTGAACCTGAAGACCCCGGAGCAGCTGGGCGTGCATTCCAAAAAGGAAATGAAGGAAGAGATCGCCCGCCGGGTGAACCGGATGCTGAAGCTGGTGAAGATGGAGGGCTATGAAAAGCGTTCCGTCAACGCCCTGTCCGGCGGCCAGCAGCAGCGCATCGCCATCGCCCGGGCGCTGGTAAACGAGCCCGAGGTACTGCTGCTGGACGAGCCCCTGGGCGCGCTGGACCTGAAGCTGCGCAAGGAAATGCAGCTTGAACTGAAGGCCATGCAGCAGCAGCTGGGTATCACCTTCATCTACGTCACCCACGACCAGGAGGAGGCGCTGACCATGTCGGACACCATCGCCGTCATGAACGGCGGGCGCATCCAGCAGATCGGCGACCCCAAGGGCATCTACGACGAGCCGAAGAACGCCTTCGTGGCCGATTTCATCGGCGAGAGCAACATCATCCCCGGCGTGATGCTCAAGGACGACCTGGTGCTCTTCTCCAACACTGAGTTCCAGTGCGTGGACGAGGGCTTCGACCAAAACGCGCCCGTGGACGTGGTTGTCCGCCCAGAGGACATCATGCTGGTGGGCGAGGACGTGGGCATGCTCACTGGCGTAGTGGAGAGCGTGATCTTCAAGGGCGTGCACTACGAGATGATCATCATCTCCGGCGATTACAAGTGGAAGGTGCAGTCCACCACCATGCAGCCCGTGGGCACCCGCGTGGGCATGACCATCGTGCCCTACAACATCCACATCATGCACCGGACCGAGATGGACCACGTGCCCTACAACGAGCGCGTGAACCCGGATAAGGGCGAGGAGGCGAGGCCATGAAGCGCTCCTGGTACGCCGCGCCCTACGCGCTGTGGATGCTGCTGTTCGCCGTGGTGCCGCTGTTGTTCGTCTGCTGGTACGCCTTTACCACGCCGGAGGGCCACTTCACCCTGGCCAATTTCCAGGAATTTTCCAAGCCCCGCTACCTGGGCATCATACTGCGCAGCCTTAAGCTGGCGCTGTACTGCACGGCGCTGTGCCTGGTGATCGGCTACCCGACGGCCTGGTTCCTGGCAGGCCGGGGCTTCAACAACGCCCAAAGCCTGGTGGTGCTGATCCTGCTGCCCATGTGGATGAACCTGCTGCTGCGCACCTACGCCATGATGACCCTGCTGGACGACAACGGCGTATTGAACGCCGCGCTGCAGGCCATCGGCCTGGGGCCCATCAAGGTGATCGGCACCGAGGGCGCGGTGCTGATGGGCCTGGTGTACAACTACCTGCCCTTCATGGTGCTGCCCATCTACACGGTATTGAAAAAGATGGACTACTCCGTGATCGAGGCCGCCGAGGACCTGGGCTGCAACCCCCTGCGGGTGATGACCCGGGTGGTGATCCCCCTGTCGGTACCGGGCATCGTGTCCGGCGTGACGATGGTCTTCATGCCGGCGGTCACCTCCTTCGCCATCTCCACGCTGTTGTCGAGCGGCAAGCTGCGTTTGGCGGGCGATTTGATCGACTATATCTTCAACCAGTCCTCGAACCCGAACCGCTGGAACATCGGCAGCTCGTTCTCGCTGATGATGCTGGTGCTGATACTGATCTCCATCGGCTTCCTGCGCAAGGTGGACCCGGACAGCGAAGGGGGCGGAATGTGGTAATGGAAAAGAAGAAGCCCCATGTGTTCCGCACCGTATGGATGACCCTGGTGCTGATATTCCTGTACGCGCCGATACTGGTGATGATCGCGCTGAGCTTCAACGCCTCGGTGTCCCGCAGCCAGTGGACCGGCTTCACGCTGGACTGGTACGTGCAGCTGTTCCACGACCCGGTAATCCTGGGCGCGCTGAAGACCACGCTGGAGGTCGCCGTGATCGCCACGGTGGTCTCCACCGTCATCGGCACGCTGGGTGCCATCGGCATCCACAGCATGAACACCGGCATGGCCAACGTCCTGATCAACGTGTCCTACCTGCCCATGACCACCCCGGACATCGTCACCGGCGTGTCGCTGATGCTGATGTTCATATTCGCCCATGTGCCCCTGGGCAAGTGGACGATGATCATGGCCCACATCGCCTTTGACATTCCCTACGTGCTGTTCTCGGTGATGCCGAAGCTGCGCCAGATGAACCCCAACCTCTACGAGGCGGCGCTGGACCTGGGCTGTCACCCGATCAAGGCACTGTACAAGGTTATCATCCCCGAGATCATGCCCGGCATATTCACCGGCGCGCTGCTGGCCTTCACCATGTCGCTGGACGACTTCGTGATCTCCTATTTCACGTCCTCGGACATGTACCCGAACCTGTCCCGGATCGTGTACAGCTCCACCAAGCTGGGCGTGAAACCCACGATGTACGCGCTGTCCACGCTGATGTTCGTGACGATACTGTTGCTGCTGGTGCTGATCAACCGCCGCACCAAGCTGGAAGAGCTGTGACAAATCCCCCGCGGGGTTTGCATATAGATACCACTACCACACTGGAGGAGAAACACATGAAGAAAATTGCCATCGTTCTGCTGGTCGCCCTGCTGGTCGCCGCACTGCCCCTCGCCGCACTGGCCGAGGCCGACAAGCCCTTCGCGGGCACCGAGATCAAGGTGTACAACTGGTACGACTACATCGATCCTGACGTGCTGGGCATCTTCGAGGAGGAGACCGGCATCAAAGTGAACTACGTAAACTTCTCCCAGAACGAGGACATGTACACCCGCCTGTCCACCGGCGCGGAGGTCTACGACGTGGTGTTCCCCTCCGAGTATATGATCGAGCGCCTGATCAAGGAGGACCTGCTGGCCGAGCTGAACCTGGACAACATCCCCAACATGGCCAACGTGCTGCCCAACCTGCTGAACCCCGTCTACGATCCCAACAACGCCCACTCCATCCCCTACATGTGGGGCACCCTGGGCATCGTGTACAACACCGAAATGGTGGACGAGCCCATCACCAGCTGGACCGCGCTGCTGGACGCGAAGTACGCCGACAAGAAGATCTACATGATGGACTCCGTGCGCGACACCGTGGGCCTGGCGCTGAAGACCCTGGGCTATTCCATGAACAGCCACGACCCGGACGAGCTGGCCGCCGCCGGCGAATGGCTGATGGCCCAACGGGATTCCGGCGTGGTGGCCGGCTACATCCTGGACCAGGCCAAGGATATGATGGCCGGCAACGAGGCCGCCATGGCCGTGATGTACTCCGGCGACGCCCTGTACGCCATGGAGAAGAACGACAAGCTGGCCTACGTCATTCCCGAAGAGGGCAGCAACATCTGGGTGGACGGCATGTGCATCCCCAAGGTGTGCCAGAACAAGGAAGCGGCGGAGTGCTTCATCAACTTCATGTGCCGCCCCGACATCGCCCAGAAGAACATGGAATACATCTACTACAGTTCTCCCATCAAGCAGGTGGTCGAAGGCCTGAGCGAGGAGGAGCTGGCCTCCACCGCCATGAACCCCACCGACGAGATGGTCGCCCGCTGTGAATACTATGTGGACATCTCCGACGTGGCCTATCTGTATGACGATATCTGGATGGATGTGCTGATGTAATCAGATGGAACATGGCTGCCTGTGATCGGGCAGCCATTTCCTTACCCCGCGTTTCGGCGCGGGGTTTTGCTTTCGTTTTCCCATGCGCTATCCTCTGCGGGGCGCTCCGGCGGCATGGCCGCCTCCTGGGCGATGCGCGTCTCCGCCAGCAGGAACCAGTATTCCAGGTTGGCCACCTCGCGGCGGGGCGGCTGCTGGATGCGGCGCAGCCACGCTTGCAGCTTGTCCATGGCAGCCACCTCACTGGGCCGCCCGGGATACGCCCATCATGTCCTCGAAGGTGAACAGGCGGCCCAAGCGTTTGGCAGCGGCGCGATCCACGTGTGCCGTACGGAGTTTCGGCGCTCTGTACCAAAATCCAAAGATGCTCCGCTTCCATATGAATACCAAATAGATGATCCTGAACATATAGGCTGTACCTCCCCCATCGTGCATGCGCGGAGGGTTTTCCGCGCTCCATGGTGAAAGTATACAGCGGAATGTGTCTGAAAAAACGCCCGCGAAGATGATTCGGGGCGCTGGAGTGTCCCGTTTTTCGGCCTTGAATCAGATTTATTCTGTCAAAATGTTCTATTCACAGTCCAACGGCATTAAACCAATGAAAAGATTCTATATGCTAAGGAAATACCGCATAATAAGGGTGGTTGGCTGGCGAGTGAATTTTCCGTCAGGCGCGCCTGCAAATTTCGCAGGCTTGCTGGCGGCAAGTCAAGGAGTTTCCAGCCAAATGAGACGCTGGGATTTTAGAAACACGCCCTAGTAACGTCAAAATGTGTTCGATAAAACAGTGCAAGACCCTTCGCTGTGCGCTGAAGCCGTCCTGAAGGCCGCGAAGGATCTTGTCATTTCAAGTCGATGCGCCTAAAAATTCTCCCACAAAAAAGCCTTCAGCTTCAGGGCGGCGGTGTCCTCGTCCTCGCCCTCCACGGTCAGCTTCACCAAATCGCCCTGCTTGACGCCCAGGCCCATCAGGCCGAGGATGCGCTTGGCGTCAGCGGAGCGCTCCCCGAGGGACATGGTGACGCTGGAGTCATACTTCTTGGCCTCCTGCACCAGCAGGCCGGCGTGGCGGGCGTGCATGCCCACGGGGGCCTTGACGGTATACATAAACGATCTCATTGGATAAAAGTCCTCCGATTTTTATTTTTTCTGGCGCATACAAATTCTGATTTATCGAGCCCCGCTCGATAAATCAGAATTTTCCCGTCCGACCATCCACTTTCTAATGAAGCCGTTACTTCCGCCCCGGCACCCAGCGCAGGCCCCAGTTATAGGCCTTGTCCATCTGGGGATGGCCGTCGAAGAAGGTCACCTGCTTTTCCACGCTGAAGCCGTCGTCGCCGTTGTTCTCCAGCAGCGCGATGGCACACATGCGGCGGGCGTTATTGTACTCGTCCATGCGCACGATGATGTCCTCGTTGCCAGGGTAGCGCAGCGTGACCACGCCGTTGGCGGTCTGCCAGTCGGCCGCGCCCTCATAGATGAAGGTGTACACCAGCACCCGCTGGATCTCGGGGATCTTCGCGCCATTGATGCGCAGGTTCTCGCCCACCGAGGACGCACCGGTGCGGTCGTCGCCGTCCAAAGCCATCCAGGGTTCATGATCCAGGTGGCCGAAGGCATTGCCCAGGGCCTGCACGGTGCCCTTGCGGCCGTTTTTCAACTCGTACAGGCAGCCCAGGTCCAGG
This sequence comes from uncultured Eubacteriales bacterium, assembly GCA_902798105.1. Lineage (GTDB taxonomy): Bacteria > Bacillota > Clostridia > Christensenellales > Aristaeellaceae > UBA2862. The sequence continues at coordinate 23,483 of CADBVG010000027.1, forward strand.
TCGATGGGGCGGGGACTGAACAAAAAGCGCTTTTTCGGCTGATCCCAATTCAGGTTGATCAGGATTTCCCCGATGGGCACCTTCTTCTTCAGGTTGACCTTCTGTCCCTTCTTCAGTTCTACTGCCATATGTCTTACCTCCTTTGAGCGGTCAGTGGGCGTTGTACTTCGCCATGAAATCCCTGCGGATGTTTTCAAGCTTGACCTGGTCCTGATGGCGCTGGTCCTGGGCGGATTGTTGCAGCTTCCGGGTCTCCTCGATGCCGCCGACGATGGTCTTCCAGCTCTTTTCCAGAGTCTCGGCCTGGATCGACGGCGTTCCCGCCAGTCTGGCGGTGGCCTTCGTCTGCTCCGCGGTGTTGCGGGCGTTCTTCAGGAGCATTTCATTGGTGCGGCGTTCCAACATCGACAGGGCGTCGGATTGCAGCTTTTGGCGCTTTAACATGATGGCCTGGGCCAACGCCTGCTTGAACACGGGCAGTGTGATGATAAACGCCGAATTGATCTTGCGTACCAGGTTCATGTTGTTGTACTGCATAGCCTTGAGCATCGGAATTGATTGCAGGGCCACGGCCTCGGCGGTGCGCAGGTCCAGTGTACGCTGTTCCAGCATGGTCTTTGCCTGCTCCAGGGTTTGCAACTCGAAGGAGATGGACTGGTCGCCGGTGCGCTCCATCTCGGCCTTGCGCTGGGCCATGTAGTCCTCAATCTCCTTGCAGCCCTGGTCCCCGGCCACAATATACTTCTCCAGGTCATGGAAATACTGCACGTTGGCCTGGAACATCTGCTCCAGCTTCTGGTTGGAGCGCTTGATCTCGGCCTCGTAGCCCTTCAACTGCACATAGATCCTGTCCACCTCGTCGCCCATGGTGTTGTACTTGTTGAGGACCTTCTCCAGCTGGCCGCGCACGTTGCCCAGCAGCCGCCCGAACAGCTTCGGGCTGTCCCTGAATTCATCAATGTCGAACTTCGACATGATGCGCGCCAGCGACTCCAGCATTTGGCTGGACTGGTCCATCTGGCCCAGGTTCATGCTGCGCAGCACCACGTCCGACGCCTTCGAGATCTCCTCCACGGTCTTCGCGCCGAAGGTGACGATGGTGGTCATGTCGCTGATGTCGATCTGGCTGGTGAGCCGGTCGATCTCGTCGGAATCCACCAGCTGGGCTACCGTCCTGTCCCGATCCTCCAGGATGTCGTAGGGCTTTTCCCCCACCGGCTCCAGCGTCAGCGTGGGTTGCATCGCCTGGGCGGGGGCGTCAAGATTCAGGGGCATGGTTCAGCTCTCCCTTCCTGGGTATTGTCTGACGGCAAGCGCAGATTCTTCGACTCCGCTCCGCTTCGCTCAGGATGACAACGTCGCGCATCGGTTGTCATCCTGAGCGAAGTGAAGGACCTGTGCGCAGCGCATGGAACAACGCTGCAAAAGGCACAACACGACACGCAGCCTAATTCTCCCTTCTGAACAATCTGTCAAACCAGCTGGTCGGCCTGGGCTGGGGAATGGCGTCCAGCTCGGGCGGCGTCAGGTCGTAGACATATTCCCCGATCTGGTGCTCCACCGGCAGGTTATCCGCCAGGAATCGCTCGATGGTCTGGTAGCCGGTGGGCACGAACAGCGCCACGTCGAACCCCAGCAAATTCAGCAGTGTCAGCAGTATGGCGTCCTGGAGCGTCGCGCCGCCCTCCTTCGCGTCCACGGCCACCACCTTGGGGCTTTTGCGGGTGAAGTCGAAGGCTTGCAGCATCCGCAGCAGCGCCTTCCCCATGCCCAGCGCCGTGGCCAGCACGGTGTACTCGGTGCCGTTGACGAAGGTGCCCCTGACGATGCGGCGGTCCAGCATCAGCTGGAGCTTGTCAAAGATGTGCGCCTGCAATTCGTCCCGAAGCAAACCGAAGGGATAGCGGCGATCCCGCTTCAGCCCCTCCCTGTCAATCCGGTCGTTCTTCAGGTATCTCTGGGCCAGCGCCTGGAAATTGCCCCCTGCCTGAGTGTCGGGCATGGGCAGCTGGCGCACGTACAGCGCGTCGTCATCTGCCAGCTGGCGCACCTTCTGCCAGTAGGCCGGCAGCCTGCCGCCCTCGACGCCGGACACCTTGACGTACAGCACCGGCATGTTCACACTCGCCCCATCGGCGCTGAACCCGGGGCGATAGCGCAGCTCCTGGTCCCATAGGATGAACAGCTCGTCCCAGGTGGTGCGCAGGGTGACAGCATTTGCGTGAGCGAACTGGCGGTTGCGGTAAAGGCCGGAATCGGCGTACAGCAGCGCGTCCAGATCCTTCTCGGCACTGGCCGCCATGGTGCTCAGGCGCAGGGTGGCGTCGTCCCGTGGGAATTTTGCCGCCTCCAGCGATTCATCGCCAGTCAGCTCAAGCAGCAAATCGTCCGCGAGGACACAGGGCTTTTCCAGATTCGGCACCGGCAGCAGCACGTCCACCGGCATACGGGCCAGCCAGCGCACGTACAGCGCGTCGTCGGCGTCGGCGCAGCCGCCCATCAGTATGAACACGGGCGCCTCCCCCGGCTTCCAGCCCCTAAGCAGCGGGCCATGCCAGCGCCGTATGCGGCATAGCAGCACCACCGCCGCCGTCAGCAGACGATTGGGGTTGGGCTGGTCCTTTTCGGCGAGGCGAATGACCTGCGTGAACGCCCGCTGCATCAGCCGTTGCAGCGCGTCAGAGGCGTCCGCGGGCAGGTTGCCCGCGAGATCCACGATCATCTCCTCCGCCGAAGCGTAGCGGCTGCGGCGGCGGATGGCGTTCAATTCCTCCGGCTCGGGCTTTGGCAGGGGGCCGTCGATGGCCACCGTCTTCCGGTTCGCGGCCATCATCTGCTGGTAGAAGCGGTGCAGATTGTTCAGATATTCCAGCCGGTCCCGCACACCCCGCAGGCGTATGAAGCCGTTGTACAGCAGCTTCGCTTCGTCCCCCCGGGAAGCCGGGGGCGTCAACAGCTGGGCAAAGTCCGGCTCGACCATCCATGCGTTGGTACAGATGTCCCAGGCGGGCGGAGCGAAGTAGTTCTCGGCGCGGACAGGGGTGGGGCGCGACGGGGTATTGATGCGGTTGGTCGGTCCCGGTTGAGGCGCTTGCGGCGTTTCGGGCGGACGGCGCATCGCCGCTCCTACGGGGGGTTTGCGGGGCGCTGGTTGGGGCTCGGGCGGGCGGCGCATCGCCGCCCCTGCGGAGGTATTGCGATTCACCGTTTGGGAGGCGGGCAATGTGGTCGCCGCCATCTCCTTTCGAAACGATTTCAGCGTGAATTCCTCCGGGAACGGGCCCATGCCCGCTTCGGTATACAGCTGGCTCCACTTCGATTCGACGTCCACCCGCAGGTAGGCTTCATCCCCGCCGGTCAACACCATCAGCACGTCGGTGCCCATGTCCCGCAGCATGGCCAGCATCGTCAGCTCGTGGGCGGTGATCGCCTCGCTGAAGTACAGCAGCTTGGGCAGGTCGTCCCGGCCGAGCAGGGGCATCAACCGCTCAAAGCGGTAGTACAGCCAGCACATCAGCTTGATGTACAGGTTTTTCAGCACCCCCGCAGGCTTGCCCCTGCGGGTCAGCTCGCCATACTGCTGCTCCAGGGCTTTGGCAAAGGCATGTCGGTTGGCAGCGCTCATCCGGGGCATCCAGCGTTCGAGGGCGGTTTCGGCAAAGGCGGCGGTGGGCTCAAAGTCCGCGCCCAGCACCTGCATCATGTAGCCGGTCTGGGTGTCGTCGGGGTTGGGGATACGGCTCTCGATGATCATGCCCCACTGGCGGGCCATCTCGTGAAAGCGCCAGACGCCCTCCCCCACCCGGGCCGACCAGGCGCACACCCGCGCCATGAACGCCCCGGCGGGCGTCCGGCGGGACAGGGGCAGCGCGAAATCGTCGAAGTTGGTCAGTGTCGATCGTTCCTGCATGGCTTTACCTCTGGTAGCGCGACATGTTGTTCCGGTTCATCACGAAGCCCAGCACCGAACCCACCAGACCGCCCACGATGTGGCCCAGCTGGGAGATGTTGTCCGCCACGAACAGTCCCTCGTAGACCTGCTGGCCGATGTAGAGCACCGCAACAAGTATAAACGTCAATGGTATGGTGTGGCCGTCGGTGCTGGTGATGGACGAGAGCAGCACCATGGCGAACACGATGCCGCTGGCCCCCAGCAGTGCCACGTTGGGGAAAAAGACCATATTCAGCACCGCCGTGGCGATGGCCGTGGCCAACATGACAAAGACGATGTTCTTCGACCCGTACTTCTCCTCCAGCATCGGGCCGAGGATCAGCAGCAGCATCATGTTGTTCAGCAGGTGGCCCCAGTCCGCGTGGCCCAGCACATGGGTCACGCACCGCAGCCAGGTCAGCGGATTGGCGAGGCTGGCGCGGTAGGTGCTGAACAGCAGCCGATTGCTGGCGCCATGGGTCGCCACGTTCAACACCTGCACCGCCACACAGGCCAGCGCGAAGACGAGGACCGCGGGGGAGTTGAAGGTGATTTTGAATTTCGGGCGATTGTTCATGGGGGCCTCCTTCGGGTCAATCAGGAATTAGGAATGAGGAATGAGGAATTCTGGAGGAAATCCTGTCGGATTTCTTTTTATTTTCAAACAGGATAGCGGCGTTTCCGTGATTCCTTGACGCCTTTAATCAAAACAAATCCGGAGGATTTGCACCATCATTCCTCATTCCTCATTTCTCATTTCACATCGACCCATCGCTTGGTTCTCATCTGCAAAAGGGGACAGGTTGCCCTGTCCCCGCCGTTGTTCACTTCGTCAGACGTTCACGCCGTAGTTCTTGCACAGCGCGTACAGGCCGCCCTGGTAGCCGGCGCCTACGGCGTTGAACTTCCAGTCGCCGCCACTGCGGTAGATCTCGCATACCACCAGCGCAGTTTCGATGGAGAAGTCCTCGCCGAGGTCGTAGCGCAACTCCTCGATGCCCACGGTGTCCTGCTCGCCGGCACGGCGGGCGACGCGCACATAGGCGTTGGAGACCTGGCCAAAGTTCTGGCGGCGCTCCTGGGCCTCGTAGATGGTCACGGTGATGGCGATCTTCTCCACGTCGGCGGGCACCTTGGTGAAGTCGATGAACAGAGTTTCATCGTCGCCGCCGGAACCGCCCGCCAGACTGTCGCCGGTGTGGGTCACGGCCCCGCTGGGGTCCTGGAGGTTGCCGTAGAAGACGAAGTCCTCATCCTTGCGCACCTTGCCGTTCGCGCCCAGCAGGAAGGCGCAGGCGTCCAGGTCGAAATCATAGCCGCCGCTGTAGCGGTTGGTGTCCCAGCCCAGGCCTACGAGCGCCAGCTTCACGCCCTTGTTCAGGCTGACCTTCTGGCCCTTGGTAAGATTGATTGCCATGGTTGTTCCTCCTTTGCGTTTTGTCGTTTTTTAGCATGTCCCTGTGGCGGCCCAGGGGCCGCCGCTACAGAACCTGTAAGTTACTTCTTGTTCATGACCACCTTGCGGAGCACGTCGATGGGGATCACCAGGAAGGCGATCACCGCGCAGACCAGCCAGGTGGTGGCCGTCAGGGCATGCACGCTCAGCACCTCGCCGCCGATGGTGACGAATATGAACTGGGCCAGGAAGATCACGCCCATGACGATCAGGAAGTTGCGGTTGCGGCCGATGTTCTCAAACACATTGGTGTGCTCGGTGCGGGCGTTAAAGCCGTTGAAGGTGATGGCCATCATGAAGGTGGCGAACACCGCGGAGTTGAGCACGATGCTCAGCGGGTCCACGCCGGGATAGGTCGTCGCCGTCACACCGATCAGGCCCTGTATGGCCGGCACGAAGCGGATGCACAGGCAGGCGGCGGTGATGTACAGCGCCGAGATGATGACCTCGATCAGCATCGGCTTGGACACGATGGAGGCATCGCGGGGAATCGGCTTTTCCTTCATATACTCCTTCAGCGCCGGCTCGGAGCCGAAGGCGATGGCGGCGAGGGTGTCCATGGCCAGGTTGATCAGCAGCAGCTGGACGACCGTCAGGATCTGGTTCTCGCCGAAGAACGGGGCCAGGAAGCAGGTCAGCACCGCGGCCACGTTGACGGTCAGCTGGAAGATCAGGAACTTGCGGATGGACTTGAACATCGTGCGGCCGTAAAGTATGGCCTTGTCGATGGAGGTGAAGTTGTCATCCAGTATGGTGATGTCGCCGGCCTCCTTGGCCACCTCAGTGCCAGAGCCCATGGCGAAGCCCACGTCGGCCTTCTTCAGGGCGGGCGAATCGTTCACGCCGTCGCCGGTCATGCCCACCACCAGGTTCAGCTCCTGGGCGCAGCGCACCAGGCGGCTCTTGTCGGTGGGCAGCGCGCGGGCCACCACCCGCAGGTTGGGCAGCAGCTGCTTCAGCTCGTCGTCACTCTTCAGGGCCATCTCGGCAGAGGTCATGGCCACGTCGGAGGGCTCGCGCAGCAGGCCGGCCTCCCGGGCAATGGCCACGGCGGTCTCCTTGCGGTCGCCGGTCACCATGACCACCTGGATGCCCGCGTCCTGGACCTCCTTAATGGCGGGAATGACCTCCTTACGCACGTTGTCACGGATGGACAATACGCACACCAGGGTCAAGCCGTTGCCCTCGGGGTCGCCCTCGGTCTTGGCCACGCCCAGCAGGCGCATGGAGCGGCCCGCCTGGGCGTCCATGTAGGTCAGCAGCGCGGACTGGGTATCGTGGTCCAGGGGCCGCACCGCGCCGGTCTCGTCGATGAAGTAATCGCAACGCTCGATGATGCGCTCCGGCGCGCCCTTCAGGTAGGTGACGGACTTCCCGTTTCGGGTGACGGTCACGTCGGACATCTTCTTGGTGGAGTTGAAGGGGTTGAAGGAGATGACCTCCTCCTTGCTCATGTTCGCCACGGCGTTCTCGCCCAGCAGGAAGGCCATCATGGCCCGGTCGGTGCTGTTGCCGCCGAGGATTTCATTGCCGGAAACGGTGGCGGAGTTGTTGATGCCGATGCCGGTGACCACGTCCGCCTGCATGGCAGGGGGCAGCTCGTTCAGCTTGGTGAAGATGCGCTGGTTACCCAGGGCCAGCTCCACCACGGACAGGCGACCCTCGGTGATGGTGCCGGTCTTGTCGGTGAACAGCACCGACAGGCTGCCGGCAGTCTCCAGGCCGTTGATCTTTCGCACCAGCACATTATCCTTGATCATGCGGATGCTCTGGAAGGACAGCAGTATGCTGGTCAGCATGGGCAGGCCCTCGGGCACCGCGCAGATGATGATGGTCACGGCCACGGTCACCGCTTCGATGATCAGCGTGGCCCAGCTGGCGAAGGTGGGCTCCACCTTGCCGGAGATGACGTTGACCAGGATCACGCCGATGATGATGGCGATGGCGCCGATGTAGCCGAAGGTGGATATCTGCTTGGCCAGCTTGGCCAGCTTCACCTGCAGGGGCGTCTGGCGGGTGTCCTCTTGGACCTCCAGTGCCAGCTCGCCGAACAGGGTCTTGTCACCGACGACCTTGACCTCCAGATAGCCCTCGCCGCCGCACACCACGGTGCCACGGTAGGCGTAGTGGGTGTTCAACAGGTCCTTGATGTCATAGGCCTCGCCCTCGGGGTTGGGGCGCTTGGGGGCCTCCTCGGTCTCGCCGTTCAGGGCGGCCTGGTCCACCATGACCTCGCCTTCGACGATCTCGCCGTCGGCGGGCAGCTTGTCGCCGGCCTGGAGGTAGATGATGTCGCCCACGACCACCTCGGATACGTGGATCTCGTGCAGCTGGCCGTCGCGGAGCACCTTCGTCATTTCCTTGGACGCTTCCTCGGCCTTCAGAAGGCTTGCCTTACCCTCCTGGCTGTGCTCGGAGAAGGAAGCCACGCCGTTGGCCAACAGGATCGCGATGAGCACGCAAACCGGCTCGTACCACTCGGCCTTGTGCATCAGCCACAGCACCACCTGCACGGCCAGGGCCACCAGCAGGATCATGATCATCGGATCCTTGAAGCCCTCGAGTACCTTTTTCCACAGCGGGTCCGGCGGAATCTGGGTCAGGTTGTTCGAACCGTTTTTGCGGCGGCTCTCCTCCACCTGCTGCCGGTTCAGGCCAGTCAGTTTCATTTCCATAAGCCTCCAATTTCTCTGTTCTCAGCGTCTGTCGTCATTTGCTTGTGACATTGTTCATTATAAACGCTGGTGGCTCAAAAAGCAATAGCAGGGGTCCAAATTGTCAGCGGAAGCTCCCAAAAACCGCAAAACAGGCTTCCGCAACATGGAAACCTGTTTTGCAGTTGATTAATCGGTTACCACTCCACCTTTTCCAGCGCCACGGCGGTGCGGCAGGGCAGGTAAAGCCTGAAGCCGAATCCGAACTCCGTATCCTCGGGGTGATAGATGGTCTCAGTGCTGATGCGGGACTGGCCGCCGTAGGGCTCGTCATCACTGGAAAAAACCACGCGATAGCCCCCGGGCCCGGTCAGTCGGCAGTTGACAAACACGTCCTCCTGGGACCAGGAAGGGTGCAGGTTGAAGGCGTACAGCATGCCGCCCCTGGCGAATATGACCAGCTTCCTGTCGTTGTCCAGCCACAGGTTCTCGGCGGGGCCGGAGGTGTGGATGTGGTAGGTATTGATATGGAAGGTCATGGCCCGGTCGAAGTTGGCCAGCCACTCGTACTTGTAGTCCGGGCTCTTCACCAGCGACCACTGGCGGCGGGCGTAGTGGTAGCTCCAGTTGTTGCCCTCCCGGGGGAAATCCACCCACTCGGGGTGGCCGAACTCATTGCCAATGAAGTTCAGGTAGCCGTTGGGGGCCGTGGCGCAGGTCAAAAACCGGATCAGCTTGTGCATGTCGATGGCCCGGTCCATGCTGGGGCTGTGGTAGTCCTTCATCATGCCGGTGTACATCTCCGCGTCGGCCATGCGGAAGATCAGCGACTTGTCGCCCACCAGCGCCTGGTCGTGGGATTCGGCGTAGGAGATCGCCATCTCGCCGGGGCGACAGCTGGTCATCTCGTGCCAGATGTAGTGCATGTTCCAGTCTTCCTGCATCTGGTCCTTCACCAGCTTGATCCACATGTCCGGCACGCCCATGGCCAGCCGGTAATCGAAGCCGACGCCGCCGCAGTCCAGGGGCAGGCACATGCCCGGGAAGCCGCTCATGTCCTCGCACACGGTCACGGCCTTGTCGTTGTATTCGTGGATCATCTCATTGGCCAGCATCAGGTACACGCGGCCGTCCACATTGGTATTCATCGAGAAATACTTGTTGTAATTGTCGAAGGCGTCCATGCCATGGTTCTCGTACATCATGCTGGTGACGCCGTCGAATCGGAAGCCGTCGAAGTGGAACTCCTCCTGCCAGTACTTCAGGTTGGACAGCAGGTAGTGGATCACCTCGTACTTGCCGTAGTCGAACACCCGGGTCTTCCAAGCCTCGTGCCAGCCCCGGCCGCCGTACAGGAAATACTGGTCGTCGGTGCCGTCCAGCATGTTCAGGCCTTCGCCCTCATTGGGACAGGCATGGCTGTGCACCACGTCCAGCAGCACCGAAATGCCCATGCTGTGGGCCTTGTTGATCAGGTATTTCAGGTCCTCCGGCGTGCCATATCGATAGGAAGGCGCAAAGAAGTTGGTCACCTGGTAGCCGAAGGAGGCGTAGTACGGGTGCTCCTGTATGGCCATCAGCTGGATGGTATTGTAGCCGGCGTACTTGATCCAGTCCAGGGTCTCGTCGGCGAACTCCCGGTATGTGCCCACCCGGGGTTCCTCCTGGGCCATGCCGATGTGGGCCTCGTAGATCATCGGGGCCTCGGGGCGGCGCACGCCGTAGTAATCCCCGTCGGTCCACTGGAAGGGCTCGTCGGGCTGCCAGATCTGGCCGCAGAGGGTCATGGTGCTCTCATCCAGCACACAGCGGGTGATCCAGGCGGGAATGCGCTCAAAGGCATTGCCCTGTCGGCCCACCATCAGCTTGACGAACTGGCCGTGCTTCAGGGCGTCCGCGCCCTCCAGCTCGATCTCCCACACGCCGTTACCGATGCTGGTCAGCGGATGGTCGTAGGGTTCCCAGTCGTTGAAATCACCCTTCAGCCACACGGCGTCCGCACCTGGCAGCCAGTCCCGGAACACCCAGCCAGTGTCGGTGCGATGGAAGCCGAAGTAGTGATGGCCGTTAGCGAAGTCGACGATGCTGCCGTCGCCGGCCAGGTGCCAGCGCGTGTCGTTGTAGCGATCAAGATGCATCCGTATGTCCCCGGCGTGGGGCCCCAACCACGGATCCTTCTCCATCAGAAGCCATATGGCGTTGTCCACATGTATCATTCAAAAAACCACCTTTGTCGGTATTGGATTGTCGGGGAAGGAATTCTGTTTTATCACCAGTTCCACTGTGCAAGTATGCCCTGAATGGTCGCGCCATCGGCAGTGGCGATGGCGATGAAGCGGGTCTCGTCGCCAGCCCGGGTAAAAGCCCGCTGTTCCACGCCGTCGCTGGTCTTGTTGCCGGTCAGGGCCCAACCGTTGGCGATCAGCTTCGCCGCGGCAACCTCGGGCGTCATGGCGGTGTCGATGCCCTCAATGCAGTACCTGGGATTCAGGATGGCAGCGACGGCCACCGTGCAACTGGACGAGGTCATGCTCAGGACCAGCTCGCCGTCCCGGCACGCCACCGTGCCGGCGGGCGCGTCCTCATCCCGCTCCAGGCCCAGCTTTTGGGCGTACAGCGCATAGGTGGCGGGGTCGTTGGTCAGGCTGCCGTAGACGTCCTTCAGTCGGGCTTTGACGTTGACCTCCACCGCCTGGATCAGGCCGTTGTGGGTCCTGACCGCCACACTGGTGCTGCCCCTGCGCACGCCGGTGATCATGCCCTCGGCGTTCACCGTCGCGATCCTGCGGTTCTGGGAGGCGTACTTGTAGAAGGCATCGCTGCCCGCGTCCACGCTGGGCGACAGTTTGAAGGTCTCGCCCACCTGGATGTCCACCACGGGCACGTTCAGGCTCAGCGTGGTGGGCGCCTTGCCGCCCAGCACATAGACGGCGCACTCGGCAGTCCTGTCGTTGTAGGTTTTGACAGTGATGGTGGCCTTGCCGCCCGCGATGGCGGTCACATTGCCGTCGCCGTCCACCGTGGCCACCTTCTCGTTGCTGCTGGTGAAGGTCAGGGCTGATGCGCTGCCGTCGGACAGCCGCGTTGCCAGCGTTTTCACGTCGCCCACCGACAGCACGGTGCTGACCTCGGACAGCTTCACCCGCTTAGGGCTGTTGACCACCGTGACGTGGCACACGCCCAGCAGGGTGCTGTCATAACCCACGCCGATGGTGGCCTTGCCCTTGCGCAGCGCAGTGATGGTGCCGTCGGCAGCCACTGTGGCCACCTTGGTATTGTTGCTCCTGTATTTCAGCGTTTGGCCTGCGGCCGCCGCTATGGTCGAGATATCGAACTTGCAGGTTTCTCCCCTGCCCAACTTCACGCTCGTGGATGGCGTCTGGCCGAAGCCTTCGGCGACGCCCGCATAGCCCGTCAAGGACGCCATCAGCAGCGCCAGCGCCACGATCCGCGCGATCCAGCGGTACTTCATTGTCGATTCCTCCCATGTATCCCATAATATGTGCTGTCATTATAAGTCCAGGATACATGACAGGCAAGGGCACCCGTCCGAGAATATGTGGGCAAAATCGTGACCGGTGAATTCTGATTTATCGAGCCCTGCTCGATAAATCAGAGTTTCACGCCCCTGCCACGCTCAGCTTTTCCACCAGCAAACTGGGGCTGCCGAAGCAGCTGTCCCCGGGGGCATGGAATTCCAAATCGCCGCCCACGGCTTCGATGCCCATAAGCAGGTCGTAGAAGTTGCCCGCCACGGTAATCTGATTGACGGCCTCGGCGAGCTTGCCGCCCTTCACCATGAAACCCTTGGCCGCCAGCGAGAAATCGCCGGTGATGGGGTTGGCCCCGGCGTGCATGCCCTGCAAATCGGTAATCAGCAGGCCGTCGCCCAGCTTTTCCAGCATGGCGTCGAAATCCGCGTCGGTGGGCTCAAAGTAAAAGTTGGTCGGCGCGACGCCCACGGGCGAGGCGTAGCCGGGCCGGGAGGCGTTGGCGGTGGTGGTCACGCCCTGCTTGTGGGCGGTTTTCAGGTTGTGCAGCAGCGTGGTCAGCCTGCCATCCTTGATGACCGCCTTTGGCGCGGTGGCCACACCCTCGCCGTCAAAAGGCGTCGAGGAAGCGCTGCCCGGGCGATGGGGATCGTCCATCAGCGTCACGCAGCTCGCGGCGACGGCCTCTCCTTCGCGCCCCTTCAGTCGGGATAGCCCGCGCTGGGCATTGTCCGCGGAGAACAGGCCCGAGAAGGTGGCCAACAGCGAACCGGCCACATCGCTGCGAAGCAGCGTGCGGTAGACGCCGGAGGGAGCCTGTTTGGCCTCGAGGCCGGACAGTGCCTCCTGCGCGGCCTGACGGGCGACCTTTTCCAGGTCGATTTCATCGGGATTCATTGTAAAAAACAGTTTGAAGCCTGTGTTCACCTTCTCGCCATCCCGCGCCACGGCGGACACATAGCCGCCCAGCAGGTTGCCCCTCGTGGACACATTCAGCCCCAGGGTGTTGACGATGGCGCTCTCGGCCTTCTCCGAGAACAGGGCGCAGTCCTCCACCTGGGCGATGCGCTCATCCTGGGCCAGGGTCAGCTTTTCCAGCTTCCGGGCCATTTCAATCTTCTGCGCCGCGTCGATTTCATCCAACCGCGGCTCATACAGCTTCAACTCGGGGTAGCGCTCGCTGCCACCGAACAGGAATTGTCTGTCCTTGCTCTCCACCACGGCGGCATTTTCCAGCGCGCCGTCCACCAGCATGTCGATGGCGTCCTCATCCAAAATCTGGGTGGAGGCATAGCCCATTTTGCCGCCCAACAACGCCCGGAAGCCCAGGCCGCCGCCCTCGGACACGTTATATTGGTAGATTTCGCCGTTCTTCACCTGCACTTCGAAGCTCTCGCTGCTGCCAAAGCAGGCCTCGCAGGCAAAATCCGGGACATCCCCCGCCTTCCGGCGGGCAGTCTCAAAGAGTCTGTTGATGAATTCGTTCCTGTCCATGCTCATCGACCTCCCACCGTCATGTCGGTCACGCGAATCATCGGCTGGCCCACATTGGTGGGAATCGAGCCGCTGGAGGCCCCACACATGCCCTGGGCCATCCACATATTGCCGCCCACGCGGTCGATCTTTTTCAGGACCTCCGCGCCCTTGCCGATCAGGGTCGCGCCCCTCACGGGCCTGTCAACCTTGCCGTCCCGGATCAGCCAGCCCTCGGCCACGGCAAAGTTGAATTCGCCGGTGACGGGGTTCACGCTTCCGCCGCCCATGGATTTGGCGTACAGGCCGTCGCCGCAGGTGGCGATGATTTCTGCCTCGTCGTCGCTGCCGGCGGCGATATAGGTGTTGCGCATCCGGGAGGTCGGGGCGAAGGTGTAGTCCTGGCGGCGGCTGGAGCCGGTCATGGGCATATTCATGCGCCGCCCGTTCAGCCGGTCCACCATGTAGTTCACCAGCACGCCATCCTTGATCAGCACCAACCGGGTGGTGGGCGTACCCTCGTCATCGATGTTCAGGCTGCCCCACTCGCCGGGAATGGTGCCGTCGTCCACGGCGGTAACGATGGGCGAGGCGATGCGCTGGCCCAGCTTGCCCGCGAACTCGGAATTGCCGAAGGCCACCGCCTGGGCCTCCAGGGAATGGCCGCAGGCCTCATGGAAGATCACACCGCCGAAGCCGCCGTCGATTACCACGGGCATGACCCCCGCGGGGCAGGGCTCGGCGTGGAGCATGGTCACGGCCCGATTGGCCGCGATGCGGGCCTGCTCTGCCACGTCCACGCGGCCCTCGAACAGCTCAAAGCCCATCATGGCCCCGGGGGACGCGCTGCCGGACTGGCTCTCTCCGCCGCCCTCGGCCACCGCCGAGCAGGCCACGCGGGTATAGACGCGCCGGTCGCCGGTAAACAGCCCCTCGCTGTTGGCAATCTGCACGTCGCTGTCCCAATAGATCAGGTTCGCCCTCACCTGGCGGATCTCCGGCGACACCGCCCGGGCGGCCAGGTCCATATCCCGCAGCAGCTTCGCCTTGCGGGCGCCGGCCACGTCCATGGGCAGGGCCTGGATCGGGTGGATATTCGCCGCCACGGCCCGGGTCAGGTGGATGTCCCCCACCGCCCCCGTGCCGCTGACCGCGTCCGCGGCCTTGTTCGCAGCGGAAAGCAGGCCGGACAGGCTGGTATCGTTGGTGTGCACGTAGACGCTGTTCAGGCCGTTGTATACGCGGATGCCCGCGCCGTGCCTGCGCACGGTGGAGGCGCTCTCCACATGGCCGTCCACCAGCCCCATACCGCCGCTGCGCCGGTCCTCGCAGAACAGCTCGGCAAAGTCGCCGCCGGTCCTCAGCGCCGCGGCCAGGACCTGTTCGGCAGTGGATTTTAAGATCATAGGCGTTTCTCCTTTGAGTTTGATTGTTATGGAGGTATTGTACCACGTATGGCGGGGATTTACAAGCGGGGATAAATTCTGATTTATCGCTACGCGGCAAATCAGAATTTGAGTGGCGCGGCCCCCTGGGCCGCTATCGCTCTTTTGACGATTGAAATGCCATGGCGGCGCAGGCGCCGCCGCTACAGGCACTTGCTGTTTCAAACCCCTGTTCCTCCACTCAAAAGGCCGCCCGTCCGGGCGGCCTTTTGAGTGGAGGAACAGTTGCCTTTACGCAGCGGGCTGCAGGGCCCCGGCGGCGGCACAGTCGGCAGCGTTGGCGCCGGCGATGCGGCCGAAGACCACGAAGTCGCACACGGCGTTGCCGCCGATGCGGTTGCCGCCGTGGACGCCGCCGGTGACCTCGCCCGCGGCGTAGAGGGCGGGAATCACCTTGCCCGCGGTGTCGATGACCCGGGTGGCGGTGTCGATCTTCACGCCGCCCATGGTGTGATGGATGCCGGGAGCGATCTGGATGGCGTAGAACGGCGCGGTGGACAGGTCGGCGTCCATGCCGTTGTTTCGGCCGAACTCCTTATCCTCGCCGTCGGCCACGGCCTGGTTCCAGGTCTCCATGGTCTTGACGAATGCCTCCGCGTCCACGTCCATGGCCTTGGCCAGTTCCTCATAGGTCGCGCCGGTCACGGCCATGCCCTGTTCGATGTACTGGGCCGCGGACTTGTTGTTGTCCACCAGGTTCTGGTCGAATATGATCCAGGCATAGCCCCCGGGCTGCTGGAGCTCGGCGTTGGACACGGCGTCGCGGGTAGCCAGGTCGTTGGTGAAGCGCACGCCATCCTGGTTGACCAGGATCGCGCCCAGGGAGCGCATCTTCTCGGAAACCAGCATACTGGTGGCCTGGTACACGGTGGGGTGCAGTTGGATCTGCTCCATGTCCACGGTGGCAGCGCCCACGGCCTCGGCCATCAGTATGCCGTCGCCGGTGGCGCCGGGGTGGTTGGTGGTCACGGCGTTGGCAAGGCTGGGGTTAAAGGAGCACATCAGTTCGAAGTTCGCGCCGAAGCCGCCGGAGGCCAGCACCACGGCCCTGGCGTTGATGGTGTAGTCGTGCTCGGCGTCGCTGGCCTTTACGCCCACCGCCACGCCGTCAGCCATGATAATCTCAGTGGCGGTGGTATTCAGCAGGATCTCGATGCCGTTGCGCTCGGCCTCCTCGCTGAGCTTGGCGACGAGGTACGCGCCCACAGGGCTGCCGTCCTCGGGGCTGTGCAGGTACTTGTGCACGGTGCCACCGGTGGCTGCCACCTTGGGCAGGGGCGCGCCGATGCTCTCCAGCCATTCCACGGCTTCGGCGGAATTCTCGGCCATGGTGGTGACCAGGGCCAGGTCGTTGATGCCATGGCCGCCGTTCATGGTGTCCTCGATGAACTCCGGCACGCCGCTGTCGGTGATGTCCAGGGCCGCCTGGAACTTGGTGTCGGCGCAGTTCATGCCGCCGGAGGCCTTCAGGCTGTTGCCGCCTACGAAGGGCATCTTTTCCAGCACCAGCACCTTCGCGCCAGCCTGGGTGGCCCGCACGGCGGCGGTCAGGCCCGCGCCGCCCGCGCCGACGATTACCACATCGCAGTCCAGGGTCTCGGCGGTCTTCTCCGCCGGGGCGGCGGCTTCGGCCGCGACCTCGAAGGGCGCGGGGTCGATGCCGGAATCGGTCAGCGCCTGCCGGATGGCGTCCTTGATGGCATTGCTGGTCACCGTCGCGCCGGCGATGGCGTCCACGGCGATGCTGTTGGCCGCGACGATGGCCCCCGGCAGCTTCTCCACCGCCACGGTGCCGATGCCCTCTGTCTCGTTCTGCTCCAGCACCTCGACACTGTAGATGGTGGTGGCGTCGGCCTCCACCTGCACCACCACATCGCCGTCGATGCCCTGGCCCACGCCCTTGGCGGTGACCCGCTCGCCCTCCGCCAGCGCAGAGCCCATCGCCAGCATGGCGAAAACCAAAAGGATTGAAATCAGCTTCTTCATATATATCCCCCTCGCAATAGTATTGTAAGGCAGATGCCCATAGTTTAGTTTAACATGCCCTTCACGCCGTCGCAATCCGCAAAGTGACGAAAAAAGGTTGTGCTGTTACAGCATATTGATGTCTTCATGCCTCTTGCAGGCCCCCGATGCCAAAGTATTCCTTCAAAATCCCGCGCAGGGCCTGGTCGTCCCGGATGCGCTCCGTCCGGGTCGCGCCGTTGCGACGAACCGTGAACACATCGTCGGTGACGGACAGGGCGCCGTCTGCGGTGCGCAGGTTCACCAGCACATTTTTGACGAATATGGATTCCGGGTCTATGGCGCTCTTCATGTTGGCGGCGATGAACTCCTGGGGCGTCTGGGGGAAGGTATTGAACTGGAGCACGGCCTCCCGCGCGCCGGTGGAGGTAATCCGGGAGACGGTCCACCAGTAGTCGTCGAAGCGGTCAATGCGGAAGTACTCGCCCCGCACGTCCCGCCCGACGCCGTCAGCGATCTCCAGCGCCCCGGCGGGCATGGGGCCGCCGAAACCCACGTCGCAGAAGTACAGCTTCCCTCCAAGCGCCACCACCACGGCCCGATGGGCGCAGGGCGGCAGGAAGTCCCGCCCCCGCACCACCCGGCAAAACACCGAGCGGGCGTCGAAGCCAAGGTCCAGAAGCAGCCGGGTAAACAGCGCGTTCAGCTCATAGCAATACCCGCCTCGGCGGCGGACCACCACCTTGTCGTAGAGGTCGGGAATTTCCAGGCTCACCGGTATATGCAGCCAGCTGGTGTTCAGGTCCTCAAAGGGGATGTGGGTCTGGTGCGCCCAGATGAGAGCGTTCAGGCCTGCAAAGGTAACGGAAGGCGCTACGGACAGCCCGATACGGGAGAGGTATTCCGACAGATCCGGGATCGGTTGGTTCAGAGTTTCGTACATAGGTAACCTCCTGGGTTGTATGGGTAAATTCTGATTTGTCGCGGAGCGACAAATCAGAATTTGAGTGGCTAGTGGCTAGTGATCAGTGGCTAGTGAATGATGAAATCCTTGCGGATTTCTTTNNNAAATCCCGTAGGGATTTGTACCACCACTAGTCACTAGCCACTAGCCACTAATCACTCAATTCTGATTTATCGAGCAACAGCTCGATAAATCAGAATTTCACTCCATAAGCTTCAGCGATACCGCCACATGGAACATCTGCTTGGCATCGTTCAGGTCCAGTCCGGTCATCTCCTGCATACGCCGCAGGCGATAGGCCAGCGTGGTGCGGTGGATACCCAGGGCGTTGGCGGTTTCCATCTGATTAAAGGCGTGCTGGATCAACGCGCGCAGGGTGGCGATGTACTCGGTGCCTTCCGCGTCGTCCATGGCCGACAGTCGCGCCATGGCGGGGTGGGCCAGGTCCTCCTGATAGGGGTGGGCCCGCAGGTGCCGGAGCATTCGCCCGTAGCGCACAGCGGCATGATCGCAGACGCTTCCCTCCCCCAGCTCCAGCGCCGCCTCGGCCTGGCGATAGTACCGGCGCGTTTGCAACAAATCGCAGTATGGCTCGCTGACCCCGGCCCGCAGGTGGTTCATGGCGCAAAAGGGACCGAGGAGCTCCAGCGACCGGGCGAAGGCTTCGGGATCCTTCCCGGTAAGCAGCAGGCAGATGCGTGGGTCCTCCAGGTCGATCAGGCAGCTCAGCCCGTCCAGCGACAGTGCCGCCAGCCGGTCGTAGGCGCTCTTCCACTGCTCCCCCGCCAACACCGGCAGCGCCGCCCGGAAGCTGACGAAGCGAAACCATTCCCCTGCCCGCCAATCCACGGCGATCAGTCGCGTGTTCAAGTGGTCCCGGGAGGCAATGTCCCCTGCCAGCAGGTCCAGCATCAGCTGGCGGGGTACGGCGTCGGGCACCGGCGCGCCAAAGCCCGCCGAGGCCATCCGTATGGCCACAAATTCCGAGAAGAAGCGCAGCAGGTCGCGGTCGCCCCGGCTGAGGGGGTGGTGCTCCTCCACCACGTTCACCATGCCCCGGCGACGGCCGTCCACCAGTACCGGCGCGGACCAGAAAGGCGCGCTCATGCCCTCGCCTTGATGGCGGAAGGGGGCGTCGTGGCGCTCCACCTCGGCCAAAAAGCTCATCAACTCCTCGCCCTGGCGCTGGGAATCCACCCGGGCCACGCCATCCCGCACAGTATCGGTCCAGATGGCGTCGTCGGTGCCGTCATTCATGGTGTAGGCCAGTATGCGCATGCTGCGATTATAGATGATCATCGGGTTGTTCAACACCCTGTGGCCTTCTTCCAGCAGCGCGTACCAGTCCCCGCCCCGGCGCAGCACGTCCAGCAGCGCGTCGCCCCAGTCGTTGTAGAAGCCGAAGCAGGCTTCCATGACCGTCAACAGCCGCCGCAGGGACACCGACCGGGGCAGCACGATCAGCGACCGTTCCCCGTTACACTCGGGCAGCCCGCCCGCCTCCTCCGCCCGGGAGGGTATGTAGATGCAATGCGTCGCCCGACACCGGGTGTAGGGATGGGCACCCCCGGAATTGTCCTGGAGCCAGATCATGTCCTGCCGCCCACGCTCGCGATAGACCGTGGAAAAACCGTTCACGTCGCAGTTTTGGGCATAGTGCAGCGCCAGCGGCTGTACATCCAGCATCGCCAGCACCTTTTCTACCACGATGGGCACGGTGTAATGCACGGCCATCCCCCCATGTTTTCTGTCATTGACACAAGTATACTACAATGTGTAGCAATGTCAATGTAAAATTTCCGCAAATCGCGGATTGACAAAGAAGGCAAATTCGTTAAAATGTTAATGTACAGTTATATTCGGAAGAAGGTTGGACGCCATGAAGAGCCAACGGAAGGCCCTGTACCTGCTCATCGCCGCGGCATTGATACTGCTCTCCAGCTTCCTGCCGTGTCCCGAGGGCCTGACCCGCCCGGGCATGCAGTCCTTCGGCATCATACTCGCTTCCATCGTGCTTTGGGTGACGGAGACCATGAACATGGCGGTCACCGGCATCTTCATGGCCACGCTGCTGGTATTCATGAAGATCCTGTCGCCGAACGACATGTTCAAGGGCTTCGGCGGCTCGGTGTTCTTCTTCATGGTAGGAACCATGTCCATCACCACGGCCATGGCCTCCACCACCATCCCCACCCGCATCGCGGGCATGATTATGAAATGGGCGAAGAAATCGCCCCGGAAGCTGGTGGTGGGCTTCGGCATCGGTACGGCGCTGCTGTCGTCGATCATGTCCAACATCCCCACCTGCGCGCTGTTCGCGTCACTTGGGCTGGCGGTTTTGAAGGCCAACGGCGACCCGAAGCCGGGCACCTCCAATTTGGGCAAATGCCTGATGATCGCCATACCGGCGGCCTCAGTGGTGGGCGGCTACATGACCCCCGCCGGCGGCCCCACCAACATCATCGCCATGAATTACCTGGCCGAGATCGGCCGGCCCGTGACGTTCCTGAAGTGGATGATCCAGGGCTATCCCATCGGCCTGCTGGTGATCGTGCTGGTATCGCTGTGGATCACCTTCGTCCACAAGCCCGAGAACATCTCCGACGAGGCTTTGGCCGAGGCCGAGAAGATGGTCAACGGCGCTGGCCCCCTGACCACCCGGGAAGTGAAGGCCCTTGCCGTAATCGCCGCCATGTTCGTGGCGTGGATCGCCTCGAGCTGGGTGCCGGTGCTCAACACCACCTGCGTGGCGCTGATGGGCACCTGCCTGTTCATGTTCCCCGGTATCGAGGTGCTCAGCTGGCAGGAATACTCCCAGAAGGGCGGCTGGGACGCCACCTTCATGGTGGGCTCGGTGGGCGCGTTGGCCGACGCCACGCTGGCCACCGGCGCGGCAAAGTGGCTGATCACCGTCACCCTGGGCGGCGCGACGGGCTGGCCTCCCTTTGCCATCTTCCTGCTGATCTCGTTCCTGGTGTGCTGCATCCACATCCTCATTCCCTCCGGCCCCGCGGTGGCGGGCTTGGCGGTGGTACCCATCGTGGAGCTGGCAATGCTGGCGAACATCAACCCGGCGGGCGCGGCCATACTGGTGTCCTTCTGGTCGGCGGTCACCTTCGTGCTGCCCACCGACGCGGTGCCGATGTTCACCTATAAATTCAACTACTACAGCTTTGGCGACATGGTCAAGACCGGCATACCCGCCTCCATCGTCGTGGCAATGCTGGTGGCGATACTGATTCCCGGGGCATGTATGCTGCTGGGATGTTGACATGGCTTTATCCGTGAGGGCATATGCCCTCACGGTTTGACTGCGTTTGGGGTACCAGACCGGGCGCGGCCATAGAGCAACAGGGCGCGGTTGAGCGACGCGGCCCCAACCAATCATTTCATAAAAAGGGGGATACAACTATGGCAACATTGCAGGACGTGGCGGATATCGTCATCGCAGGCAAGGCAAAGAAGACGCCGGGCGTGGTCCAGGAGGCGCTGGACGCGGGCCTGGCCCCGAAGGACATCCTGAACACCATGATCGACGCCATGAGCGTAGTCGGCGAGCGCTTCTCGAAGAACGAGATCTTCGTGCCCGAGATGCTGGTGGCCGCGAAGGCCATGAAGAAGGGCGTGGACGTCCTCAAGCCGCTGCTGTCCGACGGCAGCGTGGGCAGCATGGGCAAGATGATCATGGGCACCGTGGCGGGCGACCTGCACGACATCGGCAAGAACCTGGTCATCATGATGATCGAGTCCGCCGGCTTCGAGGTCATCGACCTGGGCGTGGACGTGCCCATCGAGCGCTTCCTGTCGGCCTATGACGAGAACCCCGACACGAAGATCATCGGCTGCTCGGCGCTGCTGACCACCACGATGCCGGCCCTGGAGCAGACCGTGGCCGCCATCAACCAGCAGCCCTGGCGCGGCAAGGTGAAGGTCATGGTGGGCGGCGCGCCCATCACCCAGGAATTCGCCGACAAGATCGGCGCCGACGCCTACACCGAGGACGCCGCCTCCGCCGCCCAGAAGGCCAAGGAATTGGTATCGTAAATTCTGATTTATCGAGCTGGTGCTCAGTGATTAGGGAATAGGGATTAGGAATAGCTGCCGCGCTCCAAAGGGCTAACTTACCGGGGAGTATCGGGGGNNNTTGGAAACCCTTTGGGTTTCCAAGTTTTCCGCTTTGCGGAAAACCGCTGGCAGCTCAAATCGAAGATTTGAGGTGCAGCGCCGCTCGCCCGGAAATCGCTTGCGATTTCAGGCAAATCTGAGGAGGATGTATTGAAGGGGGACCTGTCCCCCTTCAAACGGGCGTCAGCCCGATAAATCAGAATATATAGAACCGCACAACACAATAACAAGATGGGGAGGAATTATCCATGAGTCAGAACAAGGGACAGCCTCAGAAGAAGGGCCTCAGCTCGGCGCTTCGGAACTTCTTCGGCGTTGGCGACGCCGGCTTCGTGCTGATGAGCAACGTCGAAACCTTCTACTTCATGACGTTCCTGACGAACTTCGCCAACTTCGCTCCCGCCGTGGCCGGCGTCATCAACTCGGTGTTCAGCATCATCGATGCCTGCCTGAGCTGGATCTACGGCGGCATACTGAACGGCACCAAGGCCAAGAAGTGGGGCCGCTATCGCTCCTGGCTGATCCTGACGCCCTGGATCGTGCCCTTCATCTACACCTTCCAGTTCATCCGCATCAGCGACAATGAATGGCTGTCGGCGATCATCATCATCATCGCCGCCGTCGTGTCCCACGTGATCTGGAACATCGGCTATGTGGCCAATGCCACGCTGGTGTCCGTCGTGGGCAAGACCCCCGAGGACAAGGCCACCCTGTCCTCCTCCCGCGCCACCTGGAACAACATCGGCGGCCTGATTTGGTCCTACGCCGGCCTGCCCTTCGCCACCGTGCTGGGCGGCATCATCGGCGAAAAGAACCAGTGGGCCGGCGCGGCGTTCGTGCTGGGCTGGGTCATGGTGCTGGGCTACTTCGCCCACTTCAAGATGACCGAGGGCTATGAGGAGATCGAGGATGCGAGCCACGCCAAGACGGCCCAGCAGAACAAGATCTCCATCGGCGACATGTTCAAGTCCCTGTTCCAGAACCCCCAGCTGATCATACTGATGCTGGCCGACCTGGCCAAGTGGTGCGTGAAGTTCGTCACCGCCGCCTCCGCCATCTACTACTTCCGCGACGCCGCCGGCAACCCCGGCCTGATGGTGCCCTACGCGCTGTGCATCGCGCTGGCCGCCATGGTGGGCGCGTATGTGGTGCGCTACTGGGTCAAGGTAATGCCTGCCCGCACCATCACGATCATCTCCTACGTCGGCATGGCGCTGTTCCTGTTCCTGATATACATCGGATACACGAACCCCACCATGGTCATCGTGTTCATGACCTGCGCCCAGTTCTTCTACGGCGTAGCCTTCGCATCCTCCCCGGCGCTCTACGCCGACACCGTGACCTACACCACCTGGAAGACCGGCAAGAACGCTGCCGGCTGGATCATGGGCCTGCAGAACCTGCCCCTGAAGGTGGCCGTGTTCCTGCGCGGCACCATCGTCGCCGCGGTGCTGGCCTCCGTTGGCTGGAAAGCTGACGTGGCGCTCGAGGGCGCTGCCCGCCAGGGCATGACCGTGGCCTTCGGCCTGGTGCCCGCCATTTTCTGCGCGGTGGGCGCGCTGCTGCTGGTCTTCGGCTTCAAGATCACCAAGGATGTTGTCGACAAGGCCCAGAGGGAGATCGACGCCAGGAACGCATAACCGGCAGGCGCATCCCCATTGCTTCAATATTAACGGGAACGGTGGCATTGACCGCCGTTCCCCTTGGAATGTAAATGCAGGTTGTCAATAACAGACAAGGAGGAAACAAAATGCTGACCAAGCGCCAAAATATGATCGAAACCATGAAGGTGGGCGGCCATCCGGACCGCTTCGTCAACGGCTACGAGGCCCTGGGCCTGGTGATGGGCTCCCCCTTCGGAAAGCGCAACCCCAATCCCAAGCCGGGTGAGCTGAACGTGGTCAACGCCTGGGGCATCACCAAATCCTGGCCCAAAGGCACCCCGGGCGCGTTCCCGGTGCACACCCCGGAGAAGATCGTCATCAAGGACATCGAGGAGTGGCAGAAATACGTGAAGGTGCCCCGCGTCAAATATGACGCCGAGGAGTGGGAGCCCTTCATCGAGATGGCCGAAAAGGTGGACCGCAACGAGCAGTTTGTCTGCGCCTACTTCGCCCCCGGCGTGTTCGAACAGTGCCACTACCTGATGGAGATCCAGAACTGCCTGATGGCCTTCTACGAGGCCCCGGACGAGATGCACGAGCTGATCGACTGCATCACCCAGTTCGAGCTGGACTACGCCGCCGAGGTTTGCAAGTACATGAAGCCCGAGGGCCTGTTTCACCACGACGACTGGGGCAGCCAGATTTCCACCTTCCTGTCCCCCGACATGTTCCGCGAATTCATCAAGCCCGCCTACATGAAGATCTACAAGTACTACAAGGACCACGGCGTGCAGCTGATCGTGCACCATTCCGACAGCTACGCCGCCACCCTGGTGCCTGACATGATCGACATGGGCATCGACGTGTGGCAGGGCGTGATGCGCACCAACGACATTCCCAGCCTGATCAAGCAGTACGGCGGCCAGATCACCTTCATGGGTGGCATCGACAGCGCCACCGTGGATTACGAGGGCTGGACCGAGGAAGAGGTGGCCAAGCAGGTGCGCAAGGCCTGCGAATCCTGCGGCACCCACTACTTCATCCCCTGCACCTCCCAGGGCCTGCCCATCAGTACCTATCCCGGCGTATACGAGGCGGTCGCCCGGGAAGTGGACAACATGTCCAAGGAGATGTTCCACTGATATTCATACTGAACCGCCTGCCGGGGGCGTCCGCTCAACGCCCCCGGTACTTTTTGGAGGAGGACAATTCTGATTTATCGGGCTGACGCCCGTTTGAAGGGGGACAGGTCCCCCTTCAATACATCCTCCTCAGATTTGCCTGAAATCGCAAGCGATTTCCGGGC
>CADBVG010000027.1:47909-66104 GCA_902798105.1 uncultured Eubacteriales bacterium
CCCCCGATACTCCCCGGTAAGTTAGCCCTTTGGAGCGCGGCAGCTATTCCTAATCCCTATTCCCTAATCACTGAGCACCAGCTCGATAAATCAGAATTTGTCTCCCTTGTCAATTTGCGCCGGCAGTGCTATAATAGGCAAAGGGTATTGCATCCAATCCAAGTCGACAGGAACCGAGGCCATGAGCATATGAACGGCATATTACTGATCGCGGAACAGCCTGACATTGTGGAGACCTTCACCAAGATGCTCTCCCCGGCCTACGACGTGCGCTGCGTCAGCACCCCGGAGGCAGGCATGGCCGTTCTGTGGGAAGAGCACAGCGCCATCGTGGCGGTGCTGATCGAGCTGGCGGTGGCCCGCCGAAGCGGCTTCATCCTCTCCGAGCGCATGAAGGAATACACCTCATTTTCGCTGATTCCGATGATCGCCATATCCGACGAGCTGCCCACGTCCCAGGACATGGACTGCATCGAGCACGGCTATTTCGACCTGATCACCGCCTATGCGCCTCAGCCGCTGGTGTACAAGCGCATCGCCAACGCCATCCGGGCCAAGGACTCGCTGTCGCTTGGCCAGCTGGAAAAGATGCTCAAGCAGCTGCCCTCCTGCATCTTCCTGAAGGACACCGAGGGCAAATACGTGTTCTCCACCCAGATATGGCACCACCTGGACACCGAGGGCGACCCGAACTGGACCATTCGGGGCAAGACCGACCTGGAAATTCGCAAGGACAAGGAAAACGCCCGCAAGGCCATGGAGGCCGACCGGCGCATCCTGGAAACCGGCGAGGGCACCGAATACGTCATCGAGGAAAACGAAGACGGCATTCAGGACTTCCTGCAACTGATCAAGCGCCCGGTGTATGACGAGGACGGTCGCGTCAGCGGCATCATCGCACTGATCAACAACATCACCGACTACCAGCTGTTGAAGATGGAGCTGGAAAAGCGCGCCAAGACCGACGCGCTGACCGGGTTGCTGAACAAGAGCGCCGCCCAGGACCTGATCCGCATGATGCTCTCCAACTACCAAAAGGAGGGCGAGCACAGCGCGCTGCTGATGATCGACGCCGACCGCTTCAAGGAAATCAACGACAACTACGGCCACGCCGAGGGCGACAGCGTGCTGGCTGAGGTGGGACGCATTGTCAAGAACAATTGCCGCGCGGCGGACGTGGCCGGGCGCATTGGCGGGGACGAGTTCATCATATTCATGCGCAGCATCGCCGGGCCGGAAAACGCCTGCCAGCTGGCGGACCGCCTGCAGGAGCAGGTGCGCCACGCCTTCGAGACATCCGCGCTGGCCGGAAAGGTTTCCCTGTCCGTCGGCATCGCCCTGTGTCCGGAGCACGGCGCGCGCTTTGACGATCTGTTCAAGGCAGCCGACCGCGCCCTCTACCTGGTCAAGGCCCGGGGCAGAGGATCGTATCGGGTATATTGACGGACAGCATAAAAGATCCTTCGACTTCGCCGCTTTCGCGGCTCCGCTCAGGATGACAGTTTTTTCGGTGTCATCCTGAGCGGAGGCGTAGCCGGAGTCGAAGGATCTTTGTTATAATCGCCTCTTCCATTCCCAATCAAGTATTATCACCTATTGCGGCGGCCTCCAGGCCGCCACAGTAGCGACGTTGACGCCGCCGCTACATTTCCCTCTGCTTGGGCAGTTACCCAAAATCACATAAAACGCTTCTGCAGTTCCTCAAACCGCTCGTGGGTAATCAGCGCGTCCTCCTTCAGGCCCTTCAGCTTGACGATGTACGTCCATCGGCCATAGGGCTGCACGGATTCGATCAGGTTCAGGTTCACGATGTAGCTCTTGTGGGTGCGAAAGAAGATCTCGTCCGGCAGGCGCTCGTCCAGCTCAGCCATGCCGTCGGGCACCACGTAGCGCGTACCATCCTTCATCAGCAATACGGTGGCGCGGTTCTCCCGCATCACCATGGCGATGTCGGGCACGTCCACAAAGCTGACGCCCTCCCGGTGCTTGATCATCATGCGGCCAGGCACGGGGCCGACGTTCGGTACGGGGCCGACGTTCGGTACGGGGCCGACGTTCGGTACGGAGCCGACGTTCGGTACCTGTCCAACCGTGGGACTCTCTTCGACCTCCAGAGTGCGGGGCACGGCCACAGCCTCTACTTCCCCACCCCGCAAGCGCTCGCGGATGCGGCGAAAGGTTTCCATCGCCCGCTCCACCCGAAAGGGCTTCACCAGGTAGTCGAAGGCGTACACCTCGAAGGCGCTCGCCATGTACTCCTCATGGGCCGTGGCAAACACCAGCACCGTGCGGGGGTCCCGGTCCTGTATGGCTCGGGCACAGTCGATGCCGCTCATCCCGGGCATCTCCACGTCCAACAGCACCACCTCGGGCCGCTGCGCGTCGTAGAGCTGGATCAGTTCCACGCCATCCGATGCCTCGCCCACCAAATCGTAGCCCTCGGCCTGCTCCACCAGCTTTCGCATCACCAGGCGCATACCCGCGTCGTCATCGGCGATCAGGGTTTTGATGGGAATCATGTTGTGTCTCCTTTATATGTTCTGATTTGTCGCCGGGGCGACAAATCAGAATTTCCTCAACGCCCTCGGCTTGCCCAGCACCTCGGCCATCACCACGGCGCGGCGCAGGGCGCGGGCATCGAGGGCCTCCGGCAGCACATCAGCGCTATCGGCGGCGTCGATAGCGGCCATGCGGCGGGCCTGGGCGGCGCGGCTGACGCCCTCGGTGTGGGTGTGCTCCATGCTGCCGCCCACGCAATCCTCATCCGCCAGGCTACTGTGGCCCTCGGCATGGGTGTGGGGCATGCTTCCACCTGCGCAATCCGGATCGTCCAGCATCGACGCGCCCTGGGCTGCCGGGCGGTTCATCGCCTGCACAACCGGCTCCGAATGGCGGTGTACCTCCTGCTCCGCGCTTTCCAGCTGCCTGTCCAGCGCCTCTATGGCAGCGTCGAATTTTTTTGCCAGGGCTGATGCCGGGGACACGGGCCGCACCCTTTGAACCGCCCTGGATGCGGACGCCGAGGTCTGTCGAGGCGCGTTGGCATTCGTCCGGGGCTTTTCGGCGGCGCTGCCCTTCTTCTTGTTCTTACTGCCCGCACTGGCGATCATCAGTACCACGAACAGTATTACCGCAATGACTTCCACAAAGCCGCCTCCCTTCCTGTCAGGCTCTAGGGTGTGTTTCTAATGTCGAAGTGTTGCAGTTTCGAGTGGATTTGCCTTCATTTCAAGGCGATTCTCCGCAGGCTTGCTGGCGGCAAGCCAAGGAAAACCAACGCAGAAATGCAGGCAAAGACGCCGTAACTGCAACGAAGTTTCCAGCCAAATGCGACGCTGGGATTTTAGAAACACGCCCTCAGGCCGGAGGGGGATACACCCCCTCCGCGCATCATTACTTCTTCTCTTCCTTCGCGGGGGCCGCGCCCTCGCCGGCGATGGCCTCGCGCATCTTCGTGTCAGACTGGACGTTCTGCATGTTGTAGTAGTCCATCACGCCCAACTTGCCCTCGCGCAGGGCGGCCGCCATGGCCCGGGGCACCTCGGCCTCAGCCTCGACCACCTTGGCGCGCATCTCCTGCACGCTGGCCTTCATCTCCTGCTCGTGGGCGACAGCCATCGCGCGACGCTCCTCTGCCTTCGCCTGGGCGATGCGCCGGTCGGCCTCGGCCTGGTCCATTTGCAGCTGCGCGCCCACGTTGCGGCCCACATCCACGTCGGCGATGTCAATGGACAGGATCTCGAACGCGGTACCGGCATCCAGGCCCTTGTTCAGCACGGTGCGGCTGATCAGGTCCGGGTTTTCCAGCACGTCCTTGTGGCTCTCGGAGGAGCCGACGGTGGTGACGATGCCCTCGCCGACGCGGGCGATGATGGTCTCCTCGCCGGCGCCGCCCACCAGCCGATCGATGTTGGCCCGCACGGTCACCCGCGCCTTGGCCCGCAGCTCGATGCCATTCTTGGCGATGGCGGCGATGACCGGGGTCTCGATCACCTTGGGGTTGACGGACATTTTCACGGCCTCCAGCACGTTGCGGCCGGCCAGGTCGATGGCCTTGGACTGTTCAAAGGTCAGCTGGATCTGGGCGCTCTGGGCCGCGATCAGCGCATCCACCACCCGGTCCACGTTGCCGCCGGCCAGGTACAGCGTTTCCAGCTCGTTCATCGAAACGTTGATGCCGGCCTTGCGGGCCTTGATCATCGGCGGCACGATGCGCCGGGGGTTTACACGCCGGAACTTCATGCCCACCAGGTTGAAGATGCTGACGTGTACGCCGCTCATCAGCGCCGAGAACCACAGGCCCAGCGGGAACAGCGAGAACAGCGCGATCACCAAGAAAATGATGATGACCGGTATCGCGATGGAAACGATGTTGCTCATATTCATGACATTATCTCCCTTCCGTTATCTCACGAACCACGATTCGGTTGCCCTCCACGCTCTGCACGCGGATGGGCTTGTCCTTGGCGACAAATTCGCCGTCGGAAACCACGTTCAGCTTCACGCCGTCAAATTCGCCGATGCCCGCGGGCCGCAGGTCCGTATGTGTCACGCCCTCGCGGCCAATGAAGTAGTTCAGGTCGTTGTTCCCGGCGGCGTTCGCGGATACCGCCACGTCGTTGAGCACCAGCTTCGACCGGCTCAGCCGCCCCTTCGATGCCGAATACAGGCAAACCGAAAGCGCCACGCACAGTATCGCCGCCAGTATGGCGAACAGTATCAGCCCCTCGGCCAGCGGCGGCTTCAGCAGCACGAAGCCCAGCACCAGCAGTATGATGCCGGAGATTCCCGGCGCGCCGAAGCCCGGCACGTACATCTCCACCACCAGCAGGACCACGCCCACCAGCATCATCAGCAAAACCGGAATATTCCCTGCCAAAAGGCTTCCCAGGCCTTCCATCGGACATTCACCTCCTTGAAGGATGGAGGATTCTCCCCCAACCCATATCATGCCCTGATTATAGCACCCCGGAGGCGAAATGAAAAGCCCTTCCCTCCAAATCATACAAATTCCCCGCCCAAATGTCGGGGCGAGGAAATCATTGCACCACCGCGCACGCCCGTATGCCGTAAAAGCGCAGCCGCTCCATGGTATCGGCGTCTATGACCTCGCCACACACGGCGATGGGCACGCAGGGGGGACAGCTGAGGGCCGATTCGGCCAGCACCCGGCCTTCGCATTGCGCCAGGGGCAAGGTCTCCCGGGGCGCGAGGGCGGCCTCCCGGATGGACAGGGCCCGAACAGGGGCGCGGAAGGGCGGCGCGACCCGGGGCAGGGGTTCCCGCCGGGGGATGGCCAGCAGCGCTTCCTCCAGCCGACGCAGGTCGTCCCCGGCACTCGCGGGGGTGGGCATCAGCGTCAGGAAGTCGGGGTCGTGGAACTCGGCATAGATGTTCTTCGCCATCAGCGCCTCCGCCAGCGCGTCGCCGGTGGCGCCGTATTCCCGAGCCTTGATCGTCAGCTTCATCGGCTCATCGCCGGTCAGGGCGTAGCCGTGGCGCTTCAACCTTTCCTTCAGCGCCGCCAGCTCCGGCAGGAACGCCGCCAGACAGTCGGGCAGCGTTTCAAGGTACGGGTTGCAGGCGTCCAGCGATTGCAGGATCAGCCAGGAAGGGCTGGAGGAGCCGAACAGCGCCAGCGCCGATTTGACCCGGCGGTCGTCGATGCCAAGACCGGAACCCACGTGCAGGTAAGCCGCGCCGGTGAGGGCGGGCAGGGTCTTGTGGGCGGAGGCGCAGCACAGGTCCGCGCCCAGGTCCATCGGGTGGCGGGAGGGGCGCAGGAAGCGCAGGTAGGCCCCGTGGGCCCCATCCACCAGCAGCAACGCGCCGTGGCGATGGCAGGCGTCAGCGATGGCGGCGATGTCCTGGATATGGCCCAAATAGTCCGGACTGGTCAGGTACACCGCCTGGCAGCGCCCGCCCAGCTTTACGAGGGCAGCTTCCACGTCGGGGGCGATGATATCGCAGCTGTGGTAGGTCGCACCGGCCTTCGGCCACAGCCATTCCACCCCGAAGCCCAGCAGCGCCGCCGCGCTGATAAAGGCCCGATGGGCGTTGCGCCCCGCCAGCACCGTCGCGTCCTCCACCCCGCCGGTGTGCGCCAGCGCCAGCAACAGCATGGCCCGTATGGCCATGCTGCTGCCACCTGCGGTGTAGTAGGTCGGCGCACCGAACAGCGCCGAGGCGTTGGCCTCGCTCTCTGCGATGATGCCCTCGGGGGCGTACAGCTCGTCCGCGCCGTCGATCTCGGTGATGTCCAGCGCCTCGATCCCCAGCGGCCCGACGCCCTTGTGCCCGGGCATGTGCAGCCGGACGGGTGCTTTCGCCGCGTAGTCGCGAACGAAATCGCAGATCGGGGTGGTGACTCCCCCAGTCAGCCTGGGGCTGACAGTCCCCTCGAGGAGGGGGCAGCCTTGCGTTTGCCTCCCTCCCTGAGAGAGGTGGCAGCGCGAAGCGCTGACGAAAGGAGTGTCTTCCCGATCATTCATCGCTCTCACCAAACTGACGGTCGATCTCCACCATGATGGCGCACTCCATGCGCTTCTTGAAAAGCTCACAGCCGTATTTGTACACGCCGTTGACGCTGCCGGTGGCGTGCCAGGCATTTGCGGCGCAACCCCCGGAGCAGTACAGCCGCGCCCAGCATTCCCGGCACTCGGGGCGGGCGTAGACGTTGCAGGCGGCAAACCGGGCCTGGACGGCGTCGTTCGTGACACCATGCCATATGTCGCCCAGCCTGAACGGCTCCTCCCCCACGAACTGGTGGCAGGGGTACAGGTCGCCCCATGGGGTGACGGCCATGTACTCGGTGCCGCTGCCACAGCCGGAGATGCGCTTGTAGACGCAGGGGCCTCCGGTGAGGTCGATCATATAGTGGTAGAAGGTGAAGGGGCGGCCCTCCCGGCGGCGCTCGATCATCAGCCGGGCCAGGTCCTCGTACTGCTTCAGCACCACGGGCAGGTCGGCCTCCGTCAGCGCGGCGGGATCGCCCTCGGCGCAGACCACCGGCTCCATGCTCAGCTGGTCAAAGCCCAGATCCAGCATGGTTTTGATGTCCTCCAGGAAGTCCGGGTTTGCATGGGTGAAGGTACCCCGCATGTAGTAGCCCTTTCCGCCTCGCTTTTCAACGAACCGCTGGAACTTCGGCACGATCCTGTCCCAGCTGCCGTTGCCGGCATAGTCCACCCGGCAGGCGTCGTGGATCGCCTTGCG
This sequence comes from uncultured Eubacteriales bacterium, assembly GCA_902798105.1. Classification (GTDB taxonomy): domain Bacteria; phylum Bacillota; class Clostridia; order Christensenellales; family Aristaeellaceae; genus UBA2862. Next base: position 55,125 of record CADBVG010000027.1, read on the forward strand.
GCCGTCCAGGCTCAGCACCACGTTGTGGCATTCCCGATTGGCGAAGTTGATCACGTCGTCGTCCACCAGCATGCCGTTGGTGGTCAACGTGAAGCGGAAGTGCTTGCCGCTCTCCTTTTCGATGGAACGGGCGTAGGCCACCAGCCGTTTGACCACGTCGAAGTTCATCAGCGGCTCGCCGCCGAAGAAGTCCACCTCCAGGTTGCGGCGGGTGCCGGAGTGCGCCACCAGGAAGTCCAGCGCCTGTTTGCCGACCTCGAATGACATCACGGCCCGCTCGCCGTGGTACTTGCCCTGGCTGGCAAAGCAGTAGGCGCAGTTCAGGTTGCAGGTGTGGGCCACGTGCATGCACAGGGCCTTGACTACCCCGGAGGTGCGCTCTTTCAGTTCCCCGGCCATGGGCTCGAACACGTCCGGGGCGAACAGCTTCCCGGCATCCCGAAGGGCGAGCACCTGTTCCATGCATTCAGCAATCTCCCCGGTGGGCAGGTCGGGGTACCTTTCCCCCATGCGCGCCAGTATGGCTTCCCGATCGTCACAGCCGCCGTCCATCAGGGCGATGATGTCATAGGCCACGTCGTCCACCACGTGGACCGAGCCGGAGCATACGTCCAGCACGATGCTGTAGCCGCCCAACTTGTATTGATGTATCATGATTATCTCCTGTATGCCATGAATGCCGTATAATGCGATTGTAGGGGCGGCGTTGCGCCGCCCGCCGCATGACACGAAGCGCATTCGTGCCGGGCGGGCGCCACAACGGCGCCCCTACATGTGCTGCCACGGTTTGGCTGTATGGTGCTTACTTGTCGGCCTTCTGCTCGCACTGCTGGTTGGCGATACCGCAGCTGGTCTTGCAAGCGGACTGGCAGGAGGTCTGGCACTCGCCGCAGCCGCCATTCTTGGCGCTGTCGCACAGGTTGCGGGTTTCGATGGTCTTGATATGCGTCATTTTGAATTCCTCCACATACTTTAATGAATATATCATAGCAGAGGAAGCGCCGATTGTCAATCCGTTGGGGCGGTTTTTTACTGTTTTTCCGCCGTGGACGGCTGTTCTGTAAATTCTGATTTGCCGCCCCAGCGACAAATCAGAATTTCCCCGCCATCCATTCCTTGACATTCTCTGAACAGCAGTGCTATCATAGAGGTCGGCACTATCATTGAAACGAGGCAACATCAATGGAATTACAGGGTATGTACGGCGCGCTGGGCGTCAGCACGGCGGTTTATGAATTCGGAGAGGCGGTTCTGGAGGGCCTGCGGGCGCGGTTTGAGCAAGTAGACGCGGTGGCGGAGTACAACCAGGCAAAGGTGATCGCCGCTATGCAGAAGAACCGGGTCAGCGCCCCCTGCTTCGCGGCCACCACCGGCTACGGCTACGACGACGTGGGCCGGGACACGCTGGAGAAGGTCTACGCCGACGTGTTTCACACCGAGGCGGCGCTGGTGCGGCCCCAGATCACCTGCGGCACCCACGCGCTGGCGGTGGCACTGTCTGCCAACCTGCTGCCCGGCGACGAGCTTCTCAGTCCCGTAGGGCGGCCCTACGACACGCTGGAGGAGGTCATCGGCATCCGCGAGTCGAAGTGCTCGCTGAAGGAGTACGGCGTCTCCTACCGCCAGGTGGACCTGCTGGAGGACGGCAGCTTCGACTGGGAGGGCATTCGCGCCGCCATCAACGACCGCACGAAGCTGGTGACGATCCAGCGCAGCAAGGGCTACGCTACCCGTCCCACCTTCTCGGTCAGGCAGATCGGCGAGCTGATAGCGTTCATCAAGTCCATCAAGCCCGGCCTCAACGTGATGGTAGACAACTGCTACGGCGAATTTGTGGAGACCATCGAGCCCTCGGACGTAGGCGCGGACATGACGGTAGGCAGCCTTATCAAGAACCCCGGCGGCGGCCTGGCCCCCATCGGCGGCTACATCGTGGGCAGCGCCGTGTGCGTGTCCCGCTGCGCCTTCCGGCTCAGCGCCCCCGGCCTGGGCCAGGAGGTGGGCGCGAACCTGGGCATCATGCCCGCCTTCTACCAGGGCCTTTTCATGGCCCCTACGGTGGTTGCCGGCGCGCTGAAGGGCGCGATCTTTGCCGCCAACCTCTATGAGCGCCTGGGCTTCAGGGTCGTCCCCTCCGGCAGCGAGGACCGGCACGACATCATTCAGGCCATGGAGCTGGGCTCTCCCGAAGCCATGCGCGCGTTCTGCCACGGCATACAGGCCGCCGCGCCGGTGGACAGCTACGTCATCCCCGAGCCCTGGCCCATGCCCGGCTACGACAACGACGTGATCATGGCCGCCGGAGCCTTCGTGCAGGGCAGCTCCATCGAGCTGAGCGCCGACGGGCCCATTCGCGAACCCTACGCCGTGTACTTCCAGGGCGGCCTGACCTGGTACCACGCAAAGCTGGGCATACTGATGAGCCTGCAAAAGCTGGTGGACGCGGGGCTGGCCCGGCTGTAGCTGCACGCTCGCTGCTTTATTCATGCGCAATACCATTACAAAGCTTTATTCATCGTTTGTTTGTGGAAATGATTAAAAATCAGTAAATTTAGGGTGTGTTTCTAAAGTCGAAGTGTTGCAGTTTCGAGCGGATTTGCCTTCATTTCAAGGCACTTTTCCGCAGGTTTACTGGCGGTAAATCAAGGACATTTTCTCCCGGAAATGGTATATTCTATGTACGGTTTGTCAACGACCATAGGAAAGGAGAATTGGAACATGAAGAAGGTTGCAGCTGTCCTGCTGCTTGTCCTGATCGTCAGCATCAGTGCCCCCGCTTTCGCCGTCACCTACCCTACCATCCGCCTTCGCAGCGCCACGACCCAGTATGTCAAGCGCGGCCGCACCGCCAGCTTCAAATTCTACCTGAAGAGCGGTTCTTACTACAGGCAATCCGGTTACTATCGCGCCAAGTACGATGTGAACGTCTACAGGAACGCCACCGGGCGCAGGTACGCCACCGGGGCTGTCTACTTCACCGGCAATCGCTACCACACCATGAAGTGGAACGTGCCCTCCAGTACGCCCAAGGGTCTTTACAAAGTCATCTATCGCACGCTGTACCGCGACAGCATCTACTCCGACACCTGGTACTACAGGAACCAGTACAAGTGCTACCTGTACGTGCGGTAAACCCTGGCACAAAAAGTGGCTCCCTTTTTTAGGGGGAGCCGCTTTTATTTATGACAGGCTGTCATACTACTCTCAGGTTAAAACAGCGAAAGCTGTGTAGCAGATTTTTCGTCCTGGCAAGGAAAGACTCCGCAGGCTTGCTGGCAGCAAGTCAAGGAGGCTTGACGCAGTCAGGGCGGAAAAGATGCCCACAGAATCGCTGGTTTAAACTGAGAGGAGTATCAGGCTTCAGGCACCAGCAGGCCGTAGCTGCCGTCGTTGCGGCGGTACAGCACGCACATCGAATTGGTCTCGGCGTTCATAAACAGGAAGAAGTTGTGGCCCAACAGCTCCATCTGGGTGATGGCGTCGTCCACATCCATGGGCTTCACGCTGAACTTCTTCACGCGCACGACGTCGTAGCTGGCCTCCTCATATACGGGCTCCACCTTCTCCTCGGGGGCTTCGGGCTTGGGATCGCGCAGGTGCTTGCCCATCTTGGTGCGATAGCGGCGAATCTGGCTCTCCAGCTTGTCCACGGCGCGGTCAATGGACAGGTACATATCATTGGAATTCTCCTCGGCGCGCAGGATCAATCCGTCCACGCTGACGGTGATCTCACAGATATTCCTGCCGCCGCGCTGCTGGCGGAAGCGGATGATGGACTCGGCCTCTTTATTAAAATAACGATCCAACTTGCTCAGCTTCTTTTCAGCCCTGGCCTTCAGGCTGTCGGAGACAACTTCCTTGCCCACAAAGACACACTTCATGTTCATCTCTCCTTTATGTGTTTTATGGCGCTGGGCGGCGCTGCCGCGCCAATCAACCCTTTTTTAACGCCCTGATAATAATATTCTGCATGGCTCGCGTTTTTCCTGCATGGTTGTCAATTATTTTTTAACATGTCCTGCAAAACCCGGCTGGGGCCTATGGACGCCATCAGCGCCGCCCCGGTCCGCGCCAGTATCCCGTCTGTAGGCGCGAGGGGCGAAAGGTACACGTACATCACATAATCCGGGTAGGCCGGGTGGAAGAAGGCCACGCCGCGATAGTCCTCCCCCGGCCGATCAAAGCCTATGGCGGGGATGCCGTTCAGGTCCAGCCGGGCTACGTTTGAGAAGCCGACCGCTTCAAAATCCCGGGCCAGGTCCTCCACAGTCGCAAGGCTCCCTGCCCGCATGTAGCCCACGGCCAGGTCCATCGCCCCGTCGGCGCTGCCGGCCCGGTAGAACAGGCCCGCTTCCCGCTGGGCATCGGTGATGTCAATGGCAACCCAACCCCGGGGCAGATACAGCCTGAAGCCGTCTTCAAAGGGCTGCCATATCCCGTCGTAGGGGGCGTCCGATTCGGTGAAGGGGATCGCCTCACTCTGCCCAACTTCTACAACATCCTCGGCAGCGGCATTGAACACGCACATTGCCAGCATCAGCACAAGGCATAGTAACCGTTTCATTTTTGTTCTCCTTTGGGACGAAAAGGCAGTTTTTCAAAATCCCATAACCGCTTCCGCACACCTGATTCCATCCACAGCGGCGGACATGATGCCGCCGGCGTAACCGGCGCCCTCGCCGCAGGGATAGAGGCCGGCGATATTGGAAACGCAGCCCTTGTCCCGCTCGATGCGCACGGGCGAGGACGAGCGGGTCTCCACGCCGGTGAGCACGGCATCGGGATGGGCGAAGCCCTTCAGCTTGCGATCCAGCAGCGGCAGCGCCTCGCGCATGGCCCCCGTCACAAATTCCGGCAGGCAGCCCTCCAGGCTCCCCCACACCACACCGGGGCGATAGCTGGGCGTCACCTTCCCGGGTCCGTCGCTGTCGCGGTTGGCCAGGAAATCCCCCACCTTCTGGGCCGGGGCGCGGTAGTCCCCGCCCCCCGCCTCGAAGGCGGCCCGCTCCCACTTTTGCTGGAAGCGCACCCCGGCCAGGGGATCGTCGCCGCCGAAGTCCTCGGGCAGCACGTTCACCAGCAGGGCGCTGTTGGCGTTCTCGCCGTCCCGGGCATACAGGCTCATGCCGTTGACCACCACGCCCCCGGCCTCGCTGGCGGCGGCCACCACCTGCCCACCAGGGCACATGCAGAAGGTGTACACCGAGCGCCCGCCGGGCAGGTGCACGGCCAGCTTGTAGTCTGCCGCCCCAAGTGCCGGGTGCCCCGCCGCGGGGCCGTACTGGGCTTTATTGATCCATTCCTGCCGGTGCTCGATCCGCGCGCCGATGGCGAAGGGCTTGCGGGACATGTCCGCCCCGGCCTTTACCAGCATCTGAAAGGTGTCCCGGGCGCTATGGCCCACGGCCAGGATCACGGCGTCGGTTTTAAGCGTGATGGTGCCCTCCGGCCCTTGCAACACCGCCCCGGTCACCCGCCCGTCCCCGATTTCAAGCCCGGTGAGTTTGGTCTCAAAGCGCACATCGCCGCCCAGGGCGATGATCTCCGCCCGCAGGTTTTTCACCATCGCCTTCAAATGGTCGGTGCCCACGTGGGGCTTGGCCTGCCACAGGATCGACGCCGGCGCGCCCGCCCGGTGCATCTCCTCCAGCACCCTTCGGCAACGGGGATCCTTGATGCCGCTGTTCAGCTTGCCGTCGGAAAAGGTGCCCGCACCGCCCTCGCCGAACTGCACGTTGCTGTCGGGGTTAAAGGGGCCGCCGCTCCAAAAGGCCGCCACGTCCGCTTCCCGTTGGTCCACGGGCTTGCCCCGCTCCACCACCACGGGCTTTATGCCCGCCCGGGCCAGGGTCAGGGCCGCGAACAGTCCCGCCGGCCCCATGCCGACCACCAGGCAGCGCCTGGAGGCATCTGCTGCCGTCTGTCCTGTCACCGATTCTTCGCGCCACTGATCCAGGCGCGAAGAATCATCGTTTGGACGAAGCTGAGGGGCATCTGTCGCCCCAAAATCCTTCCTCTTCAGGGGAAGGTGGCCCGCCGCAGGCGGGACAAAAGAGGTCGCTTCCTCATCTGTCAAAACCGCCGCGTTCCTCGGCAGACGCACCGGGCGCGCGGTCTCAACATCCAGGGTCAGGGTGAAGTGGACGTCTCCCTTGTCCCGGGCATCCACCGATTTGCGGACCAGCTTCGCCGAAAGGATATCCCCGGGCTTTACCCGCAGGGCGCGGGCCGCCAGCTGCTCCGGGGAAAATTGATAATCGTCCAGCTTCTGCCGAAGCTGGGAGATGCGTATTTTCATGGTGCTTATCCTTGTTGTTTTCTATGGCGGCGCAGGCGCCGCCGCTACAGGGGCATGGCGGCAGGTTGCCGACGCTACGGACCATGTGTAGTGTGGCGGCAGATTGCTGTCACTACAGGGGACATAGCGGCTGGTTGACTCCGCTGGAGATTGTCTGTGATCGGGGAGAGGCGGCTGGTTGTCGCTGCCGCGATCAACGGCCGTCGAGCATCGCCGCTATTCCCTCTGCCGCGATCAGCGCGCTGCTCCACGCCCATTGCAGGTTGAAGCCGCCGCAGTCGCCATCCACATCCAGCACCTCGCCGGCGGCGAACAGCCCTTCCTGGCACAGGGAACCCATGCGGCGCACGTCGAAGTCCTTCAGGCTCGCGCCACCGCCGGTCACCTGGGCCTGGTCGTAGCCCTGGGTGGCAGTGACAGGCAGCATCCACCCCGAGAGCACCCCGGCCAGCGCGTCGATCTGCCTGCCGGTCAACGCCCCCGCCGCCGTGCTCAGGGACAGCCCCGCGGCCTTCACCAGGGTCTGGCCCAGCCGCTTGGGCACGATGCCATTCAGGAAGTCTTCGAGGCCGCGCTTCGGCAGATCCTTCGCCCGCTTGCTGAGCATCGCCTTCGCGTCCATACCCGGCGCAAAATCCAGCCGGACGGCGCAGGGCTTGCCAGCGAACAGCGCGACGTTGACCGCATGGGCCAGCTGCATAGCGGCGATGCCGGAGACGCCGGACTCGGCAAACAGCACCTCGCCCCGCTCGCTCTTGACGACCTCGCCCTTGCACAACAGCGCAATTTCAGCTTCCGCCCGGATGCCCTTCAACCCCCGCACCGGTTCGGGGGGCGTGATCAGCGCGGCAATGGCCGGGAAGCAGGGCACGATGGCATGCCCCAGGCGCTCCAACAGCCGGTAGCCGTCGCCCCGCGCACCCAGCTTCGGCGCGGCCAGCCCGCCGGTGCACACCAGCGCGCAACGGGCATATGCCCTTTCGCCGCCCTCGGAGATCGCTTCAAACCCGCCTTCTCCCGGGTTCAGCGCCGTCACCCGGAAGCCGGTGCGGGTCTCGACCCCCGCCTCGTCGCATCCCAGGCGCAGCGCGTCCAGCACAGAGGCCGCCTGTCGGCTCATCGGATACACCCGCCCCGCCTCATCCGCGGTGCAGGGAATGCCCAACCCGTCAAAAAATGACATGACCTTCTTAGGCGGCCAGGCGCGCAGCGCCATTCGAACCGCCTGCCTGTCGCCGTGATAATTCTCCGTTCCTGCCTTCAGGTTGGTCAGGTTGCAGCGGCCGTTGCCGGTGCTCAGCAGTTTGCGACCCACCCGGTCCTGCCGTTCCAGCAAAACGACGCGCCATCCCCCGCGGGCCAGCGCCACCGCGGCGATCAGCCCCGAAGCCCCCCCGCCGATGATCATCACGTCGTAGATGTTGTGCATATGTTTGCTCCTGTGAGGGTAGTAAATTCTGATTTATCGAGCTGTGCTCAATAAATCAGAATTGAGTGATTAGTGGTTAGTGACTAGTGACTAGTGGTGGAGCAAATCCCTACGGGATTTGTTTGATTCAATGGGAACGGCAGAGGTTTCAACGTTTCTCGGTCCTTTTATCAAAAGAAATCGAAATCCGCAAGGATTTCCTCCTTCACTAGCCACTAATCACTGGCCACTAGCCACTCAAATTCTGATTTGTCGCCTCAGCGACAAATCAGAATTTGTCTTTCCCTTCCGACAATTCTCCCACCAGCGTCTCTCCCCCCAGCACGGCCAGCGCGTGCAGGGCCCTCGATGCGGCGGTATACAGCCGACGGCGCTCGTCCTGGGTCAGGGCCACCTCGGGCCACACGACGATGACTGCGTCGAACTCCATGCCCTTGGTCAGGTGGTAGCAGGCCACCACGTTGTCCCCCGACTCGTAGTTCAAATCGGCCTCGCCGCCGTCCAGCCGATAGACCCGCTCCAGCTTCGTGGAGAGGGACTCCGCCTGGGACTGGCTGCGGGTGATGACCGCGATGGACTTATGCCCCGCGGCGCGGAAGGCGTCGACGGTCTGCCGCAGCAGCGCCCCCGAATACCTGGCCACCAGGGGCTCGGCTCCCTCCCGGCCAAAGGGCTCCAACGCTTCGCCCTCGGGCAATATGCGGTTGCACAGCTCGGCAATGGGCTTCGTGGAGCGATAGCAGCGGGTCAGCGGGAACACCGGCGCGTCGGCCATGCCGAAGCAGGCGCCCCAGCGGATCGGATCGCAGGCCTCCATGCCAGGGGTCGTGCGCTGCTTGGGGTCGCCCAGCAGCGTCACCCTGGCATTGGGATAGTGGCAGCTCAACAGGGCCAGGGCGGCATCGGAATAGTCCTGGCACTCGTCCACCAGCAGGTGGTAGATCTGCTTGTCCGGCGTGGCAAAGCCCAGCTTCGCCAACAAATAGGCCTCGGCGACGGCATCCTCCCACCAGGTCACCCCGGCGGCGCGGTTGTCGTCCAGTGCCTCCAGCAACGGCTTCGGCGCGGCGCGCATCGCCCCCCGGAGCAGGTCATAGCCGCTGGGCTCCAGCATCTGCCGAAGCTGGGAACGGACCGGCTGCAAGCGCTGGGCCACGGCGATGTTGCTCATCTGCCGCAGCTCCCGCTGGTTGTACTTGCCGGAATAGCTCTTCTCGTACTGCTTGTACAGCCGCTCCTCCCAGCCCTCCAGCCGGGTTTGCAGCGTGGCAGCCATCCGCTGGAGCTTCTGGGCCGGGGACAGCAGGTACAGCTCGCCCCGGTACATGCGGGTCAGCTCTTCCCGCTTGATGAGCACCTGCTGGTCCAGGCGCACATCCCGGAACGCGGGTCCGTGGGCAGCAAAGCCCTGGGCGTAGCGCTCCAGCAGCCCCAGGAACTCCGCCCCGCCCTTGTAGCCCACGGACTGCCGGCGCAATTCCCCGGCAGGTTCCAACAGGGCCTCCAGCTGTCGGTAGGGTCTTTCCACCTTGCGGCCGAGCACGTCCGCAACCACCTCGCGCAACGTGCGGGCGCGGATGTTCTCCTCGCCCAGCTGGGGCAGAACCCCGGAAACGTACTCGGAAAAGGCGGTGCTGGGCGACAGGATCATGATCTTGCTGGCGTCCAGCACATCCCGGCGGCGATACATCAGGTAGGCCGCCCGGTGCATGGCGACGCTGGTCTTGCCGGAACCGGCGCTGCCCACCACGGAAACCACCCGCGCGCCCTCCTGGCGGATGGCGGCGTTCTGCTCGGCCTGGATGGTGGCCACGATCTGGCGCATGTGGCGGCTGGTGGCCCCGGAGAGGATGTCCAACAGCATGGAATCGTCGATGGACAGCGAGGTATCCACGTAATAGACCAGGCGGCCGTTCTCCATGCGGTACTGGCGCTTCAGGGTCAAGTTGCCCGCGATCTCGCCGGAGGGGCTGTCGTACTTCGCGGGGCCGGGCATGGCGTCGTAGTACAGGCTGCACACCGGAGCGCGCCAGTCGTGCACCAGCAGCTCGCCCTTCTCGTCCTTCAAGCTGTACAGGCCGATGACGATGCGCTCAGGCTCACCGCCCTCGCCCTCGGCGAAGTCCACCCGGGCGAAGAAGGGGTTCATCAGCATCCGCTCGGAACGCTGGGCCAGGCTGTCGGCGAACTGGCGGCGCACCACAAAGCGGTCCACCTCGGCGGAGAGCTGCTCCAGGTCCTCCTCCGACAGGGCCGTGGGTTTGACGCGCAGGTCCTCCCAGGCGTCGGCCACAATGGCCTGTATCGATTGCAGGTGGTCGGTGGAGATGACCCGCGCCTGCTCGATCAGCGCCAGCAGCAGCTGCTGCACCCGCGCCGTATAGGCCTGCTCCTCTCGCAATTCATTGGATTTATTCATGGATAACCTCCGGGTTGGATAAAAGACGGATATCCGCCCCATTTGTGAACTCACATCGCCATGCTTTCATAGACATAGCTGTTGCGATAGACCGTCTCCGGCGCGACATCGATTTTCCCGTTGTTCCAGGTAATCACGCCGTGAAAAAGTACCGGATGGCTGAATACCGCTTCATCCGCAAGCGGGGCAAAGGCAGGACTTTTCAGCTTGGTCGTATCAAAAAGCCGCTTTTCGCCGGTGGAGAACGTAACCAGCATCATGCCGCCCCGCAGCGGTTTGGCCTCCGTCACCCTGATGCCCTCCTCCATCTGACCGGCATGGCATATATCATTTTGGATATACATTCGCTTCACCTCAATTCATGGGCGGAATCTTCTCAGTTTGTTATGCTGCCCAACATTATAGAACAGCATGTAGATAATCATACCACCAAAGCGGCTCAGTTCAGGCATGTCAACTCACCTTCCCGCACGGCGTACAGCTCGCGCCGCCAAATCAAGATATTCTATTATAGCACAAGGTAATGAAAAAGAAAAGGCCCCGTGAAAGAGGAATCGAAAACCGTAAAAGGGTGTTTCACGGGGAATTCCGTGAAGGGTGTTTCGGAAACCGTGTGTGTAAGACACCTGCCGCATGCCGCGGCAGACCTGTCATTTGTTGCCCTTCCATGGACAGGGGCGTTTTGCGTACAAGGGCGTCCCCTTCAACAAACGTTGTATCGCGCCGCTTCATTAAGGAAATACCGCATAATCGAGTGGTTCAGTAGCGGAGGGAATTTTAGTCGATTGCGAACTGCAAAAATCGAAGGTTACCTGGCGGGTAATCGAGATTTTT
>CADBVG010000028.1 GCA_902798105.1 uncultured Eubacteriales bacterium
TAAGCCTCAGCACGCTGATAGTACTTGGCTGGAAACGGCCCGGTAGGGTAGGTCGTCGCCGGATCTCATCGAGAGTCATTCATTTTGAATGACTCTCTTCATTTATATAGACGCCTTGTACCGATTCAACCCAATCAAATGTATCGTATAAAGTGGCAGGCCAGGGCCTACACTGTGACGTCGAAGTCAACGTAACTACAATTTACTTCGCCTTGTTTGAACAGTTATGATATATTGTCAATATAATCGATATCCAGTATAATTATAATAGAGATGGTTTGATGCATGTGATATGAAAGGGAGGCGGTTGATCCGTGCGGCTCTTTATAGCGATAAAGCTTTCGGAGAGTATGAGCATGGCGATTGGTGATGTGCAGAGTATCCTTAAGCGCCAGGGTGTGCGGGGAAACTATACTCCCAGGGAAAACCTTCACCTGACGCTTGCTTTTATCGGAGAGTATAATAATCCAGACCGCGTACTGGACATCATAGAACATATGCCGATGAAACCCTTTGAGCTCTCATTGAATGGCATTGGCGCCTTCGGGGATCTGTGGTGGATCGGTTTGGAGCCATCCAAAGAATTGCAGGGCTATGTTCGACAGCTCCGTCACGAGATGGCTGAAGCGGATATACCCTATGACAGGAAGCAGTTTTCACCCCATATTACGATACTTCGCAGGGCGAGTATAGACATTGGGAAGATAAAAATACAGCCTGTGGAAAGGGCCAGTATGGTCGCAGTTCACGCTTCCCTGATGCGGTCAGAACGGGGCAGGAACGGCATGATCTATACAGAGATCATATAGTTTGCGTGATTTGAAATCGGAGCGTGACGCCTGTGAAATGGTATTACATCGTATTGCTTATCTGCGTTATTATTGGTCCTTTTGACGCACTGTATATGTATATCAAGGCCCAGCGCAGGAAGGAAGCTTTAAAGAAGCGCAGACAGGAGAGGAAAGAAGAAGAAGGCAATAAATAATCATCCCCTGCCTGATAATCTGCAACCTTCCGGTTGTGACTGCCAGGCAGGGGACGGAATTTATAATCTCTTTTGTGAAACCGTACGCATCAGGGGAATACCCTGCGGGCACAGTGGAAATTGCGCTTGTAGTAGTCGGAAGAGGAACTGACCATCTCACTGATGATGACCTTTCCGGCTGTCGCTGATGCGTGAATGATTTCGCCATCGCCCAAATAAAGGGCGGCGTGACTGACCTTCGAATCATCGTCGGTATGGAAATATACCAAGTCGCCGGGAGCCAGTTCATTGTAGGATACGGACATAAACCGCGTATCACCGGCCTGCTTGCTGGTGGAGTCCTTCAGTTTGACGCCAACCTGCTTGTAGCACCAGTATGTAAAGCCGACACAGTCAAATTTGTCGGAGCCGAAGCATCCGTGCTTGTAGGGCTTGCCCAATTTTTTGCGTGCGCAACTGAGAAGTTTTTCGATCTTTTCGCTCTCGGAGGAGCCGTTGGCCAACACCTGAAGGGAGACGGTACGCGATACTTCATTATACATGGTCACTGTGATGTCACAGGTGCCGGGAGAGTTTGCCGTAACAACGCCATTTTCATCGATGTAAGCAATGCCGGTGTCGCTGCTGGAGAAACTGAAGCTTCCGCCGTAGCCGCGGTCAAATTTGATTTCGTATTGGCCGACCTGACCGACCTTCAACGAACCATTCTGGGGAGAGATGGAAAAATTCTTCTTCTTGGGTGCTTTGAGGACCTTTACCTTGCATTTGATTTCTTTCTTTTGGCCCTCTATTTTGGCGTAAATGTTGGTGCTGCCCTTTTTCACACCGGTGATCTTGCCGGTTTTTGAATTGACCTTTGCGATTTTTTTGTTGCCGGAACGCCAGGTGATCTTAGGTGCTTTGCCGTTGCTGGTCGGGGTATTGACGGTCAGCTTTGTGTAATTCTCTTTCACGCCGATCGTTATGGACGTTTCGCTGAGCGAATAATCAGAGCTGCTGCTGTTTTGGATGGCGTCGGACGCTTGATCCGCAGATTCACCAGAAAGCGCGTCCTCGCCTGTCAACAGATCGGTCAGAAGATCGGTATCCAGCAGACCCGTACTGTCCAATTCAAGTAAATCGGATTGCTGAAGATCGGACTGATCAAGTTCTATATCTTCTATGAGGACCTCTTCTGTATCCGCAAACGCGGGGCAACTGCATGTTGCCAATAAAAGCGCCAGCAACAGCGCAAGGCTTAAATATCGTTCCATAAACTGACAAGGCCTCCCAGCTTGCTTATCATCAAACTCGATAAAAAACCAATTGTAGGCATTATACCACGAAATACAATAACTGTCAACAATTTGTAATAATTATGCATGAAAACATTGTGACTGTATTGTGCTGAAAAAGCAAAAAAAGATGAAACAAAAAACGATTTAGGCGTGCGATGACTAAAAGCGGGGAAGAACCTGGAGCAGCAAGGTCGATGGGAAAGGGATGCTCATAAAAACACATTTTGTGACGGAGATTGAATTTGCATCAATATTCAATCATACGCTGCAAAAACAATGGTAATATGTCCGTCACAGCCGGATTTGTGTGGATAACTCGCACAAAAAAGGCGATAGCGCTGCAAAATAAATAAAAATGGGGTTGCAATTGCGTTGTGAAAAATGTATAATAACGCTATCCATATAAAACAGGAGGTATTTTTCCATGAAGAAGGTATTGGCAATCGTATTGGCAATGATGCTGGTCCTCTCCGCCGCGGCCATGGCCGAGACTGTGAAGATCGGCGTGTATGAGCCCGCTTCCGGCGACAGCGGCGCCGGCGGCAAGCAGGAGATGCTGGGTATGCAGTACGCCAACAAGGAGACCCCCACTGTGGAGATCGGCGGCACCACCTATGATGTTGAGCTGGTCTACGCCGACAACGGCTCCTCCACCGACAAGGCGCCCTCCGCCGCGCAGCAGCTGGTTTCCGCGGGTGTCTCCGTGGTGCTGGGCAGCTATGGCTCCGGCGTGTCCATTGCGGGCAGCCAGTACTTTGCCGACGCGAATATCCCTGCCATCGGCGTCACCTGCACCAATCCGCAGGTTACCGCGGGCAACGACCACTATTTCCGCATCTGCTTCCTGGATCCCTTCCAGGGCACCGTTCTGGCGAACTACGCCGCCAAGGAGCTGGGCGCGAAGACAGCTTACTGCCTGGGCGAGCTGGGAAATGACTATGACCAGGGTCTGCTGACCTACTTCAAGCAGGCGTTCGAGGGCCTGGGCGGCACCGCGATCGTGGAGAGCTTCCCCACCAACACCGCGGACTTCACTTCTTACCTGACCAACGCCGCCGCCTACAGTGCGGACGTGTTCTTCTGCCCCGTGTCCATCGCCTATTCCACCCAGATTGTGCAGCAGGCGGCCAGCCAGGGCGCGACCTTCCCGATCCTGGGCTCTGATACCCTGGACAGCAACGTGGTGGCCGAAGCCGCCAAGGGCACCAACGTGGCCGTGATCATCACTACCTTCTATCAGGAAGGCGCCTCCCCCGAGTTCGACGAGGGCTTTAAGGCCTGGCTGAACGAGGATTCCGAGGCCATGACAAACAACGGCGGCAACGACATGATCTCCGCCGTGTCCGCCATGGGCTATGACGCCTACTACACCGCCCTGGAAGCCCTGAAGGCTGCCGGTTCCACTGACGCTGCCGCGGTCAAGGCTGCCCTGCCGTCCGTGACGCTGACCGGCGTGTCCGGCGCGATCGCCTTCGATGAGACCGGCGACGCCATCCGCGACGCGGCCTTCATCAAGAAGATCAACAACGAGACCGGCGACTGGGAGTTCGTGACCGAGCAGACCGTCGAATAAGACATCGCTGATACAACCGGCGGGGGCTTATGCCTCCGCCGATGCTTGATAAAGCGCCGCATACTGCGGCAGGTTGTAGGGGCGCCGTTGCGGCGCCCGCCCGAGTACATGCCTGTACCTGGCGGGCGGCGCAACGCCGCCCCTACGGCGGTTAAGGAAATACCGCGCAATTAAGGTGGCCAGCAGACGAGTGAATTTTGTGCCAGACACTGATGCAGATTTCGCAGGTTTATTGGGCTCGAGCGCCCGAAAAACAGTCCAGTGGACTGTTTTTCGCGAGAACGGGTTGGCAGACCCCGGAGGTAAATCAAGAAATTTGCATCAGATGGCTGGTGCAAAACAGGAATCGCGCGCGCTTCCCGCGCACGAGATGGCACCGTCAGATGCACCGCCGTATTGTGCGGTAATGCCTTAAGCGAACAATTGAGCTTAAAGGAGCGTTCCCTCTATGTGGAATACCGTATTTCCCTACATCCTATCCGGCATATCGGTGGGTGGGCAGTACGCGCTGATCGCCATCGGCTATACGATGGTCTACGGCATACTGCGCCTGATCAACTTTGCCCACGGCGATGTGTTTATGGTTGCCGGCATCATTATGGTCTACATGGCGGCCAGCGGCGTGCCGCTATGGTTGTGCATACCGCTGGTGCTGGTGCTGACGGCGCTGATCGGCTTCGTGATCGAGCGGGTGGCCTACAAGCCGCTGCGCTCCGCGCCCCGCATGAGCGCCATGATCTCGGCCATCGGCGTCAGCTATACATTGCAGAACCTGGTGCTGTACATTACCGGCGGCCTGAACCAGATCTACCCCACGATCCCGTGGATCTCCGATTCAGTGACGATCTTCGGCGCGACCACCAAGAGGGTCACGATCGTCACCCCCTTCCTGACCATCCTGCTGGTAGTGGCGCTGGTGCTGCTGATCAACCACACCAAGATCGGCATGGCCATGCGCGCGGTTTCCCGCGACTTTGAGACCAGCCAGCTGATGGGAATCAAGATCAACAGCGTCATATCGATGACCTTCGTCATCGGCACGTTCCTGGCGGGCGTGGCCTCGATACTGTACTTCACCAATTACACCACGGTCATACAGACCTCCGGCGCCATGCCCGGCCTGAAGGCCTTCGTGGCGGCGGTGTTCGGCGGCATCGGCTCCATTCCCGGCGCGGTGGTGGGCGCGTTCATCATCGGCATCGCGGAAAACATCATCAAGGGCCTGGACATCATACTGTTCAAGGCGGGCATCATCCCCGGCCCCGTGGGCCTGGCCACCTTCTCCGATGCCTTTACCTTCGCGCTGCTGATCATCATACTGGCCGTCAAGCCTACGGGCCTGTTCGGCGAAAAGATTACGGACAAGGTGTGAGGTGAGCGGAATGAGCAACAGTATTTCTTCGAAGAAAAAGATCGATTCCGCCACGATCATCTCGGCGGTTATCGTCGCCTGCATCTATGTGGCCGTATTTATCGCGGAGCAGTTCATACCGGCTACCTCCATGCTGTTCACGGTGCTGAAGAAGGGCGCAACCTACGCGCTGGTGGCCGTGTCCATGAACCTTTGCAACGGTTTCACCGGCATATTCAGCCTGGGCCAGGCCGGCTTCATGCTGATCGGCGCGTATGTGTACGGCATATTCACCATTCCCCAGGCGGCCCGTATGGATGTATACCAGTACTATAACGGCGGCCTGGTGCAGTTCACGCTGCCCTGGTTCATCGCCATGATACTGGGCGGCCTGGCCGCGGCGTTCTTCGCCTTCCTGATCGGCATGCCCGTGCTGCGGTTGAAGAGCGATTACCTGGCCATCGCCACGCTGGGCTTCGCGGAGATCATTCGCGCGCTGTTCCAGTGGGACAAGCTGGGCCCGGTCACCAACGGCTCCAACATGCTGCGGCTGTTCCCCGCGTTCAACGATTTCAACATCAAGGGCGCGAACGGCCAGGTGGCGGTTTACCTGTCCACGCTGGTGCCGCTGCTGATCGCGGGCGTGTGCATCGGCGTCATCATACTGCTGATCAACTCGACTTTCGGCCGCGCCCTGAAGGCCATCCGCGACGATGAGATCGCGGCCGAGGCCATGGGCATCCGGCTGGCCAGCCACAAGCGCCTGGCGTTCTGCATCTCATCGTTCTTCGCGGGCGTCGGCGGCGCGATGCTGGCCATGTACCAGACGACGGTGCAGGCCAAGAGCTTTACCACGGCCATGACCTATGAGATATTGCTGATCGTGGTCATCGGCGGCATCGGCTCGGTGACGGGCAGCTGCATCTCCTCGTTCCTGTTCGTGGCGGCCAGCGAATGGTGGCTGCGCTTCCTGGACCAGAAGCAGATGATCGGAAATTTCGAGGTGCCGCTGCTGCGCAACGGCTTCCGGCTGGTGGTGTTCTCCATCATCATCATGATCGTGGTGCTGTTCTTCCGCCAGGGCATCATGGGTACGAAGGAGCTGCCAGACCTGATACGGGGCTGGCAACGCCGGGGCAAGGGAAAGGAGGCGCAGGGCAAATGAGTGAGAACGTGCTGCACATCGACCATCTGACCATGCGCTTTGGCGGCGTGGTGGCCGTCAACGACCTGTCCATGGACATCAACAAGGGGGAGATCGTGGCACTGATCGGCCCCAACGGCGCGGGCAAGACCACGGCCTTCAACATGATCACCGGCGTGTACACGCCCACTGAGGGCAAGGTCATACTGGACGGCCATGACGTCACCGGCAAGCGGCCGGACGAGATCACCAAGCTGGGCGTGGCCCGCACCTTCCAGAATATCCGCCTGTTTTCGTCGATGACGGTGTTCGACAACGTGTTGACCGCCCGTCACCTGCGTCGCACCAGCAACTTCCTGACGGCCACCTTCCGGCTGAACGCGGCCGAGGAGAAGAAGATGCGCGCCGAGACCGAGGCGCTGCTTCGTGAGGTGGACCTGTACGACCTGAAGGACGAGATGGCCACCAGCCTGCCCTACGGCAAGCAGCGGCTGCTGGAGATTGCCCGGGCGCTGTCCACCCAGCCGAAGCTGCTGCTGCTGGACGAGCCCGCCGCCGGCATGAATCCCCAGGAGACCGAGGCGCTGGGTGAGTTCATCAAGCAGATCAAGGATAAATTCAACCTGACGGTGTTCCTGATCGAGCACCACATGAACCTGGTCATGGGCATCTCCGACCGCATCTACGTCATCGACTTCGGCAAGCAGATCGCCCAGGGCACGCCCGCCGAGGTGCAGGACAATCCCGCGGTCATCGCGGCTTATCTTGGTGTGGATGAAGACGAGGGGGTGCAATGATGGCACAGGCAAGCATGCTGAAGGTGAAGGACCTGAAGGTCAACTACGGCGGCATCGAGGCCCTGAAGGGCATCAGCTTCGACGTGGAGCAGGGCCAGATCGTCACGCTGATCGGCGCGAACGGCGCGGGCAAATCCACCACGCTGCGAGCCATCAGCGGATTGGTCAAGACGGCCTCCGGCGCGATCAATTTCATGGGTCGGGACATCATTCCCTTCAACGCCCAGCAGGTGGTGGCCGAGGGCATTGCCATGGTGCCCGAGGGACGCCGGGTGTTCGACAACCTGACGGTGAAGGAAAACCTGAAGATCGGCGCCTACCTGCGCAAGGACAAGGACGAGATCGAATCCGGCATCGAGGACATCTACCAGCGCTTTCCCCGGCTGAAGGAGCGCGAATGGCAGCTGGCGGGCACGCTGTCCGGCGGCGAGCAGCAGATGCTGGCCGTGGGCCGCGCCATGATGGCCAGGCCGAAGCTGCTGATGATGGACGAGCCCAGCCTGGGCCTTGCGCCCCTGGTGGTGCGGGACATATTCGCCATCATTCGCGAGCTGAAGGCCGAGGGCATCACGATACTGCTGATCGAACAGAACGCCAACGCCGCCCTGCGCTGCGCCGACCAGGCTTACGTGCTGGAGACCGGGCGCATCACCATGTCCGGCACCGGCGAGGCGCTGCTGGCCGACCAGCGGGTGCGCGACGCGTATCTCGGCTCGACGGCGCGATAAAAAATACCATTTATAGAATCGCGTTCTCCCTCGCACACTATCCGGGAAACTGTGCGAGGGAGGTTTTTTGTATGGACAAGATCAGGCAACCGGCGGAGGACGAAGGACTTCGCCGGAAATCGACTGAGACAGTGCAGCTGTTGCAGGACGTGGTGCGCAACGCCCGCACGGGCCAGGACGCCGTGGAGCACCTGATGCAGAAGACGGAGGCGGGCTCCATGCGGGACGAGCTGATCCGGGAGAAGGAGGATTACGCCGTCACCCGTCGGGAGAGTGAACGGGCGCTGGTGAATGCCGGTGGCCGGGCGGAGCCGGTGGGTCCGCTGGCCAAGGCGGGCATGTGGGCAGGGCTTGAGATGGAGACCCTGGCGGACCGCTCCAACGCCCATATCGCCGAGATCGTGATCCAGGGCGCCACCATGGGCGTGATCGAGATGACGAAGGCACTGAACAGCTATGACGGTGCCGACGCCGCCGCCCGCGATCTGGCCAGCCGTTTCGTGGTGCAGCAGAACGAAACCATCGACCGACAAAAAGTCTTTTTAACATGAGGGCGTCCTGATCACCGGCGGGTTCATCCTGAACCCGCCTAAAACTGTGAAGAAATGCTGCGATTGTGTCCAAAAACACCTGATCCGGTCGGAAATGTGATAAAATTTGGGCTTCTTCCATATTCGGTTGCACTAAGTTGAAGGAATGTATATAATAAAAGTACAAAAGTGATATTTGGGGTGATATAAATGTCAATGTATCCTCTTATTCTTATCGCCGACGACGATCCGGTGGTCCATGAGTCGCTGGGGCTGTACCTGGGTTCGGAGGGGTATGAACATCAAAGCGCCTATGACGGCCAGCAGGCCCTGGAAATGGTGGAAAGCCTGCACCCCGACATGGTGGTGCTTGACCTGATGATGCCCCGGGTGTCGGGCATCGACGTCTGCCGCACCATCCGCCAGACCAGCAGCCTGCCCATCATCATGCTTACCGCAAAGGGCGAGGAGATCGACCGGATCCTGGGCCTGGAGCTGGGCGCCGATGATTACATCGTAAAGCCCTTCAGCCCCCGGGAGGTGCTGGCCCGCATCAAGGCCGTGCTTCGCCGTTTCAGCGAGAAGACCAGTGAGGAGGACAGCAGTATCATCCGCCTGCCCCAGCTGGAGATCAGCCTGGAGAATTACCAGGTGAAGGTGTCCGGCAAGGTCATCCCCTGCACGCCCAAGGAGGTCGAGATCCTGCACATGCTGACCAGCAACGTGGGCCAGGTGTTCTCCAGGGAGCAGATTCTTTCCCGGGTGTGGGGCTACGACTACTTTGGCGATACCCGCACCGTAGACGCACACATCAAGCGCATACGCCAGAAGCTGCCCCAGGAAAACGTGCCCTGGGCACTGAAGACGGTCTATGGCGTAGGTTACAGGTTTGAGGTCAACGCATGAAAAAACGCAGCGTGCTGATTCGGCGCGCGGCACTCTTAGCGGCAATCGCGGTGGCTATCGCGGTTGCCGTGGGTCTGTCTGTGTTCTTTATCATCACAGGGGGGCAATCGTCCCCCACCGCGCAGCCAGGGTTTACGGTTCCGGCGCTCATTGCAGGGGCGGCGGCGCTTGTGGTGTCGCTTGTGGCGGCGTGGCTGCTGGCCGAGAAGGTCATGCACCCGGCGATGGAACCGGTGGCCAGACTTCGGGACGCGGCGGTGGCCATGTCCGAGGGCGACCTTGAGGTCCGCGCCGACGAGGACGCCTATGGCGAGCTGGGCGAGCTGGGCAAGGCGGTAAACCAGCTGTCCTATCAGCTGTCCCGCAACATGTACACGCTGATCGTCGAGCGCAACCGCCTGCGCAACATGCTCAACGGCCTGTCCGAGGGCATCGTTGCCATCGACGCCAAGGGTGGGATCACCCACACCAACCCGGCGCTGGACAAGTTCTTCACCCGACAAAAGACGGCGGTGCACCTGCCTGACCCGCGGATGAAGATCATCGATGACAAGAGCGTCTGGGACGACTTCGACGCCGTGATCCGTACCGGCGAGCCGATGAGCCGCAATATACAGCTGCAATCGAAGGATATGATACTGCGCATGTCCATCACGCCTATCGTGGATGAGATCGGCAGCATCGCCGGGGCGGTGGGCCTGTTCTCGGATATCACCCAGATGGAGCGCCTGGAGCGCACCCGCCGGGAGTATGTCTCCAACGTCTCCCACGAGTTGCGCACGCCACTGACGGCCATGCGCGCGCTGGTGGAGCCCCTGAGCGAGGGCATGGTCACCGAGGAGGCTGACCGGCAGCGCTACTATGGCATCATCCTCCGGGAGATTCAGCGCCTTTCCCGGCTGATCAACGACCAGCTGGAGCTCTCCCGCCTGCAAAGTGGGAACCTGGCGATCCAAAAGAGCGTCATAGCGTTGGACGATGTGGTGTACGACGTCTGTGACCGCTACACGAGCATCGCCGCCGAGCACGGCCTGGCGCTGAAGCTGGAGACCGATTTCTCCCGGTGCCCGCCGGTGTACGCCAACGCCGACCGGGTGGAGCAGATGCTGATCATACTGGTGGACAACGCCATCAAATACACCGAGGCGGGCTCGGTGACCGTTTATGCCGATTGGGACGACGAGAAGGTCGTCATGCATGTTAAGGACACCGGCATCGGCATCGAAGAGTGCGACCTGCCCTACGTGTTCGACCGCTTTTACAAGGTGGACAAGGCCCACAGCGGCAAGGGCAGCGGCCTTGGGCTCTCCATCGCGAAGGAGCTTCTGAAGCGGATGGACGAGGAGATTTGGGTGACCAGCGAAAAGGGCGTCGGCACCGAATTCAGTTTCACCATCCACCGCCCGGAGAAGAGCGCCGAAGCTGAAAATGAGGAATAAAGAGAGGTAAGACAATGCCCAGAAGAACCATCCATCGTCGCCGTCGCGCGCAGGGCGGGTGCCTCTCCTTCGCAATCGCCGCGCTGACCGTGGTGGCGCTGGCATTGGTCATGGCCATTGTGGTGACCAATCGATTGAAGCCTCCGGCTGACAGCGTCGGCGCCTCGGTGACCGGCAAGCCCGATGGCAGCTTTGTGGATGCGAAGAACCCCCCCATGGAGGACCACGAGATGGTGCTGACCGCCGGCCAGCTGGATCAGGGGAACGGAGAGGAGATTGTGGTGCTGACCCCGTCGCCCACGCCGTCGCCGGAACCCACGCCGTCGCCGGAGCCCACCTTCAATCCGGCGGATCCCTACGCCCTGGTGCGTCCCCAGCCTACGGCCGAAGGCTTCCTGCCCATATTCACCAAGGCCAATACCGACCAGCCCCAGATCGCCATCACCCTGGACGAGTGCTCCGGCGCGGCCATCACCCGGAAATTCGCGGACCTGGCCCTGGAGTACAACGCGAAGTTGACGCTGTTCCCCACCGGGGAGAGCGTGATGAAAAAGGGCATGGACGAGGCGCTGCAATACTGCCTGAACAGCTTGGAATTCGAAATTGAAAACCGCTGCTTCAGCACCACCGCAAAGCTGTACATGCTGAATGACACGCTGATGATATCGGAGATCTGGAAGCAGTCTCTCTCCGTCAGCTACGTGCTGGGCGCCAAGTATCATCCCCACTTCCTGCGGCTGTACGGCAGGGACGGCGAAAACGACCTGCGCACCCACACCTTCCTGAAGCAGGAGGGGTACATGGGTATCGCCGGCTGGACCTACAACGGCAGTCGCATGGAGGAAGGCCGCATCGGCAACAACCTGGCCCCGGGCAACATCTATTACTTCAAGAGCAACAATGACGATCTGGAGCGCATGCGCGTGCTGATGGAGGAGGCCAAGCAGCAGGGCTATGAGATGGTCACGCTGAATGAGCTGTTCGGCTATGAGCCCAACCTCGTAGAAGCGGGCGTGAATGTATTGACCGAGGACATGCCCGAGCTTGAGGAAAAAAACATCCCCTACTACTTCATGAAGCCCGGCGATTGCACATGGGCGACCAACCTGCTCCAGCGCCGGTTGACCGACCTGGGCTACCTGCCCCCGGACAGCGCGGACGGCGTCTACGGCAGCAGCACGGCCGCGGCGCTCAGCGCGTTCCAGGCCAAGCTGGGCATGGCAGCCACCGGCGCGGCGGACGTGCTGACCCAGGAGCGGCTGTTCGCCGAAGACGCGCCTTCGGTGGACGAAAAGTGATTAATACGGTGAGGCCTATCGGGATTTGTCCGAAAGGCCTCATTTTTTATCATCCACCAAAATTAACCACATTTTCTTTGTAAAACCCCCTTGCATTTTTATTAAAAATTCGATATACTGCATATGATGGCGAAATCGTTTTAGACCATCGCGGGAGAAGGAGGTCTTGCCATGTCAGTGACCATCAAGGATGTCGCGCGCAGCTGTGGAATGTCCATATCCACGGTCAGCAAGGTGTTCAACGGCTATCCGGATATCAGCGAGGCCACCCGCAGGCAGGTGATGGAGACCGCCCACGAAATTGGCTACCGTCCCAACGCGCTGGCCAGGGCACTGAAGACCAACCGCAGCTTCAACCTGGGCGTGCTGTTCGTGGATGAGAATATCAGCGGCCTGCTGCACCCCTTTTTCGCGGCGGTGCTGAATGCCTTCAAGGCCGAGGTGGAGAGCCGGGGCTATGACATCACGTTTATCAACCACAACATCGGCTCGATGGACATGACGTACCTGGAGCACTGCCGCTATCGCAACGTGGACGGCGTGTGCCTTGCCTGCGTGGATTTTTATTCAACCGAGGTGGCCGAGCTGGTCAACAGCGACCTGCCATGCGTCACCATCGACCACACCTTTGACAACCGCTCCAGCATCATTTCCGACAACATCAATGGCGTGCGGATGCTGGTGGACCGTGCCGTGGAACTGGGACACCGGCGCATCGCCTACATTCACGGCCAGCGCAATTCTTCGGTGACAGAGAACCGCATCCGGGGATTCTACCGGGCGATGGAGTACCACGGCCTTTCGCTGCCCGACGGCTATGTCGTTCCCGGCCGCTACGACGATTTCGAAAACATCCGGGGCAGCATGCTGGCGCTGCTGGACCGCCCGGACCGCCCGACCTGCATACTGCTGCCTGACGACGCTTCCTACTTTGGCGCGCTGGACACCCTTCGCGAACAGGGCTTGCGGGTGCCCGAGGATATCTCGGTGGCAGGCTATGACGGCATCCGCTCGGTGCGGGCGGTGCGCCCGCGGCTGACCACGGTCCGCCAGGATACCGATGCCATGGGCCGACAAGCCGCACTGCGACTGATCGACCACATCGACCATCCCAACACCGCCATCACCAATTCCATACTGATTCCCACCATGCTCATCGAGGGCGAATCGATGGCGGCGGTACCGAAGGGACTGTAGCGAAAATCCGACAGCTCTGTTCAGGGCGCGCCCCGCACAAAACAGGTGCGGGGCGCGTAGTATACACCGAACCCCCCTGAAAGGAGCAAAGAAAATGGGAAACAACTATCGCTGCGGCGACTGCGGACGCCGCGATTCCAATAATCGCTATGGATGCCTGAACTGCCTGGGCGGCAACCGCCGCTGCTGGGACAACTATCCCTACTACAACGGGCCCTGTCCGGACCGGGACGGCAATTATGAAGCGCTTCGCGGCGGGTATGAAGGCGACTGTGGCCGCTATGACGGCGGCAGGCGCAAGGATCGCGAATCGAAGTATGGCATCTTCACGGCCATGATGCCCATGGCGGTGGCCCCGAACGGCATCATACCGCTGGTGAGTGGCAACGGCCTTTGCCAGTGCGGCGACTTCGCCGTCAACAGCGGCCTGATCACCGTTGAGGAGGCGGGCACCTACCTGGCCACCTATACGGTGCGCGTGCCCGAGGGCCAGACGCTGGCGTCCAACATCACGCTGAACGTCAACGACGCGAGCCAGACCTCGGCCATCACCGAGGTCGGTGGTACCGGGCCCGTCAGCTTCACGGCCCAGGCCATCTGCGACGTTTGCGAGCGCTCCACCATCGCGCTGCGCAGTTCGGATGCCATCAATATTACCGATCCCTCGGTTCAGCCGCTGGTGACGCTGTCTCTTGTAAAAATATGACGGAAATGGGGCGGGACAGGCTTGTCCCGCCCCATTGTTGACGCGTTTCACGGCGGGTTGTTTCATTGACATTTTTACCCGATTCTGCTATACTGAATGCGTCATCCGGGGAATATTCCCGTCGCAATGCTCAGACGGATATGGTGGCGGGACAATCCCGTGAGCCTATCCGTTTTTTTATTGTACAGGATCGACGTACAGGGCACCTTTAAAAACGCTCATTGCCGCCGGACGGCTGAATGTCAGCCATCGAAGGGAGAATCCCTTTGGAATCGCCGACCGATTTGGTTCAGCCACAGATTGAGGCAAATCGCTTTCGCCTTGCAAAAACCTTGACTGCCAGCCAGGCAGCCTGCGTCTTTTGCAAGCCAAATATGCCTATAATTCATCTCGTCGGGCGATGCGTTAGTTTTAGAGGTACCCTACAGAGGACATTTCCATGGCAAATCGATACAACAGACCCATGATTTCCCGGGCGCGGCAGCGCTCGATGGATCGGAAGAGGCTCTTCATTATCGGCGGCGCGGCAGCGGTGCTGGTGTTGGTCGTGGTGCTTGCGCTGGTTCTGCCGAAGGGCGGTAAACCGGACCGGGCAGTCTCCGGGCCGGCGGAAGGGGTGCTGCAGGCAGAGGGCGAACCGCTGGTGCCCCAGCAGGCGGAGGGCGAACCGCTGGCGTCCCAGCCATCACCCGCCCCTACGCCCACGCCCGAGCCCGTTGCCGCTTCCACGCCTGAACCGCAGGCGGCGGACCCCCAGCGGGCAGCCACGCGCCCCACACCCACAGCCGAGGGTTTTATGCCCGTGTTTTCAAAGGCCAATACTGAGGAGAAGATCGTCGCCATCACCGTGGACGATTGCTTCCAGGCGGAGAACCTCAGGCAGATCGTGGACAAGGCCATCGAGGTGGGCGGCAAGCTGACCATCTTCCCCATCGGCCAAAATGTGGTCAAACAGGCCCAGAGCGAAATCCTCAAATATGCCTGGGAAAACGGCTTCGAGTTGGAGAACCACACCTATACCCACAACGGTCTGTTCGCGTGCAGCAACGAGGAACTGGCCGAGGAGGTCTACAAGCAGCAGCTGGCTCTCAGCCACATACTGGGCGTGGAATACCAATGCCACTTCCTGCGCCCCCGGGGCGGCGACGCCCGGGGCGACCAGCGCATGCAGATGTACGCCAAACAGCTGGGCTACTACGGCATCGCCCACTGGTCGGCCTCCGGCTCAGCCAACAATACCAAGATCGCCAAGGCTCTGGAGCCCGGCGCGATCTACCTGTTCCACACCACGGACACAGATCTGGAAAAGCTGCTGAGGTTCATCCCCTGGGTGGTGGAGCAGGGCTATCAACTGGTGACGCTGAACGAGATGTTCGGCTATCCTGCCAACGAAACCTCGGAACTGACGACGCCCATTACCGAGCATGAAATTCCCCAGCCGGAACCCTACCAGATGGTCTATGTGCCCCTGAAGAAGACCACCTACTGCTGGGAGGCCTATCTGCTCCAGGAGAAGCTGATCGCCATGGGCTACCTGACCGGCTCGCCCGACGGCGTGTACGGGGATGGCTGCGTGACGGCCATCAAGGCCTACCAGAAGGATCACGGCTTGGAACAGACCGGAGCGGCCGACGCCGACCTGGTGCGGACCATCCTGGAGAGCGCTTGACATGGGCGGCGTGGCGCGATTCATGTACGTGTCGGCCCAGCGGTTTCGCGAGGACTGGCAGGATGCCTTCGGATATACCGACGTTCCGGCGCTGCCGCCGCTGCCCCGCCGGGCCACGGCGGGTTCTGCGGGCTACGACTTCTATTCCCCGCTGGCCTTCAGCCTGGCGCCGGGGGAGAGCGTGCGCATCCCCACGGGCGTGCGGGCCCGCATCGCCGACGGTTGGGTGCTGATGCTGTTTCCCAGGAGCGGCCTGGGCTTCAAGTACCGCCTGCAGCTGAACAACACGGTGGGCATCGTGGATGCGGACTACTTTGGCGCCCGCAATGAGGGCCACATATTCATCAAGCTGACCAACGCGGGGGACAGGCTCGTGTCCGTCGGGGTTGGCGAGGCCTTCGCCCAGGGGGTGTTCCTGCCTTTCGGCGTGACCGATGACGACGATGCCAGTGGCGAGCGCACCGGCGGCTTCGGCAGTACGGGCAAGGGGAGAACAGAGGCGGTGGATACCGGCCTTCACCGGGAGAAACCATAATTATCTAACATTATAGAGGAAGGAATGGATCCTATGAACACATCACTGGTCGTAATGGCGGCAGGCATGGCCTCCCGCTATGGCGGCAATAAGCAGATCACCGGCATGGGTCCCAACAATGAGATCCTTTTGGAGTACTCCGTTTGCGACGCGATCCGCGCAGGCTTCAACAAGGTGGTATTCATCATCCGTCCGGAAATGCTGGATGACATGAAGCGCATTTGCGGCGACAAGCTGGCAAAGAAGATTGCCGTGGAATACGCCTTCCAGGATTACAGCTCGCTGCCGGAGTGGTACGCGGTTCCGGCGGGCAGGACCAAGCCCTTTGGTACGGTACACGCCGCGTTGTGTGCCCGCAACCGTGTGAACGAGCCCTTTGCCATCATCAATGCCGATGACTATTACGGCGTTGATTCCTTCCAGAAGATGCACGACTTCCTGGTGCAGAGTTCGGCGCCCACCCGGGCCGCCATGGTGGGCTATCGTTTGAAGAACACTGTCAGCATCCACGGCGCGGTTACCCGCGGCATTTGCAAGGTGGTGGAAGGGCGCATGGTGGACGTGGATGAGGTGGCGAAGATTCGCCTGTACGGGGACGGCCGCATCGCCGATACTTCCGCCGGCGAACCTGGAGTAACCCTTGACCCCGATGGGCTGGTCTCCATGAACTTCTGGGGTTTCCACCCGGCGCTGTTCGACGGTATGCAGCGCTATTTCGAGGCATTCCTCAAAAAGGCGGAGCCCGCTGACATCAAGTGCGAATGCCTGCTGCCCGTGATGGTGGACGGCATGCTCAAGAGCGGTGAGATCACCGTGGATATGCTGGAGACCGAGGCGACCTGGTTCGGCGTGACCTACAAGGAGGACCGTCCCCTGGTGCAAAAGGCTCTGCTGGAGCTGCACGCCAAGGGCGTCTACCCCGAAAAGCTGTAATTCTAAGGATAATGGCCCTCCTGCCCGCATAACCTGATGTGGACAGGGGGGTTGTCTTTGAAAAAACTGAAATGGCTGGGTGGGCTGACGGGGATGGCATTGCTGTTGTCGAGCCCCCAGGCGGCGGCCCGTGGCGCGGTCGCGGCGATGGCCCAATGGGCTGCGTCGGTGGCTCCGGCGCTGTTTCCGTTTTTGGCGCTGATGCCGCTGCTGACATGTGAAGATGCGATTGCGGCCTATGAGGCACTCTTGGGGCGATTCATGGCGGTGTGCTTCAATCTGCCCGGGGCAGCCGCGCCGGCGATGATCGTCGGCATGGCCGCGGGAACCCCCGCGGGCGCACTGGCGGTGAGGGACATCGCCGCGCGGGCCGGCATGAACCGGGGCCAGCTTCAAAGAGTGGCGGCAGCGACCGCGGGCTTCAGCCCGGCGTTTTTGGTGGGCGGCATCGGTGCGGGGATTTTGAACAACCCGGTATTGGGATGGAAGCTGCTGGTGGCCCAGCTGTTGACCCAGATGACCCTGATGCTGTCGCTGCGGCGCGCCTGGCAGGGACACACGGAGCCCGTCGGGGAAGCGGGGTTTACGATGGTTGACCGGCCAATTCGCGGGGCAATGCTGGGCATACTGACGATCTGCGGGTATATGACGCTGTTTGGCGCGCTGGCTGGCGCTTTGGGCGAATGGGTCGGCAGGGTGCCGGCAGGTGTGCTGCTATGCCTGATGGATGTGCCCTCCGGCGTGCTGCGCGTGTCGGGGATGATGCTGCCAGAGAGGATGAAGCTGGCGCTGTTGGCGGGAATGTGCGGCTTTGGCGGGCTGTGCGTCATCGCCCAGAGCCTGGGCGTATTGCGAGGCAGTGGCGTCAGCGCAGGAGAATATATTGGTATTCGTGCTGTAGCCGGCCTGCTCTGCGTGGGATATATGGCGCTGCTGCAAGGACTGCCGACCATCGAGAATATGCGTCTGATTGAACCGATACGGGAGAAACCGCTGGCCATGGGAGCGCTTATCACATCTATTCTGGCGGTTCCAATGCTGATCAGGCGGATGAAATCCATATCTTAACAATGTTAATAAATTGAAAATATCGACAAAATGCTCGCTGGCAGCTGAAAAAACACTATATATTGTGGTTGCAATAGTTAAGAACCACAAGTATGTTCGAAAATCACAGTAAAAAAAGTACTTGACAAATGGAAGAACCTTTGCTATAATAATCAAGCTGTCAGCGAGAGAGGGTTGAAAAAACCGAGAAAGAGCGGACAGCGAACGAACCTTGAAAACGATACAGAGGAAACGAGTACAAGTCGAGTGAACT
>CADBVG010000029.1 GCA_902798105.1 uncultured Eubacteriales bacterium
CGCAGGCTTGCTGGCGGCAAGTCAAGGAATTTGCA
Organism: uncultured Eubacteriales bacterium; assembly: GCA_902798105.1. Taxonomy (GTDB): domain Bacteria; phylum Bacillota; class Clostridia; order Christensenellales; family Aristaeellaceae; genus UBA2862. Next base: position 36 of record CADBVG010000029.1, read on the forward strand.
GGATGTGCATGGCGGAAATGGCACCGCCAGACATGCCGCCCGTTTGTGCGGTATTTCCTTAATATACCTGTATATGGCACTCCGACGAAGCCGTAAAGAAAGAGACCGGGACATATCTCAGTTCCGGCCTCTTTTCCGTCACTCACACCTATACATCTGCCTGAAGGTGCTGATTAAGCGAAAGCCTCTTATTCCTCCTCCGCGAAGCTGAAGGCCTCGACGGTGTAGGCGGGCTTCAGGGCTTCGACCCAGCTGTTCAGCTCGCTGGTGTAGTGATCGTCCTTCGCCTTTTCCAGGGTCGTGTTGTACAGCGCGTCGTGGATATCCTCAAGGGCGACCGCGCCGGGAGTCACATCGGACTCATAGCGAATGATGTGCACGCCGCTGTTGCCAACCACGGGCGTCTGGGTGACGTCGCCCACCTTTTCAAGGGACATGGCGCCTTCGGTAAAGTTCTTGTCCCAGTTGGTGGAGGCGCTGGATACGTAATAGCCGCGGGTCTTGGTGGGCTCATTCTTCATGCCGGGGTCCTCGCCGTAGGTCTCGATCAGGGCGGTAAAGTCCTCGCCCGCTTCCAGCTTGGCGTAGATCTCGTCGGTCTTTTCCTTCACGTCGGCCAGGCAGTCCTCGGCGGCCTTGTCCATGGCAGCCTTCAGGGGCTCAAGCCCTGCGTTTGCGGCGTCGATGTCGGCCTGGATTTCCTCGGCGCTGCGATGCGCGTCCTCGGCCTCTTCCTCGTCGTGGTCATGGTCAAGCTCCTCAAGCTCGGCGTTCAGGTCGTCCAGATTGGTCTGGGCGGACTCGTAGGCGGAGCGGGCATCCTTGTAGGCGTTCAGTACGTCCTCAGCAGGGATGAGGAGGATGTGCTTGACCGTGCGATAGCCCTCGGGCATCCAGGTGACCACGGTGCCCTCAGAGGACATGTCCGATTCAAAGCTGCTGGTGGAGGCGGCGTACTTCTGCTCGTCCTCCTTCAGCTTGGTCTCGTAAGCCGTTTTCAGATCCTCTTCGCTGATCTCGGCGATCTCGTCGCGCACAGTCTGCTTCAGCAGCTCGCGATTCGCCTCGGCCAGCTCGATGGCATACAGCGATTCCTTGGTGAAGCCGTTGACGGCCAGGTTGTACTCGGTCTGCTTGGCATGCACCTCGTCGTTCTTCTCGGTAATGTTGGCATAGAAGCTGTCATAGAGCTCCTGATAGTGCTCGTCGGCTTCCTTCTGGAGCTCGGCCAGCTTCTCGTCGTCCAGCTTCAGACCCCGCTCTTCGATCTGCTTGGCGATGGCCACATCCTGAATCGCCTGCTCGGCCACGGAGTTTTCCACGGTGGTGATCATGTCCGCCGGCATGCTGTAGCCGAACATGCTATACATCTGGCTGTAGTTGCTGTACAGGTTGCTGAAGCTGGCCATCAGGTCGTTCTGGGTCAGTTCGCCGCCGTCATAGGTGGCGACCACGCCGGAATAGCGCTTCGCCAGCTTGGCGAAGTCCTCATCCAGCTTCATGATCGGGTCTACGCCGATCAGGTTGCAGCCGGTCAGCACCAGCATCAGAACAATCAAAAGGCCAGTCAGTCGCACAAGCGCGTGTCTCATAACAATCTTCCTCTCAATCCAGGGCAGTAACACCCAAAAATAAACTCACCCATATATTATACACATTTCAGAATTTTCCGCAAGCGGTTTTGGGGCTTCCTTGTGAAGTAAAAAGCGGGATATTGCCTCTTTCACCTCAAATTCACGAATTGTGAACAATTCTTTAGCGCAATCGCCACTGACATACAGCCTGTTGACGCGACAGTTGGCCGGGTTCCCGAAGGCGCGCCGCACGGCGCGTCGGCTGTCCACAGGGCTATGCGCCACGACCAGCATATCGCTGACGCAGAGCGCCAGGTTTCTACGGGCAAAGGCCGCGAGCCTGCGCACCACCTTCCGGGCCTGAAAAAAATCAGGGCGAACCGGCGTTCTTTCCCGTCCGAAGGGGTTCCTGGCTGGCAGCGCAGGGTCGATCAATACGATCCCGTCCACCGGAAGCTGGCACGCCAGCGCCAGCGCGGCGGCACAACCCGTACCCTCGGCGATGACCCCGCAGATCTTCCACCGGCTCCGCGCCTGCTGGAGGCCGGCCTGGAGCATATCCCACATTCGATGGGCATCCGTACACTCAAACACCTGTGTCCCGAGCCCAGGGATGTCCCGCGACCAGTCGGACGCACCGTTGTGCGGTTTTTCTGAAGCAATGTCACCGATAAACAGGCACCCCGCGCCCTTTCTCTGTCCCGAACAAGCCATAATTACCCCTCCTCAAAACAGATCGGAGGGGCGGGCAGGGTTACCGCATTTTCGCCAGCGCCGATTCACTGATGACCACCAGCATCACGTCGCCCTCGCTGATCCGGGTCTCCGGCTGAGGCATGGCATTCACTGAGTTGCCATTGCGTATGGCCACCACATTGATGTCCATGCTGCTGCGCATCGCGAGCTCCTTGAGCGTCTTGCCGACCCACTCCGGCTTCGGGCGAATCTCCGCCATGGAATACTGGGTAGACAGCTCCATGAACTCGATGACATTGCCCGATACAAGGCTATGCGCCACGCGCCGCCCCATATCACGCTCCGGGAACAAAACCTGGTCCGCGCCCAGCTTTTCCAGCATCCTGCCGTGGAATTCGTCGTGGGCCTTGGCGATGATGTGGTGCGCGCCCAATTCCTTTAGCAGCAGGACAATCGTCCCGCTGGCGCGTATATCGGATCCCATCGTCACAAAAACAATGTCGAAATCCTGGACGCCAAGCGTTTCCAGCGCGTCCCGGTCCATGGCATCCATCTGGATGGTCTGGGTAAGCTCATCCCGCAGCCGCTCCACCACGTCCATGCGCTGGTCCACGCCCAACACCTCTGCGCCATCCTGGCACAGGGTCTCGGCGATTGCGCGGCCGAAGCGGCCAAGTCCGACGACAATGTACTGCTTCTGCCTGTTTTTTTTGCTCATATAGTTATCCCCTCCAGAAAGGTCAAGCCGCGGCCGATCAGCCCAGCATCACCCGGTCCTCCGGGTATTTCACCAATTCGCGGGCGCGCGTCTGGCGCTTCATGAACAGCAGCGCCATGGTCAGCGGCCCGATGCGGCCGATGTACATGGTGATTATGATCAACAACCGCCCCAGCGGACGCAGGTTCGCCGATCCGATGGCAGATATGCCCACCGTGCCCACCGCGGACACGCATTCATAATAGAGATCCAGGAAGGCATAACCCGGCTGGATCAGCGACAGGGCGCAGACATCCACAAAGGCCACGGCTATGGCGATGAAGGCGATGGACACCGCTCGCTGGATCATCGTGTGGTCGATCCTGCGTTTGAACACCACGATGCTCTGCTCGCCCCGGGCCACCATGCGCACGGTCAGGACGATGATGGCAAATGTCGTCACCTTGATGCCACCACCGGTGGACGCCGGCGCGCAGCCGATCAGCATCAGCACCCCGCCGACCAGCTTTGTACTGTCCCGAAGGGCGGCCTGGTCAATGGTGTTGAAGCCCGCCGTGCGCAGGGTGACGGACTGGAAGAACGCCGCCAGCAGCTTTTGCCCCAGGCTCAGGGGTCCCAGCGTGGCCGGATTGTTCCACTCAAAGGCCAGCACGAACAAAAAACCGGCCAGCAGCAGCGAGCCGTAGGTCACCAGCACCAGCTTTGTGTTCAGCCCCAGCTTGCTGAAGCGGCGCTTTTTCAGGATGTCGTGCACCGTGCCGAAGCCAATGCCGCCCACCACCACCAGCGCAATCGCCGTCAGGTTCATCAGCGCGTCGCCGGAGAAGCCCGTCAGGCTCCTGCCGCCGCCAAACAGGTCGAACCCGGCGTTGCAGAATGCGGAAACCGCGTGGAACGCTGAATAAAACAGGCCCCTTTTCACGCCATACATGGGGATCATGCGGAATGAAAACAGCACCGCCCCTGTAAACTGCACCACCACCGCGCTGTTTGCCACCCAGAACACCAGGCTGACCACGCCGCCCAGGCCGTCCTGGTTCAGCGATTCCTGCATGATCATTCGGTCGCGCATGGTGAAGCCGCGCCCCATCAGGCGAAACAGCAGCGTGGCAAAGGTCATGAAGCCGAGGCCACCCGATTCGATAAGCAGCATCAGCACCACGTGTCCAAACGTGGAATAGGCCGTGCCGGTGTCCCGGACCACCAGTCCGGTCACGCAGACCGCCGAGGTAGACGTGAACAGCGCGTCAAACCAGGGAATCCTGCGCCCGGTAGCGGAGGCGACGGGCAGGTTCAACAACACGCTGCCGAACAGTATCAGCCCCAGGAAGCCCAGGGCGATCATGGGCAGCGCGTTGAAGCCTGAGCGCCGGTACAGCGACTTTACGAGGGCCTCCGTTCTCCGGCGTCGTTTTGTATCAATCGACCGGGCGCTCTTCCATCCTGAAAGCATGGCTATACCCTCTCGATCTTCACCATATCCAGAAATGCCTTGTAGACGGTCTTGTCGATGGTCTTGTAGCCCTCGGTGATACAGCGCGTGCTGGCGCAGGCCACGCCCATGCGGAAGCACTGTTCAAGCTCCCAATCCGCCATGAAGCCCGCCACCAGGCCGGCAACCATCGCGTCGCCCGCGCCCACGGTACCCTTGACCTCGATGTTCATGCGAGGGGCGAAGAGCGTCTCTCTGCCGTCGGTGATCAGCGCGCCGTCCGCGCCGAGGGACACGCTGACGACCTGCACACCCATGTCGATGTAGCGCAGCGCGGCTTCCTTTATGTCAGTGATGCCGTCCAGGGGCCTGCCGATCATCGTCTCCAGCTCGTAGCGGTTGGGCTTGATCATGAACGGCTTGGCTTCCAGGCCGTACTTCAGCCGCTCGCCGTCGGCATCCAGCACGCAACGACAGCCCAGGCCTTCTACCGCATGGATCAGCGTGCGGTAATAATCCTGGGGACATCCCGGTGGCAGGGAGCCCGAAAGGATCAGATAATCGCTGTTCTCGGCGTGCCGGACCACCAAATCGACCATCTTTGACAGATCCTCCTCCGCCACGTTCATGCCGGATTCGTTCAGCTCCGTGATCGTGCCGGTGCTGCGGTCAAACACCTTGATGTTCGTGCGCACGCTGCCCTCGCACCATATGAAGTCATAGGGCGTGGAATTCAGCATCAGCCGCTTTTCAAACTGGGAAGCGCCGTCGCGGTACATAAAGCCGACGCACTCGGAATCAAGCCCCAGCTCGGAAACGGTGAGCGCCACGTTGATGCCCTTTCCGGCAGCCACGTCCCGTTTGGCGACGATTCGGTTCAACCCTCCCGGGGTGAAGCCGTCCACCGTCAGCGTGCGGTCGATGCTGGGATTCATGGAAACAGCTGTAATCATAGTTTTCTCCTGTTCATGCGTTGTTATTTGCTTCGTCTACGTCCTGTTCCCGGCGGCCGTCGCTTTCGCATTCGGACGCCTCTTCCTGCGACTTTTCCTCTTCCACGGTGCGCAGGAAACCGCCGATGTAGTGCATCAGCGTAAAGCCCACGATCAGGCACAGTCCGCCCAGCACCAGGAGGGCGATCAAAATGATTTTTTGCGTCAGCGTCATGGCCATTCCCCTGTGCCGCCGGAAACAACAGCGGATATATTCGATACCAGTATATCACATTTTCGTCATTTTTCAAGCACAATCTTTCCGTGCCACCGGAAAGGGGCGGCGCGGCGCGCCGTCCCCTTGTTTTCCGATCATCAGTTGTCCTTGCGATTGTAGCCGTTTTTCATATCCTTGCTGGACTCCAGAAGCACCTTGTTCAGCGTGTCGATCGTCTGGACCCGGGCCATGTCCGCCAGCGCCTCGTTGGCCTCGGCGGCGAGGCTGAAATCGCCGGACGCGGCCATACGCCGGTCGTATTCCAGGATCAGTCGGCGCCCCTTGCCTGCCACGGCGTCCTGGTAACGCTCGATGTGCTGTATGCAGGCCGCGTAGGAATGGTCCGCCAGCGCGCCGAGCAGGCGGCTGCCCCAGTAGAAATTGTCCGTGGAGACATCCAGGGCGACGTCGCTCAGGTATTTGGGCATACGCGAAACGTTGGTGTAAACGGGCAGCATGGCGTCGAAGGCAGTAGAGCCAAAGCCGATCCATTCGATCCCCCGGATGGCCTCGGGCACACCGCTGCGGATCTGGCAGATGGATGTGACGCCGGTGCGGTTGATGCCGATGGAGCGGTACATGCATCGCTTGCCGGTGTCCTGGCTGGAATAGGGATTGTAGGGCGTGCCCTGGTAGTGGGAGGAGAGGATGTGCTTCACGTCCTCCGCCGTGACCTTGCGGTCGGGCACCAGCGCCCAGGGCAGGTTGTCGCTCTCCGGCGTATATTCGGCGTTATCGCCGTCCCAGCGGCGGCTGTATGGGGCAAGACAGCGTAGCATGTACCAGGCCCGGGGCGTGTTGTAAACGTGGTCTCTGGGGGTGTGGGAGCCAAACACATCCCGGGGGTTGAAGGCTCCGTTCTGGTTCAGATCCAGGTTGTTTTCGTCGATGAATTCCCGCAGGTCAGCGGAGCACAGGTGGTCCCGGCGCGGGCCGAAGGCGTCCTCCAGATCAAAGGCGTCCATGCCGAACTGGTTCGGGTTGACCACGCATACATCGTCAGGCACCCGCCTGGCCATCCAGTGATGGCCGCCGATGGTCTCCATCCACCAAATCTCATTTTCATCGTTGAAGGCAATGCCGTTGGATTCGTAGGTGCCGTACCGCTCCAGCAGTGCGCCCAAGCGCTCCACGCCCTCCCGCGCGCTGTGGATGTAGGGCAGCACCAGCACGACGATGTCCTCCTCGCCGATGCCGCCAGGTGCCGCCTTCGCGCGACCCTTCGCCTCCCTGTATTCCACCATCGGGTCCGCAGCCAACACCCTGGGGTTGGAGGTGATCGTCTCGGTGGCGGTCATGCCCACGTTGGCGACATTGATGCCCGTCGCCGCCCAAACGCCATTCGCCTTGTCTACCGAGGGACAGGCCGTATAGCGCATGGGGTTGTCGGGCAGCTCGATTTCCAGGTGTGAAATAACGCTTTTATATTTACGCGGCTGCCGCTCCGGGTTGACGACGACCAGCTTTTTCACGTCGAACTGGCCATCGTCGGTGCGGGCGATCATCGTAGAGCGGTCGTTCGAGGCGCTCTTTCCCACCAGTATGGTCGTACAGGACATGGTATTACCCCCTATCGGATATTCTCCCTTCCATTGTAGCGCCGGGGCGGAACGGCGGCAATCACCGCCATGTAAAAAAACAGGACCCCAAAGGGTCCTGTCCATCAGCTCAGGTGCTTCCGCCCCCCTGCGTCAAAGGCGTAGCGCGCCTCGGGGGGTGTGTAAACCGGCAGCGCGGCGGATTCGTTCTCGGCGGCCTCCAGCGTAAAGCAGGAGACCTCGTAGGCGTTTCTGAGCATGTACTCCCCGTTATCCAGCAGCTTTTGATACTCCCTGGATTGCAACCGCCCGGTCAGCCGCACCCGGTCGCCGACGCTGAAACGGGATGCGTACTGGGCGTTCCGGCCCCAGGCGATGCAGGGAATGTAGTCGCTCTTGCCAAAGGCGCGGTTCACCGCCAGCATCATGTCGCAGATCTCCCGGCCAAAGGGCGTGGAGCGGTAGATCGGCGGCTTGCACAGCGCGCCGGTCAGCGTGACCCGGTTCAGCGTGTCGTTGTCCGGCGACAGGGCCAGGCTCTGCACGAACAGCGTAACCATCAGCCGCCCCGCCCCATCGATGACCTTGTTGTAGGATCGCACCTGGCCGGTCACCAGCAGTTGGCTGTTTTCCTCCGGCAGCAGGCCCATCAGCTTGCCCGGGATGGTGACCGGCAGGCGGTCCACCGTGCCGGAGAGGCGCTTGACCAGCAGCGTACCCGTGTAGAAAGGCTCGTTCATGACCTCATGGCTCAATTCCAGCTCGCCGTCCAGACGCCCAACGGCGATGATTCTGTTGTTTGGATTTTCCATCGTATCCCTCCGGTTGTTGTGTGTTTTTTCATAGTATATGCCGGTGGCGGGGGTTTCATGACCCGACGGAACAAAAAGCATGAAATCAACAAGCTTCCTGGACTTTGCCCAGAACGACAACGAAGCGGCGTTTGTCATCCTCGGCGAAGCGTCAGGGACCTTTCCCAGCGCTCGCCTGACATCCCTCTGTTCTGCAAAAGAACATTTGTTCGATTCACATGTATTATAGCATTCCCCGCCACAAAAAGCAATCGAACGCAATTTGAAATTATTATGCGCCGGCATCACACCTTCAGCACCACCGCCTGGCCCGCCTCGACCTGGCCCACATCGCCGGCGGGAATGCCGTAGCGCTTGCCCAGGTCCCAGGCAGCCTCACCGGGCAGGGGCCAGTTGATCACAATGCCCGGTCGGCGCAGCAGGGGCGCACCCTCGGTGATTTCCGTCACGATCTCCACCTCGGCGCGCTGGCGGGTCTCGCAGGTGACGGACAGCTGCAGCTTCATCTCCAGCCGGTCGCTCATCAGCGCGTTAGCCTCGGCGGAGAGCACCTGCAGGTCGATCAGGGATTCATCGTTCAGCACCTGGGGCACGGTCAGGCTAAAGGGCAGCTCGGCCTCGGCGGCAGCGGGGATATCGGATCCACCCGGCATGTACAACACCCGGGTTTCCGCCACGCCCTCGATTCGCCCCTGGCCGTTTTCATTGCGCCACTCTCCGATAACCGGGTGCACCTGGGTAGCGATGACCGTGCCGACGCCGGGAGCGTTCTCACCGATCAGCACCGTCCCCCGCACCAGCTCGCACACCTTCGCACGGTCCACCGCGCGGCACAGGCGTACGTCCTCATCCTCGGTCTCCACACGGTTGCCCTGGGTGGCGTAGGCGTCCGCCAGCGCCTGCACGTTGTCCGTAGCGTTGGCCAGCACACGCACCCGCGCCTCGATTTCGCAGGTCAGCTGCATGTCGCCGTCGCCCTCCCCGGCGTCCACCCGGCTTCGCACGCTGCGCACATCGACTTCGGCGGACACGTCGCCCGCCAGCCACTCCGGAAGCTCCACCAGCTGGTCCAGCGACAGCGGATATCGCACCACGACGCCGGGGCGGTTGGCCACGCCGCTGGCCACCAGCGTCTCCACCAGCGCCCGCCCCTTCACCCGGACGCCGCCCAGGTCCGGGGAGACCTCGTCCACCTCCACGGCCACCCAGTCCATCAGCGCCGTGCGGGCATCCAGCGCCGCCGGCAGCGCCATCGTGTCCCTGAGCAGCGCCAGTTCGCTGGCTTCCGCGGCCAGCTTGACCGATTTGATCGGTATGAAGACCGTCTGGATGCCCTCGACGCCCTCCACCGCACTGATGACCTCCACCGGCGACAGGGTGAGCACCTGCACTGTCAGGTCGCAGGCCACCTGGAACACCATGTGCCCGTTTTCATAGCGGGCGTCCACGTGGCTCACCTTGCCCCCTGCGCGGCAGAGCATGCCCGGTTGAACCCCGGGGATGTCCAGCACGTGATTCAGCGTGGCCTGGGCCGTCAATGCCCGCAGGGCGCTCTCCTCCCCTTGCCGATACACCGCCTGGCAGGCGACGCTGCCTTCCAACACCACCCGGTCGGCCTGCACGTCCACCTCGCCGATGTACAGGCCGGCATCCGCCAGCAGCGGCTCGATGGCATCCCGCCCGGCCCCAGGCACCAGCGCCTCCGCCCGCACCAGAACCTGGGCGCTCCTGGCCCCGACCAGTTTCTCCGCTTCAAAGGTCTGCACCTGCGTTTGCAGCGCCATAAAAAACCCCTCCTGTCCGCAATCAATCATCCGATTATATGCGGCGGAGGGGTTCATCATGCCGTCGGGCCTGTTCGCCTTACGTCCGTTATTTCAGCGCCTTTTTCACGTAATCCAGCATGTCAGCCTTGTCCACGCAGTCGTTGAAGCGCGGGGCCTTGTCCCGCAGCGCGGCCAGTGGCGCAGGCACCGGCACCTGGGTCAGCTCATACAGCCTGTCCATGGCGCCGAAGCCGGTCTCAGGCTTCTCGTCGGAGATGGCGGAGAGCACGTCCCGGCTGAACTTGTAGGGCGAGGCCGTGGACAGCACCACGTTCACCCAGCCATTATCCACCTGGGCCTTGAAGTCCTCCATCACGGCCCAGGCCACGGCAGTATGGGTATCCATCAGGTAGCCGTGGCTGCGCCAGACCTTTCCGATGGCCTCCAGCGCCCGCCTGTCGTCGGCGCAGCCTGCCCAGAAATGCTCGCGCATCTCGTCCATCAGCGCCTGGGGCGCGGTATACACACCATCCTCCTTCAGCTGGGCCATCAGCTTCGAGACCAGGTCGAAATCGCAGCCGCTGGCCAGGAAAAGGTAGCGCTCCAGGTTGCTGGACACCAGTATGTCCATGGAGGGGGACGCGGTCTTGTAGAATTCCCTGCGGCGGTCGTACACGCCGGTATTGATGAAGTCGGTGAGCACGTTGTTGGCGTTGGACGCGCACACCAGTTTGGCAACCGGCAGACCCATGCGCCTTGCGTATTCCCCGGCCAGTATATCACCGAAGTTGCCCGTGGGCACGATGAAGTTCACCGGCTCGCCCAGACGGATCTCGCCCCTCAGCACCAGGTCGCAATAGGATTTGAAATAGTAAGCCACCTGGGGGGCGAGCCGGCCGATGTTGATGGAATTGGCGCTGGACAGCCGCGCGCCGGCGCTCGCCGCCCAGTGGTTGCGCTCGTCGTCGGCAAATATGTTCTTCACGCCGGTCTGGGCGTCGTCAAAGTTGCCCCTGACCGCGCACACGCCCACGTTGCCGCCCGCCTGGGTGACCATCTGGGCCTTCTGCACGTCGCTGACGCCGCCGTCGGGATAGAACACCACGATCCGGGTGCCCTCCACGTCGTGGAAGCCCTCCAGGGCGGCCTTGCCGGTATCGCCGCTGGTGGCGGTGAGGATGACGATCTCCTCGTCCACACCCAGCTTGGCCTTTGCGGCGGTGATCAGCCGGGGCAGCACGGACAGCGCCACATCCTTGAAGGCGGAGGTGGGGCCGCGGAACAGCTCCAGCACGAAATCAGAGCCCACCTTCTCCACCGGCGTCAGGTCCGCGGTCTCGAACTTGTCGGCGTAAGCGGCCTCGATGAGGGAACGCATCTCCTCGCGGGTAAAGTCGTCCAGCAGCCTGCCGATGACCTCGGCCGATATCTCTGTGGCGCTCATGTTCAACAGGCTACCCACGTCCACCTTCAGCTCGGAAAAGCTGATAGGCGTGTACAGGCCGCCGTCGGGCGCGATGCCCTTCAAAACAGCCTGGGTGGAGGAGGCGGTATGCCGGTTGGAGCGCGTGCTGTACAAAATCATGGCGGTTTGCCCTCTCTTTGCGTTGGTTTCATCCTTTATCATAACTTCTTTTGGCTGAAATTGCAATAGCCGTTTTTGTCCCATTGCCCACATCAACGTTAAGAGGCTGAAAACAGGCGCTTCATGCTTTGACAAATCCCGTCCGTTGTGCTATAGTGTTTCCATCATAAAAACACGTGTGTTTGCACGGAAGACACAAAAGGGGTTGTTGGCTTTGAAAATCGGACTGTTGGGCCTTGGAACGATCGGCTCCGGCATCTACGAGCACCTGCTGAAGCGGGACGACATCCACGTCGTGCGCATCCTTGAATTGCTGCGCCATCCGGGGCTGGAGCACCTGGAGACCTCCGATTACAACGAGATCCTGAACGACCCGGAGATTGACACGGTCATCGAGCTGATCGGCGGCATGGAGCCCGCCCACACCTTCACCGTGCAGGCGCTGAAGGCGGGCAAGAACGTGGTTTCCGCCAACAAGCTGATGCTCTCCCACCACATGGAGGAGATACTGACCCTTGCCCGGGACATGGGCGTCCACTACCGCTACGACGCCAGCGTCGGCGGCAGCATCCCCTTCCTGTACAACCTGATGCGCTACCGCTGTGCCGATAAGCTGACGGCCATCTCCGGCATCGTCAACGGCACCACGAACCTGATTTTGGACATCATGCAGCGGGAGGGCCGGGGCTTTGACGACGTGCTGGCCGAAGCCCAGCGCGAGGGCTACGCCGAGGCCAACCCCGCCGCCGACATCGACGGCATCGACGCCCAGTGCAAGATCAGCATCGCCAGCGCCGTGGCCTATCAGCGCTACGTGCGACCCGAAGCCGTGGACACCGAGGGCATCCGTCACATTACCGGCGCGGACATCATACACTTCAAGCAGCTGGACAAGGTATGCCGCCTGATTGCGCGGTCCACGCTGAATGCCGATGGCACTGTCAGCGCCTATGTTGAACCGACTTTGGTCGCTTCTGACGCCACCGAGGCTGCTGTCCACCTGAACAACAATACCATCTCCGTGACCGGCGAATACTTCGGCCTGCACACCTTCCAGGGCCAGGGCGCGGGCAAGGACCCCACCGCCTTCGCCGTGGAGCTGGGCCTGCGTGACATACTGGAAGGCATCTCGCCCAAGCTCAATCCCATACCCCAGGGCTATGCCGAGGTGAACAACGCCAAGGCCGTCCACCCCTATTACGTGCGCACGACCGCTGCGCTGGAGATTCCCTCCAAGCCCCTGGAGGATCGCGCGTACATCACCGAGCCCGTCAGTGTGTGTGCCATGCACAACCTTGCGAAGCGGCTGCGCGATGCAGACCCCGGTCTGTTCTTCGCCGGCATACAGGAATAAACCCTTCCAAACCGTCAATCAACATGCAGAAAGCAGGGTAGAATAAAATGAAAAAGGTCAATGTTGCAATACTGGGCGCCACGGGCGCCGTGGGCCGCGAAATGCTGAAGGTGCTTTGGGAGCGCAAATTCCCCATCAACACCCTCAAGGCGCTGGCCAGTGCCCGCAGCGTGGGCAAGAAGCTGTCCTTCGGGGACGGCGAGGTCGTGGTGGAAGAAGCCACCGACCAGGCCTTCGAGGGCATGGACATTGTGCTGGGCGCAGCCCAGAATCCCCTGGCCAAGCAGTTCGCCCCGGCCATCGTCAAGGCCGGCGCGGTGTTCGTGGACAACTCCAGCGCCTTCCGCATGGACGACAGCGTGCCGCTGGTGGTGCCGGAGATCAACCCCGAGGACGTTCAGAAGCACCGCGGCATCATCTCCAACCCCAACTGCTCCACCATCATCACGATGACCGCCATCGCCGCGCTGAACCGCATCTCACCCATCGAGACCATGGTGGCCAGCACCTACCAGGCGGTCTCCGGCGCGGGGGCGGGCGGACTTGCCGAACTGGAGCAGCAGGCCCGGGATTACGCCGCGGGCAAGCCCCTGGAGGCGAAGGTGTTCCCCTGGCAGATCGCCTTCAACGTAATTCCCCAGATCGGCAGCGACAGTGGCAACGGCTACACCTCCGAAGAGATGAAGATGCAGAACGAAGGCCGCAAGATCATGCACCTGCCCGATCTGAAGGTCACTTGCACCTGCGTGCGCGTGCCCGTGCTGCGCAGCCACTCCATCAGCGTCACACTGCGCACCCAGCGCAAGATCAGCGTCGATGAGGCCCGCGCCGCCATCGCCCAGGCCCCTGGCTGCAGGCTGGTGGACGACCTGGACAACAAGGTCTACCCCATGCCGCTGGACACCAGCGACCAGGACATCGTGTTCGTGGGCCGCATCCGCGACGACCTGACCGACGAAAAGGGCCTTAGCCTGTGGTGCTGCGGCGACCAGATCCGCAAGGGCGCAGCCACCAATGCCATCCAGATCGCCGAGTTGCTGGTGAAATAGCCCCGAAACCACAAACAAAACCGCGAATTAACCCCTGCCTCGTGGCAGGGGTTCGCTTTTGGCCCTACAATGACATTATGGAACGCTATCGAAAGGAGCCGCGGGGTCGCGGCGCGATTTATGGACGAGAACAATACCTTGATCAATGAAATACAGACCGAAGTCTGCGACGATATGCCCGTCGAAAACGGCTTTGACGCGCTGGCACTGTCGCCGGAACTGAAGAAGGCCGTGGAGGCCATGGGGTATACCGAGCCCACCGACATCCAACGCCAGGCCATACCCCTGCTGCGCAGCGGCGCGGACATCATTGGCCGCTCCCAAACCGGCACCGGCAAGACCATGGCCTTCGCCATCCCCGCCGTGGAGCTGATCGACCGGGAGGAGGCCGAGCCCACCGTGCAGGTGTTGATCCTCTGCCCCACCCGGGAGCTGGCCCAGCAGGGATGCGAGGAGATCAAAAAGCTTCTTCGCTTCACGCTGAACGTGTGGCCGGTGGATGTATACGGCGGTGCGGCAATGGATCGGCAAATCTACCGGCTCCGGCGCTGCAACCTGGTCATCGGCACGCCGGGGCGCGTGATGGACCACATGCGCCGGGGCACGCTGTCCCTGGCCAATGTGAAGATGGTGGTGCTGGACGAGGCCGACGAGATGCTGAGCATGGGCTTCCGGGAGGACATTGAAACCATACTGAAGGACGTGCCAGAGGCTCACCAGACGGTGCTGTTTTCCGCCACCATGCCCGACGCCATCATGGAGCTGACCAGCCAGTTCATGCGCGATCCCCAGCTGGTGGAAATCAACGCCGCCCAGGTGACCCTGGACGCGATCACCCAGCTGTACATGGAGGTGCCCATGGGGCGCAAGTTGGACGCGCTGAACCTGCTGCTGCGCAGCCGGGAGCCCGTGCGCACGATGATCTTCTGCAATACCAAACTGATGGTGGACGAGGTTTCGTCGTACCTGAACAAGAACGGTTTCACCTGCGAGGGCATCCACGGCGACATGAACCAGTCCCAGCGCACCCGGGTCATGGAGGGCTTCAAATCGGCCCGCATCCCCATTCTGGTGGCGACAGACGTAGCCGCACGGGGCATCGATGTCAACGACATCGACTACGTCATCAACTACGACCTGCCCCAGAACAGCGATATCTACGTCCACCGCATCGGCCGCACCGGCCGCGCCGGCAAGGAGGGCACCGCCATCACGCTGTGCAGCGGGCGACGACAGTTCTTCGGAATTCGCGACATCGGTCGGTTTACAAAGTCCACCATCGAAGAAATCCCGATACCGACCGTCGCCTCCATACGCGAACGCCAGGATGAGAAGAGCCTCGAAAGGGTGCGTATCGCCCTGTCAGAGGACATTCCCATGCCATTCAAGGCCATGGTCGGCAAGTTGATGGCCGAGGGCCACGAGCCGGCCCTGATCGCCTCCGCCGCCATGCGGCTGTGCTTCCAGAGGGACGACGCGGGTCTGGTGGACATCGAATTCGACCGCAAAACCGAAGGCGGTCGAATGTACCGGAAACTGTTCCTGTCCATCGGACGCAGGCAAAAGGTCGCGCCAAACCACATCGTCAGTGCCATCGCGGGGCGGGCGAATGTGCGGGGCAGCGAGATCGGCAAGATCGAAATCTACGACGAACGCACCGTGGTGGGTGTGCCCGCGGAGCGAGCCGAAGCCATCGAGCGGGCCATGCAGGGCGCAACCATCTGCGGCTACCCCGTGCGGGCACGGCTGAGCAGCGAAGCCTCCGCTGCGCGTCCCACAACGGGTGGCAAGCGGTTTGATCGGCGTCAGGACAAGCCTTTTACCCGCCGGGATCGTTTTGATAACGCGCGCTACAGCCGTCTTCAGGCACCCGCCTCAGCGGAAGCACCCCGAAACAGGGGCAAGGTAAAGCTGTCCGCCGAGGCCCGGGCGCGGCTGCTGGATACCACCGACCTCAGTCGATTCGAAGTCAACAATCGGCCGTCCGAAGATCGGACCCGGCGACCGGACAACCGCCGCTACGACCGATTCGACCGCAGGGGAAACCGCAAAAACGCCGACCGGGGATCAAAGCGCCGGGACCGGCATTAAGGAAATACCGCATAATAAGGGTGGTTGGCTGGCGAGTGAATTTTCCGTCATGCGCGCCTGCAAATTTCGCAGGCTTGCTGGCGGCAAGTCAAAGGCTTGCTGGCGGCAAGTCAAGGAATTTGCAGGATGTGCATGGCGGAAATGGCACCGCCAGACATGCCGCCCGTTTGTGTGGTATTTCCTTAAAAAAGGCGGCAAATCGCCGCCTCATATCACCAGTTCATAGGTCAATTCCAGCCGTTCCTCGTCGGAGGAGCGGTTTTTTCGCTTTCCAATGCCCGGAACGCGCCGCATGCCCAGGCGCTCCATCAGCCGCCTTGAGTGCTCGTTTTCGCTGTCGCACTGGGCGATGAAGCGGTGCATATCTGCGTTGTCCCTGCTCCAGGCCATCACAGCCCTTGCGGCCTCCGCGGCATAGCCCCTGCCCCAGTAGCGTTTGTCCAGAATCCACGTCAGTTCGACGGCACCGTCCTCCAGCCTGTCCAGGGTGATGCTACCCACCTGGCGTTCTCCCTCCAGAACCACGAATTCATAGCGGGCGGGGTGCTCCTTCCCCCACTCCTCCATCCCGCTCTGGATGAACGCGCGTGTCTCCTCGATCGAATCGTGGGGATAAAAGCACATATAGTGGGTCGTCTCCAAATCAGAGGCGTAGGCATATGTGGATTCCAAATAGTCAAGGCTGATCGGCTCAAGCGCCAGCCTTTGGGTTGTTATTCGCATGGGTCGATCAGCCTTTCATATTTTCAATAATCCCGCATTGGCGGCAAATTGCGGTCGCTACGTGGTTTCCTTGTCAGGTTACTTCACCCTCCAGCGCCTTCTCCCGGGTTTTCAGCACCACATCGTCATTTTCCACATCCACGATGATGGCGGTATCCTCGGGCAGGTCGCGCTCGATGAGCAACTTGGCGATGGGCGTCTCGATCGCGCGCTGTATGAAGCGCTTCAGCGGGCGCGCGCCGTACACCGAATCGTAGCCATTGTCCACCACCCACTGCTCCGCGGCGGGAGTCAGCTGCACCGTCAGGCGCCGCTCCGCCAGCCTGCGGTCCAGGCCCTTGATCATCAGGTGCATGATCTCCACAATCTGGTCGCGGGTCAGCGGTGTGTAGATGACGATCTCGTCCAGGCGGTTCAGGAATTCGGGCCTGAACTGGGTCTTCAGCAGCCCCTCCGTCTGCTTGCGGGCCTCGTCGGTCAGGTTGCCGTCGGCGTCGATGCCCTGCTGGATGATCTGGGAGCCCAGGTTGCTGGTCAGTATGATGATGGTGTTCTTGAAGTCCACCGTGCGGCCCTGGGAGTCGGTGATCCGCCCGTCGTCCAGCACCTGCAGCAGTATGTTGAACACGTCCGGGTGGGCCTTCTCCACCTCGTCAAACAGCACCACGCTGTAGGGCTTGCGCCGCACGGCCTCGGTCAGCTGGCCGCCTTCGTCGTAGCCCACGTATCCCGGAGGCGCTCCGATCAGGCGAGAGACGGAGAACTTCTCCATGTACTCGGTCATGTCGATGCGGATCAGGTTCTTCTCGTCGTCAAACAGGGCCTGGGCCAGCGTCTTGGCCAGCTCGGTCTTGCCCACGCCGGTGGGGCCCAGGAACAGGAACGAGCCGATGGGCCTGTTCGGATCCTGTATGCCCGCGCGGGAGCGCAGTATGGCCTCGGCCACCTTTTGGACGGCCTCGTCCTGGCCCACCACGCGCTGGTGCAGCACCTCGTCCAGGTGCAGCAGCTTGCTGCGCTCGCTCTCCACCAGCTTGGTAACGGGGATGCCCGTCCAGCGGGAGACGATGCGGGCAATCTCGTCCTCTGTCACGCGGTCGTGCAGCAGGGCCTTGCCCTTTCCCGCCTCCATCTGCTTTTCCGCCTCGGCCAGCTGGGCCTTCAGCTGGGGCAGCTTGCCGTATTGCAGCTCGGCCGCCCGGTTCAGGTCATACTCGCGCTGGGCCTTTTCGATGTCGGCGTTCATCTGCTCGATCTCCTCGCGCAGCTTCTGCACCGTGGTGATCTTTGCCTTTTCAGCCTCCCACTGGTCCTTCATGACGCTGAACTTCTCGCGCAGCACCTTCAGTTCGCCCTGCACGCGTTCCAGCTCATGCTGGGATGCCTCGCCCTCCTGGGCCAGGGCCACCTCCTCGATCTCCTTCTGCTTGATGTCCCGGGCGATGCTGTCCATCTCCTGGGGCATGGAATTCAGCTCGGTGCTGACCATCGCGCAGGCCTCGTCCACCAGGTCGATGGCCTTGTCGGGCAGGAAGCGGTCGGTGATGTAGCGGTCGGAAAGCCGCGCCGCGCTGATCAACGCCTGGTCGGCGATCTTCACCTTGTGGAAGACCTCATAGCGCTCCCGCAGGCCGCGGAGTATGGAGATGGTCTCATCCACCGAGGGCTCGTCCACCATCACCGGCTGGAAGCGGCGTTCCAGTGCCGGGTCCTTCTCAATGTACTTGCGGTATTCGTCGATGGTGGTCGCGCCGATGCAGTGCAGCTCCCCCCGGGCCAGCATCGGCTTGAGCAGGTTGCCGGCGTCCATGCTGCCCTCGGCCTTGCCCGCGCCGACGATGGTGTGCAGCTCGTCGATGAACAGGATTACCCTGCCTTCGCTCTTCTTGACCTCCTCCAGCACGCTCTTCAGGCGCTCCTCGAACTCGCCTCGGAACTTCGCGCCGGCGATCAACGCGCCCATATCCAGCGCCACAAGCTGGCAGTCCTTCAGGCGGGCGGGCACGTCCTCCTGCACGATCCGCTGGGCCAAACCCTCGGCGATGGCGGTCTTGCCCACGCCGGGCTCGCCGATCAGCACGGGATTGTTCTTGGTCTTGCGGGACAGTATGCGGATGACATTGCGGATCTCGTCGTCGCGGCCGATGACGGGGTCCAGCTTTTCGTCCAGCTTTTCGGTGCGGGCCTTCTGGGTCAGGTCGATGCCGTACTTCAGCAGCGCTTCGTAGGTATCCTCGGGGTTCTCACTGGTGACGCGGGTGTTGCCGCGCACCTTCTGCATGGCCTCCAGAAAGGCTTCCTTGGTCAGGCCGAACTCATTGAAGATGTTGCGGACGGCGCCGTTGGGGCGTTCAAGGATGCCCAGCAGTATGTGCTCGACGGAGACATACTCATCCTTCATGTACTGGGCCTGCTGCTCCGCTTCGGTCAGTGCCGCGTCCACGGATTGGGAGACGTACACCTTGTCCATCTCGCGGCCGGGACCGGACACCCTGGGGATGCGCTGGATCTCCCGATCACAGGCGGTAGCCATGCGCTTTACGTCGATCTTGGCCTTCTTCAGGATCTGTGCGGCGGCGCCGTCCTCCTGGTTCAGCAGGGCGTACAGCAGGTGCTGCTGGTCGATCTGCATGTTCTGGTTGCGTATGGCACAGCTTTGGGCCTCCCGGATGGCCTCAATGGATTTCTGGGTGAATTTTTCAATGTTCATATCCCTACCCCCTTTCAGGGTCGTTGATGGTTTCAAAGTCATTTTGACTTTCTTTGACTATTATAGCGTATCTCCCGGATTTGTCAATAGTTTTGTCGAATAAATCTAAAATTAACAAAAGTGTCAATCTCCGGACTGCCCGAGAGGGCTCACGCATGAACTACAAAAGAGTTTCATAGATGCGATGAAACGCTGTTGCTGAAGCGGCGATGCGCCGCCCCTACACCAACATTTATTCATATCGTCGCAATGTTATTGTAACTCGTGCGTTTTCCAAGGCCTGCACGCCCTAACCGCTTGCATTTCAACGTCAAACCCACTATAATAGAACCAACGATGTTGACGGGAGATAACCATGAATGACCTGATTGGCTTCTTTGATTCCGGCGTGGGCGGCATCAGCGTGCTCCACGAGGCCCGAAGGCTGCTGCCCAACGAGCATTTCTTATTCTATGGCGACAACCTGAATGCGCCCTACGGTCCCCGGCCGTTGGGGGAGATTCGCGCCCTGAGTGCCGCCGGTATCGACATCCTGTTTGCAAGGGGCGTCAAGGCCATCGTCATCGCCTGCAACACTGCCACCTCTGCCTATGCCGAAATCGTGCGAAAGGCTCACCCGGAGCTGCCCATCGTCGGCATGGAGCCAGCGCTGAAGCCCGCCCACTTTGCCCGCCACGGCGGCAAGGTGATTGTGCTGGCCACCGACGCCACGCTTCGCCTTGAAAAGTTCGAGCGGTTGTTGCGCCTGTATGGCGACGACGTGATCACCGTGGTCGGAGAGGGACTGGTGGAGCTGGTGGAGGGTGGAAAGGCCCAGTCCCCGGAGGCTCAGTCGCGCCTCGAAGCGCTGCTGAACCCCTACAAGGATGAGCAGGTCGACGCCATCGTGCTGGGTTGCACCCACTACCCCTTCCTCCGGGAACCGATTCAGCGCCTCTTTCCGGGCGCGGAAATCTTCGACGGGCGGTATGGTACAGCCATGCGCCTGAAATCCCTGCTGGATCAGAATCATCTGCGCTCAGATGACAGCACGGGAAGCGTGGAGTACCAGAGCTCCGCCGGTCCCGAAGCCGTGGCGCTGATGAAGCAGCTGATGGCGGCGCTGGGATAAGAACACAGCGGACTGTTCGACCCAATCAAATGTATCGTCTGCGGGGGCATCCCGCGCGATTCCCGCACACGTGATGGCGCTGCCGCTCCATTTCCCTCCGCTTGGGCCGAACAGTTCCTACAGCATCAAAGATCCTTCACTTCGCACAGGATGATGGCAAACGCCTGTAGGTCATCCTGTGCGAAGTGAAGGATCTTTTCTTGTATCTATCTACAAACCGGTCACCACACGTCGCACCAGCCCACCGTGGAACCCTTGATCAGCTCCACCGGCACGGTGACGACCTCCTCCATCGGTGCCTCCGGTTGCTCCAGCCGCGCAATCAGCAGCTTTGCCGCCTGCTCGCCCATATCCTCGCTCTTCTGGCGTATGGTGGTCAGCTGGGGCCTCAGCGTCTGGGTCAGCGGTATGCCGTCGTACCCGGCCAAGGATATATCCGCCGGGATGCGCAGCTCCTGCTCCCGAATCGCCTCCTGGGCGCCAAAATAGGTGGTGTCGTTGGGCAGCAGTATGCAGGTGGGACGATCCTTCCGGGCCAGCAGCCTCAGCACGGATTCCCGCACAAGCGCATTGTCGGAATAGACAGCCTCGGACAGGTAGCCCTCCGGTACAGTCAGCTTGTGGGCCGCCATCGTCTGCAAGTACTCCTGCCTGCGGGTCTCTGTGACCTCCGAATTGCGCTGGCCGCTGATGAACGCGATGCGGCTGTGGCCCAGGGACACGGCATAATCCACCAGCTGCTTCATGCCGTTGTGGTTGTCCGACATCACGCAGGACTGCTTCAGCCAGGGATAATCCACCGATACGCAGGGAATTTCACTGCCCAGCAGTGCCTGTATGGCATTGGAATAGAAATCAACGCAAGCCAGCAGCACGCCGTCCAGGTTCCTGTAGCGACAATAGTCCACAAAGCTGGAGCCATCCTTGCCCACGTTGTGATTGATGAAGGTCAGGTCATAGCCGTGGTTCTCGGCTTCGGTTTTGAACGCATTCAGCACCGATGCAAAGAAGGGATGGGTCAGGCCATTGGAGCTTTCATCGGCAAACAGCACGCCGATGTTGTGGCTAACCGTCACGGATATCGCCTCCGAAATCCTTTTCTTTTTATAGTATACATGATTAACCGCACGATTGCAAGGACATGTATTATTTAATTACAACTTTTTGATAATGAGGCATTTCTATGCCTTCCCTGTCAAAGCGGGCCTTCACACGTGTACGCAGGTCGCGCTCGATGCGCCAGTGCTCCCCCACCGGGCATTGAACCGCGATGCGCACGACCACGGCATCTGTATCGAAGGACAGTATGCTCATCACCTCGGGGATGCTGGTCAGGCCGTCGATCTCCTCCCCTGCCTTCTCCATCTCCTCCTCCAATATCCCGACAATACGCGCCTGGTCGGCTTCGTAGGGGCAGCGAATGTCCACGATAGCCCGTTTGAAATCGCGGCTCATGTTGGTGATGGTTCGAATATCGCCGTTGGGGATGATATAGATGTTTCCGTTGTAGTCCCGGACTACAGTGGTGCGTATGGCGATGGATTCCACCACGCCGGACAGGTCGTTGATGGTCACCACATCGCCTACGGTAATGCTGCCCTCCATCCAGATGAACATACCCGATATGATGTCCTTCACCAGCGTCTGGGCGCCAAAGCTGATGGCAATGCCGCCGACCCCGGCCACCGCCAGGATTGACGTGACGTTGACACCCAGTATGCTCAGTACGATGGTCACGATGATGAAGTACATGATGTAATTGAACACGCTGGTAGCCAGCGATTTGATCGTACTGACCTGCTGAACGGTATGCACGCCCTTCTGGCTGCGCATTCGCACGATGGACGCGATCATCTTCCGGCCGATGCGTATGATGATGACGCCCAGGAATATGGCTGCCGCTGCCATCAGCAGCTTTGTGGTCAGCACAGGCAGGCTGGTCAGCAGGTTCCCCGCCCTGTTCCCGGCGTGTTCAATGAGATCTCCCACCTCTTCCACCGCATCCTGTACCGGAGAGGTATTGGCTTCGGCGAGCGCTCCCGGTTCAAACAGCAAGAAGCGTACCCCCTTCGCGTATTTTCCTGGCGGTAAATCAAGAAAGCCGTATCAAATGGATGGCGAAAAAGGCTCCGCCAGACGTGCCACCGTATTGTGCGGTATTTCCATAAATATATAATAACACGTCTTGCACGCCTTTTCAAGGTGTCGCCCCGCGCTCCTGTCTCCTGCGCTTCCTGCGCATCCGGTTGATGTGCCGCTCAAAATCCCCCGAGGCGATCAGGTCCGCCAGCAGGTACTGCTCAAAGGCAGGCACCGTGCAGGAATAGAACCCTACCCGCTGCCGAAACAAGGGCACCAGCCGCAGGGGCAGCACCATGTATCCCACGCGCAGCGCCGGCGAAACCGTGCGGGTGAAGGTATTCATATAGATCACGTTTCCCGCGCCTGACAGGGCGTAGACCGTATCCTCGGGCTTTCGGAGCATGGAGAACTCCGACTCGAAGTCATCCTCCACGATATAGCGGTCCCCCTGCTCCGCCCAGCGAATGTACGCCGCGCGCTTGGAGGCCGATGCAGTCACGCCTGTTGGATAGCTGCGAAAGGGTGTGATGTGCAGCACAGAGCCCTTTGTTCCAGCCAGTGCCGCGCTGCGTATGCCGTCATGGCCCAAGGGCAAAAGCTCGCAGGTCACGCCCTTGGCGTGGTACACCTGCTCGATCTTCTCATAGGAGGGATACTCGATGGCGAAGACGCGGTTCGCCCCGAGCATTTCCACCACCAGCCCGTACAGGTATTCACTGCCCGAGCCGATGATGATCTGTTCCTCGGACGCCTGGATGCCCCGGTTCCGGGCCAAGTAGCGGGAGATGGCGGTGCGAAGCTCCAGGCAACCCTCGTTGGGCGACTTGCGCAACAGATCCTCGCCATAATCGGCCAGCACCCGGCGCATGGCGCTGGCAAGCACCGTAAACGGAAAGGTGTCCTCCCCGTCGGCTTCATCGACAGGCGCGTGTATGAGCGGCTGGCTGTCTACAGCCGCGAATCCGTCGTCGCTGCGGTAGATGACGTAATAACCGCTTCTGGGGCGGGCCTGTATGTAGCCTTCCTGGCAGAGCAGCTCATAGCTGTGCTCCACAGTCACTGCGCTCAGTCCCCTGTCCAGCGCCGTCTGTCTCCGCGAGGGCAAGCGCGCGCCGAAAGGCCAGGAACCGCTGGTGATCTCGTCCCGTATGATTTCATACAAATTCAAATACTCTGGCTTCTGTCTGCTCATCTGGTCTTATAATTTTCTTCTCTTCTGGCTCTTTTAACAAGTTCAATTTTAGTATATACTGCAATTCATAAAAAGTCAAACGCTTTGAGGGAGGTTATACCATGAAAAAGCGTGAATTTTCCGTATTCAACATCACCTTCATCGCGATGATGGCGGCCATGATCTACGTGGTCACGCTATTCCGCTTTCCGCTGCTGGGGTCCAAGGTCCACTTTGCCAACGCCTTCTGCCTGCTCAGCGGCATATTGCTCGGTCCCCTGCAAGGCGGACTGGCCGCGGGCATCGGCTCCGCCTTCTATGACGCAACGACAGGATACGACCTGGTCAATGTGCTGATCACGTTCGTCAGCAAGTTCGCCATGGCTTGGGTCTGCGGCGTCATCCTGGAGAGCAATGTACATTCCGGGGGCAAGGGACGTATCGACCGGACTGCGCTGGCCTGCCTTTGCGGCGCGCTGACCTACGTGGCGCTGTACATGCTGAAGACCTTCATCTATCAGAAATTCGTCTACGGTTATCCCATGGACGCGGTTTGGGCCACCATGCTCGCCAAGTTCGTTCCCTCGTTGATCAACGCCGCCGTGGCCGTGATCGCCGCCCCGCTGTTTTACCACGCCGTGCTGCCCGCCTTGCGCGCCAGCGGCCTGCTGGCGCGGATGAACCCGCAAGCATAGCTTGTAGGAGTCAAAGTGAATGCCCCGAAAACGCAATGTTTTCGGGGCATTCCACATAAAAAACCGCACCCATCGGATGCGGTTCGACTGGTACACCATCAGGGGCTCGAACCCTGGACACCCTGATTAAGAGTCAGGTGCTCTACCAACTGAGCTAATGGTGCTCGTCCTGTTGACGTTTGATATTATAGCGCTTTTTCGGTTGTCTGTCAATACCCTTTATCCCGTTATGCGCGTTGAGTTATCTACACAATTGCATTTTTTCTGTGTAAAGTATGAAAAATGTATTGCACTTGTAATATTCAGGGGGTAAAATGTAATATGCCTACAAAATGAAGATTGATATACCGCATCAATACGGACAGGACTCGGAGGGAATACCATGTACCATCGCTTACTTCGACTGGCCGCGATGACTTTTGCCGCGCTGCTCTGCGCGGCATCGGTCGCGACCTGTGTGGCGCAGACAGTCGACAGGGATACTTACTGCGTCGAGGTAGATGTCACCAACCAAATCACCACTGTCTATCGCAATTCCGACAGGAAGATCGTTCGGCAGATGATCTGTTCCACCGGCATTGAGAATTACACCCCCCTGGGCATCTTCAACATGGAACAGTCGCGGCCGGAAACCGACCGGCAGGAATGGTATTTCATCACCAAATACAAGTGCTACGTAAAATACGCCACGCGAATCAAGGGCAGCATACTGTTCCATTCCATCCCCTACGCCGAGAGGGACATGGGGACCATCGACCACGAGGCGCTGGACCAGCTGGGCACAAAGGCCTCCCACGGCTGCATCCGCCTGCTCTGGGAGGATGCCCGCTGGATCTCCGAGCACTGCCCCGAGGGCACGACTGTCAAGATCTTCAACGGCGCCGCCAAAAAGGCCGGCCTTCGTGACCTGCTGAAGGTCCAGGGCTACAGCGAGGATTGCAAGCTGACCTACCGCCAGTTCCTCGATGCCAGCCCATTGGAAAACATTTCGGGCGGCCTTGGTCGCGGCTCCAACGGCGATGAGGTCTCCGAGCTTCAGCAGCGCCTGATCGGGCTGGGTTTCTTCAGCGAAGCGCCTACCGGCGTCTACGACGAATCCACCACACTGGCCGTCATGCGCTATCAATCTGCCGCGGGAGAGCAGGTCAACGGCGTCGCCAGCCGCGCGCTGCTGGACAGGATCATGTCCGAGGACGACATCACCGCGGAATACGCCACCCTGACGCCGGGTTGCGAGGGACCCCTGGTCGCCAAGCTGCAGCTGGCCATGACCTCCATCGGGTACTATAACGGCAGCATTGACGGCACGTATGACGACAACCTGGCCAGGGCGTTGAACGACTATTGCGCCTCCAACGGCATACAGACCGTTCAGTCCGTCAGCCCCGCGCTTCGGGCTGAGATCTACAGCATGGCCATGGCGTAATCACCATTCAAGCACAAATGTATCCTGTTCAGTCCAATCAAAGGTATCGTCTAAAGCGACAGCCCCGGACGGAACAGTTACACATATATAATTGTGGGGCGGGCATCGACTCAACAGTCGGTGCCCGCCATTCGTTTGTCCTATCGGCTTATTTGGGCTGGTAGATGACCAAATTCTTCAGGTTGCCCGCATAGAAGCGCGTCTTCTGCACCTGTGTCTTGTCACCCCAGTACCAGGATTTCTTCATGTATCTTGGGATATTGGCGTCGATGCAATTGGACGCGAAGTTGTAGAATTCCCCCAACGTCGCCACGCCGTCGCCATTGCCCTTGATATCCGCGGAGAAGTAGCCGGGATAGCTGCCCTTTTCGCCAGCGGAATTCTTGTTCCACCAGCTCTCCTTCTCGTTGTAGCCCAGCCCCTGCAGCAGGAAGAAAGTGAAGAAATCCACGGCCTTCGAGCTGTTGTTGTAGTAGGTCGCTCGGGTGTTGGACGCCGCGGTGAGCACCGCGATCCGGCCGTTCGCGCCGTCCAGCTTGCTCTTCATGTCGTTGATAAACGTCCCACTGTAGCAGGAATCGAGAATCAGTATCACATTGCCTTTGATGGCCTGTACGCTGTTGAATATCTCCTTGGAAGTCAGGTAATACTTGGTATTGGTCTTATCGCTGTCATAGCCCATCAGGGAGAGCCTGTAGCTGGAATAGCTGCTCTTGTTGTTGTGCCCGTGGGAGCAAAGGTAGACGATGCTCACGTCGTTGTCGTCGGCGTCGCCAAAGAAGCTGGAAATGCCAGACAGTATGCTCGACTTGCTGGGATTACCCAGGACTTTTGTAGAATAGGTTTGCCCGTCGATGCTGGAGTTCTTGAATACCGTGGCCATGCCGTTGGCGTTCCGCTTGACAAAGGGCAGGCTGTCATAGTAGCTGTAGGCCGCGAACAGTCGATAGGCTACCTCGTCAACCGGGTCCGCCTCCACCGTAACACTGACGCCCACCTTCTGGCCGTCCGCGGCTTCAACCGTCACCTTTGTGGCGCCGACGCCCACGAAGGTCACATAACCCGACGCGCTGACGGTGACGACAGCGGTATCTGCTGACGTAAAGCGCACTGCCTGATCGACATTGCTCGTTCCGAAGCGCCATGCCAGCTGCGCGCCTCCGTCGCTCAGCTTTCCAATGATAGAAGCCGGCGAAACGGTGAGCAGCGTCGCCGGATCGACCACAGTGACGACGCAGCTGGCCTCGGCGCCGTTGGACCCCTTCACCGTTACGACGGCGCTGCCCTGCTTCAAGCCCTTCACGACGCCGTTTTCCACGACCGTCACGACGCTTTCATCGCTGCTGGATACGGTGTAGGTGACCCCTTCGAGGGGTGTGCCATCCTCCGCCACCATCCGCGGGTCCAGGTCATAGCTCTGGTCAACCCCAATGGAGACCTCTCCGGTCGCCAGCTCGACCCGGTCCCGGGTCGCCACGACTGTAACCTCACACACGGTATCCACGCGCATGCCGCCGGAAATATGGGTGGACACGCCGTTCTGCGTGCTCACGCGAATCCTCGCGGTGCCCAGAGCCTTGCCCCCCACCCGGCCGGTCTTGGAACTGACGGCGATCTGGCCGGTGCCTTGCTCCGCGCTGAAGGTAAACGTTGCCGGCACTTCGGCGCCGTTGGCGTCCACCGCGGTGGCCGTGACGCTGGTCTTCTCATTCAGGCAGACCGTCAGCGTCTCGGGCAGGAAAACCTCATTGGGCTCCGCGACCACGGTCAGCGTGCAGGTGGCCTTCTTGCTGTTGAAGGTCTTCACCGTGATCTTCGTGGTACCGGGCGCGACGGCAGTAATGACGCCGGTCAGCTTGTCCACCGTGGCGACCTTCTTGTCCGCCGAGGTAAAGGTCAGCGTCGATCCCGTAGACGACGGGAGTTTCGCCGTGAGCGCATAGGACGACCCTGCGGACAGCGTCAGCGTCTCAGGCGTGAGCGTCACCTTGCCCGGGGCCTTCCTTACGACGACCGTGCACTTCGCCGACAGGCCACTGGCTGCCTTGGCGGTGATGACGGCGGTGCCCTTCTTGACGCCGGTGATCTTGCCCGTCTTCTTGTCCACCTTGGCCACGGAGGTCTTGCTGGAGGACCATGTGACGGTGTCGCTGCTGTCCGCGGGGACACGGGTCGCCTTCAGGATGGTGCACTTCTCCTTGACGCCGATGAGCAGCTTCGTGGCGCTGAGGGACAGGTGGGGCTCCGCCTCGTTGGCGTCCGCGCTCCCCTGCTCGGGTGCGGCCTCATCGTCGGGCTGCGCCTCGCTCAGCAGGTCGCCGGTCTGCGCCAGGTCGAGGTCCAGATCCCCGAGGGGGTCGATCTCGATGTCCTCCGGCAGCTCCTCGATGATCAGCTCGTCCTCCCCTTTCTCCAGGATCACGGCGTCATTGGGAACCGCGATCTCTTCCGCGAGGGAGAGGGACGCCCAGGCCATGACCAGCGCCAGCGCCAGGCAGAACCATCTCTTAAACATAATCAGCACTCCTTATATCGTCGGTGAATCGCCGCAAACAGCCATTCTTTTCCATGGTATCTCTATTTTACCCCATCCGACGGGTCCCTGTCAATCTTTGGCGGCAGGGGTCTGTGTCAAATTTGAATCAAATCCGGTGCAATTGCGCGACCGCCGTCACAGGCCGTAGACTGCGACGCCGCACGCCGCCGAGAACAGTATCAGCAGGATCGGCGAAAAATCCCGCTTCAGCACCTTGCGCCACAGCAGCGTCGCGCCGCCAAGCGCGGCGGCGATGGCGATCTGCCGCACGTCAGGGGACAGGGGCACTCCCCCGTCCTCCAACCCGGGCAGCAGGCAGCGCGTCGCCGTCCACAGCCCCACCGCCAGGATCATCCCCGCCACCACGGGGCGAATGCCCGACATCGACGCGCGCACCCATGGATTCTGCCGGAAGCCCTTCAGCACCGCGGCGATCAGCAGCATCACGATCATCGCCGGCAGCACCACCCCCAGCGTGGCGCAGGCCGCCCCCGCCAGCCCCGCCCGGGTACTGCCCACGAAGGTGGCCATGTTTACGGCAATGGGGCCCGGGGTGGATTCGCATACGCCGATGAACCGATAGAGCGACTCCGCGTCCAACCAGCCCCGGGAGAGCGCCTCCTGCTGGATCAGGGGCAGCATGGCGTAGCCGCCGCCGAAGGTGAACAGCCCGATCTTGAAAAAGACGGCGAACAGGCCCAGCAGCTTCATTGCCCCGCCCCCTTCCCCAGCTGCCTCGCGCGGCGATGCAGCAGCCCCGCAGCGCCGCCGCCGAGGATCAGCCACACCGTGGAAAAGCGCCAGCCAAAGGCGTTGATCCCCAGCACCGCTCCCGCCGCAGCGGCGCATAGCCCCATTTCAAACCATCGCCGGGGCAGCTTTCCCGCCATGCGAAGGCCTGCGCGCAGGATCAGGAAGGCCACGGCCACCTGGATGCCCCTGAAGGCGTTGGCCACCGCGCTCAGTGCCATGAAGCGCTCGAAGAACAGCGATATCGCGTAGATGATGACAAAGGAAGGCATCACCACCCCCAGCGTGGCCCAGACGCCGCCGGCCACGCCCGAACGCCTGTAGCCCACATAGGTGGCGGCGTTTATGGCGATGGGCCCCGGGGTGGACTCGGCGATGGCGAACACCTCCGCCAGCTCGTCCCCGTCGATCCACCCCCTGCGCTCACCGACCTCATGCCCGATCAGCGAAATCATGGCGTAGCCCCCGCCGAAGGTGAACAGCCCGATCTTGAAGAACACCCGGAACAGCTCCGCCAGCTGCCGCCAGCGCTTCATATTCATACCACCTCTCAACAAAAGATGACGCCCGGACGGGGCGCTGTGATACCACTTAACCGATATTTAATTAATATGATTTCCGTTGACATTTCCCGCACATAATTTATCATGGTATTATTGACAACGATTCGGAGGCCACCGCCATGTCGCAGACCCGCAAGCGCCGCTCCCCGGGGGAAACCCTGCGCCTGTTCAAAGTCTTCCTGCCCTATTTCAGGCCCTACCTGCCCGTGCTGCTGCTGGACCTGTTCTGCGCGGCGCTGACCACGGTGTGTGACCTGGTGCTGCCGCTGATCGTGCGATACATCACCAGCATGGGCGCAAACAACCTGGCGGCGCTGACCGTCAGCACGGTACTGCGCCTTGGCGCGCTGTATGTGGCGCTGCGCATCGTGGACACCGCGGCCAACTATTTCATGCAATCCGTGGGTCACATCATGGGCACCCGCATCGAGACCGACATGCGCCATGACCTGTTCGCCCACCTTCAGGAGCTGCCCCACGCCTACTACAGCAGCACCAAGATCGGCCAGATCATGTCCCGCATCACCAGCGACCTGTTTGACATCACCGAATTCGCCCACCACTACCCCGAGGAGCTGTTCATCACCAGCCTGAAGGTGATCGTGGCCTTCGTGATCCTATGCGGCATGAACGTCCCCCTGACGCTGATCATATTCGCGGCGCTGCCGCTGATGGTGCTGTGCAGCAACCACTTTGCCAGGCCCATGCAGAAATCCTTCAAGGACTCCCGCTTCCGGCTGGGCGAGATCAACGCCCGGGTGGAGGACAGCCTGTCCGGCATAAGGGTGGTAAAGTCCTTCGCCAACGAGGACATCGAGATGGAGAAGTTCCAGCAAGACAGCCACGCCTTCCTGGCCGTCAAGAAGCGCATGTACCGGGCCATGGCGGGGTTCCACTCCGTCACCCGCATGTTCGACGGTATCATGTACATCCTGGTGGTGTGCGTAGGGGCGATTTACATGATAAAGGGCCGCATCACCGCGGCGGACCTGGTGGCCTACCTGCTGTACGTCACCACGCTGCTGGCGTCGATCAGGCGGCTGGTGGAGTTCACCGAGAACTTCCAGCGGGGCATCACCGGCATCGAGCGCTTCGCCGAGGTCATGGACGAGCCGATCACCATCCGGGACCTGCCCGGCGCGGTGGAATTGACGGACGTGCGGGGCGAGCTGGAGTTTGACGACGTGTCCTTCGCCTACGCCGACGGCAATACCAACGTCCTCAGCCACATCAGCCTGCACGTCAATCCCGGCGAAAGCGTGGCGCTGATTGGCCCCTCCGGCGGCGGCAAGACCACGCTGTGCAACCTGATTCCCCGTTTCTACGAGGTCAACGACGGCGTCATTCGTTTGGATGGCACCGACATCCGGCAATACACTCTCAAGTCGCTGCGCCGCCAAATCGGCATGGTCCAGCAGGACGTGCACCTGTTCTCGGGCACGGTGCTTTCCAACATCGAATACGGCCGGCCCGGGGCCAGTCGGGAGGACGTGATCGAAGCGGCGAAGCTGGCCGGGGCCCACGATTTCATCATGGGACTTGAAAACGGCTATGACAGCTATGTGGGCGAGCACGGCGTCAAGCTGTCCGGCGGGCAGAAGCAACGCATCTCCATCGCCCGGGTGTTCCTGAAAAACCCGCCGATACTGATCCTGGACGAGGCCACCAGCGCGCTGGACAACGAATCGGAACAGCTGGTGCAGCAGTCGCTGGAAAAGCTGATGAAGGGGCGCACCACCTTCACCATCGCCCACCGGCTGACCACGATACGCAGCGCCGCCACCATACTGGTGCTGACCGACGAGGGCATCGTGGAGCAGGGCAGCCATGCCGAACTGATGGCGAAGCGGGGCGTGTATTACCGACTGTACAGCATGTACCAGGACCGGTAGTGCCGGCAACCTGCCGCCATATCTCCATCGTAGTAGCGGCGCAGGCGCCGCCATGCGCTATTCTACTTCTTCTTCACCGCGATCAGCTGCGGCGGGTTGTTGGGCTGGTTCATGTAGCACTTCAGCAGCGCATCATAGGCTCTGGCGTCCAGGCCGACCGCCCATTCCGTCAGCGCGCGCAACTCCCGCGCCCCCTCGTCATGGCCGGGATACACGCATACCGTCAACAACCCCTGGGGCTTGAGCAGCGACAGTGCGGCCTCCACGGCCCGGAGCGTCGTCTCCGTCCGGGTTGTGACGGCGTGGACGGCCCCGGGCAGCCACCCCAGGTTGAACATCACAGCGTCCACCGGCTCGGGAACGAAGTCAGCCATGTGCTGGTGTCCCTCGCAAAACAGCGTCGCCCGGTCCGCAAGGCCTTCGGCATCCAGCAGCGCCCGCGTCCTCTCCACGGCCTCCGGCTGCACGTCAAAGGCATAGACGCGGCCCTCGTCCCCCACCCGCTCACACAGCCAGCGGGTATCCCTGCCGCCCCCCATCGTGGCGTCCACGGCCCGTGCGCCGGGAAACAGCGCCGTCTCCATCAGCGCCTGCGCCCAGAAGCGGGCGGATCGAAAGTCCTGTGCCATAAAATATACGCCTCCTGTCACCGACATTATACAGGATGGAAGCGTATTTGAAAAGGTTTGCTTTGCAGATTGACAGCACGTAATACACTGTAGAGGTGACGATGCGCCGCCCCTGCAACGCAGTCTGGTATTGTATTCTTCTATGTAACCACTTCATTTTCGAATTATGTCAAATCTTATCACGCCGTTTGTTGAAGTTGCGTGGCATATATGGTAAACTCCAAATATCATTACATCAAGGAGCCTCCCCATGCCCAATGATCTCAGAAACCGCCGCTCGCTGAAGACCGTGCTGATCGGCGACCGTGCCTTCTACGCCATGGTGCTTTCCATATTGATCCCCATCATCATACAAAACGCCATCACCAACTTCGTGAACCTGCTGGACAACGTCATGGTGGGCCAGGTGGGCACGGAGCAAATGTCCGGCGTGTCCATCGTGAACCAGCTGATGTTCGTGTTCAATCTGTGCGTGTTTGGCGGCATTTCCGGCGCGGGCATCTTCTCCGCCCAGTACTACGGCGCGAACAATCACGAGGGCGTGCGCCACTGCTTCCGCTACAAGCTTTACCTGAGCGCGGTACTGATCGTGGCCGCCGTGATCATCTTCCTGACCCGCGGCGAATACCTGATCGGTCGGTTCCTGCACGACGAGGCCAACCCGGAGCGCGTGTCAGCCACCCTGGGCTATGGCATGGACTACCTGCGGGTGATGCTTTGGGGCATGCTGCCCTTCGCGCTGACCCAGAGCTATGCCAGCACCCTGCGGGAATGCGGTGAGACCCGGCTGCCCATGATCGCAAGCATCGCCGCGGTATTCGTGAACCTGGTGTTCAACTACCTGCTGATCTTCGGCCACCTGGGCTTTCCGAAGATGGGGGTGCAGGGCGCGGCCATCGCCACGGTACTGTCCCGTTTTGTGGAGCTGGCCTTCGTCGTCATAGGCACCCACATCCACAGCGACCGCTATCTGTTCGCCAGGGGCGCTTACAGCAGCTTCCGGGTGCCCGGGTCCCTGGCCCGGCTGATCACCGTCAAGGGCATGCCGCTTTTGGTGAACGAATTCCTGTGGTCCTTTGGTATGACCATGCTGGTGCAGTGCTATTCCGTGCGGGGGCTGGACGTGGTGGCAGCCATGAACATCTCCAGCACCGTATCCAACCTGTTCTCCGTGGCCATACTGTCGATGGGCGCGGCGACCTCCATCATCGTCGGCCAATCCCTGGGGGCAAACGACATGGCAGGCGCGAAGGACAGGGCCTGGAAGCTGGTGGCCTTTTCGCTGGGGCTCAGCGCCGCCACGCTGGTGCTGATGCTGGTCATCGCGCCACTGATCCCCCGGGTATACCAGACCTCCGACGCCGTGCGCCAGCTGGCCACCCAATTCCTGCGAATTTATGCCCTGTGCCTGCCGCTGATCTCCTTCTGCAACAGCGCCTATTTCATACTGCGCTCCGGCGGCAAGACGCTGATTACCTTCCTGTTCGACAGCGGCTACACCTGGTTGATCAGCGTGCCGGTGGCCTGGTGCCTGGTGCACCTGACCGGCCTGCCGGTGACCACCATCTACCTGCTGGTACAGCTGGCCGAAATCATCAAGTGCGCTTTTGGGTATGTGCTGCTGCGCCAGGGCGTATGGATGAACAATATCGTGGTGTGAATGACACAAAAAAGATCCTTCGACGCCGCTTCCGCTCCGCTCAGGATGACATGCCTTACTGCCTTGTCATTCTGTTCGGAGGCGCAGCCGAAGTCGAAGAATCTTGATATCTGTCTCTGCGAAACACACGTTGCGCAACGCGATCTGCTTGCCGGTTCATTAAGGAAATACCGCATAATAAGGGTGGTTGGCTGGCGAGTGAATTTTCCGTCATGCGCGCCTGCAAATTTCGCAGGCTTGCTGGCGGCAAGTCAAGGGCACCGCCAGACATGCCGCCCGTTTGTGCGGTATTTCCTTAAAGCAAACTCAATTGTAACTGTTCAGTCATGGCGGCTCAGGCGGTATCGCGCGCGCTACCCGCGCACGAGAAGTGGAATCGCGCGCGCTACCCGCGCACGAGAAGCGGAATCGCGCGCGCTACCCGCGCACGAGATGGCGCCAATACAATGAACGACACCTGTAGCGGCGGACCCTGGGCCGCCATAGAAGCTACAGATACATCTGTAGTGAACAGTTACTCTCACTTCCCGAACAGCTGTACCCAGTATGTAACGCCGCCAGAGACGACGGCGCACACGCCGATGCTGCCGAAGGACGGGCGCAGTATGTTGGCGCGGTGGCCGCTGGAGGTCATCCAGGCTGCCATCACCTTGTCCGCCGTGCGCTGGCCCATGGCGATGTTCTCGCCGTAAGCGGCGCTGCTCACCGTGCGCCATGCGCTGCCGTCTGGACGGGTGTGGCTGAATTTGCGGGTGATCTCGCTTGCGCGTACACGGGCCGCACGGCTCAGCTCCGCGCTGACGCGCAGCGTCCGCAGATCCCTTTTGGATCGCTCGGCGTTTACCTGGCGAACGACCTCGTCCGCCATCGCGCCTTTGACGACCATTGCCGTTCTCCCGAAAGACTGGTTCAGCGCCTGCGCGAAGCCCCGCACGGCAAACGCAAGGCACAGCGCAAGTATCATCATCGTTATCTTTCGTTTCATGGATTGTTACCCTCTTTCTGTCATGGTTTTGAAATATATTTCAGTGGTATTTTATATTATAAGCATAATATTGTCAATATTCTTTTGTGCAATATCCACAAATTGGTAGAAATGGGAGACTCTGGGAGGTGGACAGGTTGTGACAAATACCGATGCCATGCGGGCCGACGCGGCGCTGGCGGCGCGTGGACTCGCGCCCAGCAGGGAACGCGCCCGGGCGCTGATCGAAGCGGGGCTGGCCACCGTGAACGGCGCGACCATCGACAAGCCCTCCCGAAGGGTATCCGAGGGCGACGTGCTTGCGGTCACTGGTAACATCCATCCCTATGTCAGCCGGGGCGGCCTGAAGCTGGAGAAGGCGCTTCAGGTTTTCGATGTAGACGCAAGCGGGCTTGTTTGCGTGGACGTCGGCGCGTCCACCGGAGGCTTCACGGACGTATTGCTCAGAAACGGCGCAAGGCATGTCTACGCCGTGGACGTGGGCACCGCCCAACTGCATCCGTCCTTGCGGGCTGACCCACGGGTGACGTGTATGGAGCAAGTCAACGCCCGGGCGATGGAACGCGCCATGTTTCCGGAGGCGCCGACCCTCGCGGTGATGGACGTGTCCTTCATCTCCATACGCCTGATATTGCCGGCGCTGTTTGAGCTGCTGGGGGCAGAAGGCCACGTGATCAGCCTGGTAAAGCCCCAGTTCGAGGCTGGACGGCAGCGCGTCGGCAAGGGCGGCATCGTCGCAAAGGCCGCGCCCCACCGGGATATACTGAAGGAAATCGTTGATTTCGCCCCGGCTTTGGGCTGGCGGGTCGCGGGGCTGGACTTTTCCCCCATCACCGGCGGCGACGGGAATATAGAGTTTTTGGCGGATATCCTGCCCGAAGCGCGTTGTGAACACCCGGTAGACGAAAGCGCCATCGCCCAGGTAGTAAAGCGGGCGCACGGGGCGGAGCTGGGATGATTCAGGGGGTAATCCGCTTTGATGCAGGAAAATTCTGATTTGTCGGGGAGATGCGGCAGCCCAAAGCCTTCCCCTTTGGGGAAGGTGCCGAGCAAGGCGGCAAACCGGCGGTTTGCCGGTTTCGCCTGAAAGGCGAAACTGCCGACGTTGGCAATCGAAGATTGACCAACGCGGCACCGTGAGCGAGGCGGATGAGGTCCCCTTACGATGCGCCTCGCGCCTCTGCTGAAAAATGCGTTGTACCATCGTCGAGGACCTCATCCGTCTTTCCCCGAACAAC
>CADBVG010000030.1:0-10179 GCA_902798105.1 uncultured Eubacteriales bacterium
AAATCCCGTAGGGATTTGCTCCACCACTAGTCACTAGCCACTAGCCACTAATCACTCAATTCTGATTTATCGAGCACAGCTCGATAAATCAGAATTTGCCATCGTCGTCGATAATACGGTGCAACCATTCTCAAACATCAAACGGGGGGCGGCGCAATGCCGCCCCCTGTATCATCATGCCTGATCTTCCCCGTTCCCGTCCGTTTCCTTCTTCAGGTTCACGGTGGGGGCGGGCGCTTTGCCGTCGCCCAGCGCCTCGTTCCAGGGCGCGTTTTCGGGCTCGGGCTTTGAGACGAACTCGGTCTCCACGGTCTCTTCCGCGCGCTTCCCGTCCATGAAGGCGATGAACTCGCTGCGATCGATCTTCTCCTTGTCGATCAGTATCTTCGCCAGACCGTGCAGCTGGTCGATGTGCTGGCTGAGGATCTGCTCGGCGCGGTCATAGGCCTCCTGGAGCAGCGCGTGCACCTCGCTGTCGATGTCGGTGTTCACCATCTCGGAGAAGCCGGAATTCTGTTGGCTGAAGCTGCGGCCCAGGAACACCTCGTGCTCGGTGCCCAGGAACACCGGGCCCAGCTTGCTGCTCATGCCGTACTCGGTGACCATGCTGCGGGCGATCTCGGTGGCCGACTTGATGTCGCTGGAAGCGCC
Organism: uncultured Eubacteriales bacterium; assembly: GCA_902798105.1. Lineage (GTDB taxonomy): Bacteria > Bacillota > Clostridia > Christensenellales > Aristaeellaceae > UBA2862. The sequence continues at coordinate 652 of CADBVG010000030.1, forward strand.
GGTGGTGATGTCGCCGAAGATCAGCGCCTCGGCCACCCGACCGCCCATGGCGCTGGCCATCTGGGCCTTCATGCGGGCGGTGGTCACGTAGTGGAACTCCTCCTGGGGCAGGTACATGGTGTAGCCGCCGGCGGAGCCGCGGGGGATGGTGGTGATCTCGTGTACGTCGTCGCACTCGGGGATGTAGTGGGCCACGATGGCGTGGCCGCCCTCGTGGTAGGCCACCAGCTTGCGGTCCATCTCCGTTACCTTGCGGCTCTTCTTCTCGGGGCCCGCCATCACGCGGGTGATGGCCTCCTCGATGGTGTCCATGTGGATGGTATCGCGGCCCTGGCGCGCCGTCAGCAGCGCCGCCTCGTTCATCACGTTCATCAGGTCCGCGCCGGTGAAGTAGGGGGTGCGGCGGGCCAGCACGCCCAGGTCGACGTCCTTGCCCAGGGGCTTGCCCTTGGAATGGACCTTCAAGATTTCCTCGCGGCCCTTCACGTCGGGGTAGTTCACCACGATGCGCCGGTCAAAGCGGCCGGGGCGCAGCAGGGCGGGGTCGAGGATGTCGCTGCGGTTGGTGGCCGCCATGACGATCACGCCCTCATTGTGGGTGAAGCCGTCCATCTCCACCAGCAGTTGGTTCAGGGTCTGCTCGCGCTCGTCGTGGCCGCCGCCCAGGCCCGCGCCGCGCTGGCGGCCCACGGCGTCGATCTCGTCGATGAACACGATGGCCGGAGCGTTCTTCTTGGCCTGGTCGAACAGGTCGCGCACGCGGCTGGCGCCCACGCCCACGAACATCTCTACGAAGTCGGAGCCGGAGATGGTGAAGAAGGGCACGCCGGCCTCGCCGGCCACGGCCCGGGCCAGCAGCGTCTTGCCGGTGCCGGGAGGCCCCACCAGCAGCACGCCCGTGGGTATGCGCGCGCCCACCTTGGTGAAGCGCTGGGGGTTTTTCAGGAACTGGACGATCTCGGCCAGCTCTTCCTTCTCCTCGTCCGCGCCGGCCACGTCCTCAAAGGTGACCTTGTTGGTGTTGGGGTCGGTCATGCGGGCCCGGGAGCGCCCGAAGCTCATCATGCCCTTGCCTCCGCCCGTCTGCTGGCGCATCATGAAGTACCAGAGCAGGCCGAACAGCACCACCGTCACCAGCAGCGGCACCCATTCCACCCACCAGGCGGGCTGGGCGGGCAGCTTGGAGGTGATTTCGAAGTGGTATTCCGTCGGGCTGACGGCGCGGCCCAGCACGGCGGTGTAGATGGCGTTGACGTCGTCGTAGAACTGCTCCTCGCTGGGCAGCACGCACTCCGCGTCATAGCTGCCGGTCAGCTCGGCGGAGGCCATGTTTTCCTCGGACACGGCCTTCAGCGTGTTGGACTGTATGACCACGCGACCCAGTGTCCGGTACTTTGCGGTGGCGGGCAGCTTTTCGCCCTGGCTGAGGCGCAGGTCGTTTTCCACCCATTCCAGCATGGTGGAGTAGTCGATGTTCTCGGTGGTGGGCTGGGCGCCGTCGCTGAGCATGTGCACCATCAGCAATATGATGGCCAGGATCAGCAGGTACATCAGCGGCCCCTGCAGCACGTTCCTTGTGGGCTTCTTGTTCAAGTCAATATCCTCGCTTTCAGGAAAACAAACGAACCGTGAGTGTCATTTATCCATTTATATTATAACCTTTTATATAAACTCAATCACAACAAAATTCAGTTCTTTTCGTAAACTTCGGGCTTCAGTATGCCGATGTAGGGCAGGTTGCGGTAGACCTCGTCGTAATCCAGGCCGTAGCCCACCACGAAGCCGTCCGGGATCACGAAGCCGGAGTAGTCGGCCTTCAGGGTGATGCCGGGGGCGCGGCGGTCGGGCTTGTCCAGCAGCGTGCAAATCTTGATGGATTTGGCGCCGCGGGCGGACAGTATGCGGTTGAGGTAGCTCAGTGTGAAGCCGGAATCGATGATGTCCTCCACGATGATGGCGTGCCGGTGCTCGATGGAGCCGGACAGGTCCTTGCGGATCTCAACCTCGCCGGAGGACCGGGTGGCGCGCCCGTAGCTGGACACCGCCATGAAATCCATGGTCAGGCGTATGTCCATGGCCCGAAGCAGGTCCGCAAAGAACATGGTGGAGCCCTTCAGGATGCAGATCATCACCGGGTTCTTGTCCCGGTAATCCTTCGCCAGCTGTGCGCCCAGCTCCTTGACGCGGGCCTGGATCTGCGCCTCGCTCAGCAGGATGCGTTCGATATCGTTGTGCATGGTATTCTCCTCCATTGTAATATGATCGGTTGAATACACCTTCGATGGCGGCGCTGGCGCCGCTACAATGAATGACGCCTGCAGCGGTGCCCCTGGGCCGCTATGGCAGCTACAGATATACCCGGAACTGAATCGTTACCTGTATTCAAATCGTAAACTGACCGCCCCGCACCCGGGGACAAGCGCGGCCTCCCGGGAGATGCCGTGGCCGACGACCCAGTGCACCCGCTCGCCCACGGCCACCAGCGGCGTCACATCCCGCAGGGGGCGGTCAACCTTCCGGTCGATGAAGTAGTCCGACAGCAGCCTGTCGCCGCAGCCCAGCGGGCGGATGCGGTCGCCGGGACGCCGGGTGCGCAGCACGGCCCCTTCCAGCGCCGCCGGGTTCATTGCCTGCCGCATGGGGTCGTCCCGCACGGGCACGGGGGCGCAGGGCGCGGCGATCACGCGGCCCAGCGGTGTCAATTCGGTGACGCCGTTTAGCGCCAGCGCCACGGGAGCGATTTGCGGCGGCCGCTTCGGGACAAAATACAGCCTGTGGCCGGTGCGCTCGGCACAAACGCCGCCGCCGGTGTCCAGCTTGCCCCGGGCCTGTGCGCACAGCGCCTCCAGCGCGTTCACCTGCTCCCAGGACAGCTGCCCCGGGCAGGCCGCGATGATGGCGCGGCGCAAAACCGCGCGGTGGGGCGTTTCGGTCAGGTCGATCCACCGGCAGAAGCCGCCCACAGCGCCACCCTTTTTCAGGAAATCGCCGGTCAGCGCGTCGAGGCAGTCGTTCTCGATGCGCGCGGTGTCGGCGTAGCGCGCGATGGCCGGCACGCATTGGGGATAGCATTGCGCCAGCGCGGGCAGCACATGCAGCCGAATGGCGTTGCGGGGGTTGTCGGCTACGGCGTTGGTGGCGTCCTCGCGCCAGGTCAGCCCCCTTTGGCGCAGGTAATCCATAAGCGCGGCCTTGCGGCAGCCCAGCATCGGCCGCCACAGGTCGCCGGAGAAGGGGCGCATGCCCCCCGCGCCCCCGGTGCCGGTCCCGCGGCCCAGGTGCATCAGCACCGTCTCGGCCTGGTCGTCCATGTGGTGGGCCAGGGCGATGAAATCCGCGTGAACCTCGTCCCTGAAGCGCCGCAGCTGTTCGTAGCGCAGCCGCCGCGCCGCCGATTCCAGCCCCTCGCGGCTGTCCCGCGCCTTGGCGGGCACGTCCAGGCGGGCGCACAGGAACGGTATGTCCAGCCGGGCGCACAGCGCGCGGCAAAATTCGGCGTCGTCGGCGCTCTCGGGGCGTATGCCGTGGTCGATGTGCGCGGCGTACAGCGCCAGCGCGAAGGCCTCGCGGGCCTCGGCCAGCAGCGCCGCCAGCGCCACGGAGTCCGCGCCGCCGGACAGCGCGATCAACAGGCGCTTGCCCCGGACGGCGGCATAATCCGGCGCGATGTCAAACCGCGGCTTCGCATAAGATTCCAACATAACGCTTCTATTATAATCGTTCAGAAAAAAATTAGCAACCTGTATTGCCCGCAAAACGGCATAAATGCTGTAAAAAGAGTTTAAAATCATGGTATGCGGGAAATCATTGGCAATTCGGCGGGCATGTCGCCGGCGGCGGGCTTCGGCGGCGTTTGCGACAGGAATTCCCTGAAAACGGGGCAATTGCCAGCATACCGTCGCCGTCGTCCGGCAAAATTACAGGATGGCTCGCGGCGCACGGCGATGTCGCGGCTGGCATTTTCCGGCAAAGCGGGCCAAGGACAATGGCGTCAAGGGGAGATGGGGCCGGGTAGGCCCGCGGAAGGTGGCACGCAGTGCCGGAGGGGTTCCTGGCGGGCTGTAGATGTCATTGCCTCAACGGGAAAGAGGGAGGAATGCGCGATGGGGGACAGATTCAGGCGGCTGGCTTTTGCGCTGGCCGCGGCGACGGCGGCGCTCGCGCTGTCGCCACAGCTGGGGGCGGTGACCCGGCTGCCGGACGAGATGGTGCTGGACGCGGGCGCGGTGACGGTGATCCCCGTGTCCTCGGCGGTGTATGCCGACGCGATCGGCGACGACGGGGTCATTGCCCGGCTGGAGGCGGCGCGGGAGGGCGGCCTGCGGCTGACGGCGGGAGACACGGGCGAGGGGCGGCTGACCTTCAGCCTGCTGGGGGTCGTGCCGCTGCGCACGGTGAAGCTGTCGGTACGGCCGGAAAAGGTGCTGGTGCCCGGCGGCCAGTCGGTGGGCGTGGCGATGACCACCGGCGGCGTGGTGGTCGTGGGCAATTCGGACCTGGGCCGCACGCCCAGCCCGGCGCGGCTGGCGGGGATCAAGAGCGGCGATGTGATCCAGTGCGTCAACGGGGTGGCCATCGGCGGCGCGAAGCAGCTGTCGGCCTGCCTGGCCGATGGGGAAACGGCGCGCCTGAAGGTGCTGCGGGACGGCGAGGCGCTGGAGTATGAGGTCACCCCCGCCCGGGACGAGCGGGACGGCCAGTACCGGCTGGGGGCCTGGGTGCGCGACAGCACCGCGGGCGTGGGCACGCTCACCTACTATGACCCGCAGACCGGCGGCTTCGGCGCGCTGGGACACGCCATCGCGGACATCGACACCGGTGTGCTGTTGCCGGTGGGCGAGGGCGCGCTGTACGCCAACCGCGTGACGAACGTGACCCCCAGCAAGGCCGGCGACCCGGGGGAGCTGACCGGCGACTTCATGAAGCGAAAGGCTGCGCTGGGCCGGGTGACGGCCAACTGCGAATACGGGGTGTTCGGCAGTGCCGACGCGCCCCTCGAGGATACCCCCTATGCCGATGGCCTGCCCGTGGCCAGCCGGAACCAGATTCACACCGGAGCGGCCTCGCTGCTGACCACGGTGGACGGCGGCGGCGTGGGGGAATACGCCTGCGAGATCGTGCGCCTGTCCGATTCCGCCCAGCCCGCCGCCCGGGCGATGGTGATTCGCGTCACCGATCCGCGGCTGCTGGCGCGCTCCGGCGGCATCGTGCAGGGCATGTCCGGCAGCCCGCTGATCCAGGATGGCCGGATCATCGGTGCGGTGACCCACGTGATGGTCAACGACCCGACGATGGGCTACGGCATCTGCATACAGACGATGCTCGACGCGGCGGCGCCCGCCGGGTAACCCAAGAGGCTGTCTCAAGATGAATATAGCTGCATAAACCAGCTGTAGGGGCGCGATGCGGCGCTTGCCCGGGTATGAAACGGTTCGTAGTACCTGGCGGGTGGCGCATCGCCGCCCCTACAATTATACATCCTTCGTATGTGTTATAGTTTTAGAGGTACCCTTTTGGGGAATCTGCCATTTCCCTTGTGGCGGCGGCCTCCCGTGCGCGGGAAGCGCGCACGATTCCGCTTGGCCGCCACGACAGATACGGGAGGAGAATTAATCGAAGAAGATTGCTTTTTCCCTGTTTCTATGATAGAATTCAATGGGATATATATATAAATATCGTGTTTCTAATCGCGGTGCCGCATTTGGCCGGAAACTCCGTTGCAGTTACGGCGTCTTTGCCTTCATTTCTGTGTTGATTATCCTTGATTTACCGCCAGTAAGCCTGTGGAAAATCGCCTTGAAATGAAGGCAAATCCGCTCGAAACTGCAACACTTCGACTTCAGAAACACACCCTAATCATGGATGAGGGAGAAACAATATGCAAATTGTCAGCATGATCCTTTCCCTGCTGTGCGGGGTCGCGCTGTTCCTGTTCGGCATGTCGCTGATGGGGGACGGGCTCAAGCGCGTGGCCGGAAACAAGCTGGAGACCTTCTTGTACAAGATGACCAACACGCCGATAAAGGGGATTTTGCTTGGCACGGCGGTCACTTCCGTGATCCAGTCCTCCTCGGCCACCACGGTCATGGTCATCGGCTTTGTCAATTCGGGGCTGATGAAGCTTCACCAGGCGATTGCCATCACGCTTGGCGCCAACATCGGCACAAGCATCACGGGCTGGATACTGTGCCTGTCCTATATCGAAGGCTCGGCGGGCGTCGCAAAGCTTCTCTCGTCGTCGACCATCAGCGCCATAGCGGCCATTGCGGGCATACTGTGCCGGATGCTCTCCAAGCGCAGCGTATACAAAAACCTTGGCAATATCCTGTTGGGCTTTGCGGTGCTTATGGTGGGTATGCAGACGATGAGCGGGGCCGTATCACCGCTGAAGGACAGCAGCGTCTTTACCAGGACGGTGACCATGTTTTCCAATCCGTTCCTGGGCATCCTGCTGGGCATTGTGATGACGGCCATTCTGCAAAGCGCGTCAGCCTCCATCGGTATCATACAGGCATTGTCCGTGACCGGGGCGCTGACCTTCGCCACCGCATTTCCGGTGATCCTGGGCATCGGCGTGGGCGCCGCCTGCCCGGTCATGCTCTCGTCGATCGGGGCCAATAAAAACGGAAAGCGCACCGCGTGGGCCTACCTGCTTGAAAACGTGTTTGGCATGGCGCTGTGGGCGGTGGGCTTCTATTCCCTGAACGCGGTGTTTTCCTTCCCGTTTTTGAATATGACGGTCAGCCCCGTGCTGATTGCGCTGATCAACTCCGCCTATCGCATCGTCACGGCCATCGTGCTGTTCCCCTTCATCAAATCGCTGGAGAGGCTGCTCATGGCGCTTGTCAAGGATTCAGCGGAGGACCTGGAGGATATCGCGGACAGCGCGGACTTCGACCTGCTGGAGGAGCGCCTTCTGAATATGCCCGCCCTGGCCCTCGGTCAGGCGGAGCGGGTCGTCCATGGCATGTCAAAAAAAGTTCGTAAAAACGTGGGCCGGTCGCTCAACCTGATCCAGGAATTCTCTCAGGCCAGGTTTGACAAGGTCCAGCGCAAGGAGGACCTGATCGACAAATACGAGTCCCGGACAGGGGAATACCTGATTCAGATCACCAAACAGCCGATGGATTCACAGCAAACCCGAAAGGCAACCATGCTGTTGCGCGTCGTCGGCGACCTGGAGCGCATCGGCGATTACGCGTCCAATATCGCTCGCGTGACCAACAGTATGCATGATGAGAACATCACCTTTTCTGAGGACGCCAGGAAGGACCTGAACGTCGTGATCGAAGCCGAACGGAGCCTGGTCAACAGCACCGTAAGGGCCTATCAGGAGCATGATTTGCAGGCGGCGATGCGTATCAAGCCCTGGTCCGCCGCCCTGGCCTATCTGTGTGAAATACTGAAGGCGCGCCATATCGGAAGGCTGTCGCGGGGGGAGTGCAATCTCACCCAGGGCACATCCTATACCGAGCTGCTGAACAGCTTTGAAAGAATCGCGTCCCACTGCGTGGCCGTCTCCGGCGTGGTCCGCAGGGAATACCAGGCCCATCCGGATTTCCATGTGCATTCGGCCAAGGCCTATGAGCTCAGCGAGCAACAATACCAGCAGATCTATGATTCGTTCCTGGCGGAGCACGATGTCCTGAGCAATGAAACGCGCCCCCTCAGCGTGGAAGACGAGGCCGTGCAATAGCTTCCGATCCCGCTGACCAATCATCCATGCTTGCATCACCATGAATGTACAGCGTGCCAACCCAAAGGGTTGTGGAGTCGGCAGTTTCGCCTTGGGGGGCGAGGCAAGTAGAGTACGTACGAGGCTTTTCTCGGCTCGCCCCGTGTGCTGGCACGGCGTAACCCTGACAGAGAGGGACATTCCCCAGATAAACGAGAAGAATCTTTTTTATCGCCCTTCTTCGCAAGACGTGGTATAATTTGGGCGGCGCGCTGGCGCCCGAAACCGGGCATGACGGCATCCCTGTCACAAGGCTCCGGGATACCGCGCTGGCCGACCTGCCCACGTTGGTTGAAAAGATGCGCACGGCGAGATCGGTGGCATTCGCGACCTGAGCGGGGCTTACATCGCCAACGTCAAGGGCGGCGTCATCCATCCCGAGTGCGACGATAGCTGGAGGCCTACCGGCTGCGAATGAGGCCCGCGTCGCGTCCCAATAACCTACTTCTGTTTTCAGGAGGCGCTTAATCATGAAGAAAAGCCTTGCCGCCATCCTCGCTTTTCTGCTGGCCCTTGCCCGGGTCCCGGTGGTTGCGGAAGCCCCCGCCATCAGCTGCAAGGTTGCCGAAATCAATGAATACGGCCATGCCCGGTTGGACATCACCAAAGAGGAATTCGATAAAGCCGGTTTTGCGCTGGGCGATATCGTCACCGTGACCGCCGGCAGCTATACCGGCGATATGCCCTGCTTCAATGGCTACTATGTGGACCGTGAAGCCCCCATGGTGCACGTCAATCCCTACCTTGGCAGTATCACCCTGTGCGTCAACTACGGCAGCTTCGTGGATTTGTCGGGCGTGGGCGAGGGCGACGCCGTAACCATCGCGATGAAGGAAGAGGGCGGCGCGCTGGATATCCAGGAGGTCAACAACCTGGTGTACAGCGATGAGCGGGCCGACTTCGCTTCCGATGAAGTTTACACCAATTTCCGCGCCGTGGCGGAGGGCAGGCTGTACCGGTCCGTGTCGCCCGTTGACAACAAGATCAAGCGCGCGCGTTACGCCGACAACCTGATACGGCAGGCGGGCGTTCAGACGGTCATGAACATGGTCAATACGGACGGGGAGATTGCCCAATTGATGGCCGAGGAGGGCTACGATTCCCCCTATTACAGGGAATTGTATGAAGCGGGCAAGGTCATCGCCCTGGGTATGAGCTATGACTTTACCGCCAAAGAATATGTGGAGGCGCTCGTGAAGGGCTTTACCTTCCTGTCTGAAGGGGAAACGCCCTACCTGGTGCATTGCCTGGAGGGCAAGGACCGCACCGGGTTCGCCATCATGGTGCTTGAAGCGCTGATGGGGTGGAGCGAGGACCAGATCGTGGCCGATTATATGGAGACCTACATCAACTTCTACGGCATTGAGCCCGGCACCGATAAGTACAACCTGCTCGTGAAAAAGAACATCGGTGAGATGCTGCTGTACATGGATGAGTTGGACACCGGCACATCCGCGCCGGAGACGGATTTGAAGACCGCGGCGGAAACCCTTCTCCTCGAAAACGGCATGGCCGAAGCAGCCCTGAAGCGGATAGAAGCAAAACTGACGGAGTGATGACGCGCTGGAACAAGCGTTATTATGCTATTATCGAATAACAAAGGGTTGTAACATGTTCAGTCGATTGCAAATTCTGATTTATCGAGCACAGCTCGATAAATCAGAATTTCCTCAACTGAATAAATGCAAAGGGTTTAAGGAAATACCGCGCAATTAAGGTGGTCAGCTGGCGAGTGAGTTTTTCGACAGATGCAATTGCAGATTTCGAAGGTTTACTGGGTTCGAGCGCCCGGA
>CADBVG010000030.1:10220-17228 GCA_902798105.1 uncultured Eubacteriales bacterium
GGCTGGCAAGCCCCGGAGGTAAATCGAGAAATCTGCAAGCAGCAGATGTCGGAAAAGGCACCGCCAGATGCGCCGCCGTATTGTGCGGTATTTCCTTAACATTTTTTCAGTACCTGTTGGCGTTTACTTCACATCAATCACAAAGACTTCGCCGTCGATGTTGGCATAGGTATCCGCGCCGCCGCCGATGACGTTGACTGTGATGCTGTAGCTGCCCGGCGCGGCGCCATGCTTCAGCAGGACGGATTTGCCGTCGCTGCCCGGGACCAGGCTGTCGCGCAGCGCGGCGTCGGTGGCCGAGAAATCGAAACGCACGTTGTCCGGGTGGGCGGGGGTGTCCACCGTCAGCACGGTAAGGTCCTCTTCCGCCAGATTGCTCGCGGCGACTGTGCCGGAGGCCATGACCGTGGATTGGGCGGGGATGATGGTGAAGCTGGCCTTCGCGAAGCCTACGTAATCGCCCGCGCCGAGCAGCGTGATTTCCTCCGTGCCAGCCTTCAGCATCTTCTCTGCTACCAGAATATAGTCCTCATCGGGGGCCAGCGTCTCTCCGTTCAATGTCACGGTGACTGCCGGCAGCTGCTGCCTGCGGTTGAACACGGCGTCGGGCACGGTGATTTGCGGGGCTTCGATGCTGTAGGTCAGGCTTCCGAGGACAGCGGCGTCCCGGGCTTCCTGCACGGCGGCGCTGATGTCGTGCCGGTGACCGTACAGGTCGGTCACTGCCGCGGTGGTCGCCAGTTCCTTGCCCTCCAGGTCGCTGATTTCACCGATCGGGGTCATCACCAGCCTCATGCCGCGGTCCGGGCTGCTCTCCATGGGCAGCGTGAAGCTTTCGCTGAGCTCCAGCGGATAATGGAGGGTCATGCCCAGGAAATCGAACGGAATTTCCGCAATGGTCGTGACCGTGGCGCCGTTGAAGGCGCTGCTGGCAAGCACGACCACGTTCACGTCGTCGGGAATCTCCGCTTGCATGACCTGGTACAGGTTTCAGGTCGCCAGCGCGTAGCTCTCCTCCAGGTCGGAGCCGCAGAAATACAGCATGACCGTCCGCGTGGCCTTTCCGGCTTCCGAGGCCTCGGCCAGGCAACCGGCAAACCCGGTCAGGACCAGTCACATGCAGGTCAGAGCGCACACCAGTGATGTCAACTTCCTGTTCAAATTCAATTTCCTCCTTCTTATGCGATTCGCGATCCGGCAGGACCTGTTGCGCTGCTTTCCGAAAACCCATTGTATATGGAAATACCGCACAAACGGGCGGCATGTCTGGCGGTGCCATTTCCGCCATGCACATCCTGCAAATTCCTTGACTTGCCACCAGCAAGTCTGCGAAATTTTTCACTCGCCAGCCAACCACCCTTATTATGCGGTATTTCCATATCCTGTCAGTTCATGGTTTTGTTGCCAATCATGTGACGACGAGATGCAGCAATATCCCCGTTACCCTGAAAACATAATGGACGATCCCCAAAAAGTGTATCCTTCCCTGTACACAGGGCTATCTGTATTATACCAAACAATACGGCGGCATGGCTGCTGCCCGCATTGTGCGGTATTGATTTAGCGCTCGTCGATCAGCACGGCGTCTGCCTGCCCGACGACTTCCTCAAACGATTTGCAGGGGATGGCCTTGCCATCCTCGATCCGGTAGATGCGATCTACCTTGCGCAGCGTGTTCAGCCGGTGGGCCACCATGATGACGGTGCAATCCGCCATGACCGCGTCGATGGCCGATTGAACCTGCCGCTCGCTGTCCGAGTCCAGGGCGCTGGTAGCCTCGTCGAACAGTATGATGCTGGCATCGCGCAACAGCGCCCTGGCGATGGCAATGCGCTGGCGCTGCCCGCCGGAGAGATTGCCGCCGTCTTCATAGATCTGGCTGTTCAGGCCGTCGGGCAGGGATTCCAGCAAATCGTCCAGCCCAACGCGGCGTATGACGTCCATGACGCGATCGACGGATACATATTTCAAGCCGTAGACCAGGTTGTCCCACAGCGTGCCGGAGAACAGCACCGTGTTTTGGGGCACCACGGCCACATGGCGGCGGAAGCTGGTCTTGTCGAGGGCGTCGATGTCGATGCCGTCGATGGTGATTTCGCCGCCCTGCTTTGCGTAGAGCCCCAAAATCAGGTTCATCAGCGTGGTCTTGCCGGCGCCGGATTTTCCGATAAATGCCGCGCTGCCCCCCGCCGGAATGCTCATGCTGACCCTGTCCAGTACGGGCGGCTGGTCCGCCTCATAGCTGAATACCACATCCCGCAGCTCGATTGCGCCCCGCACCGGCTCGGGCAGCTGGACGGTGCCGTTGCGCTCGATATCGCGCTCAAACAGGATCTCGTTGACGCTGATCAGGCTGTCATAGCCCTGCACGATCTGCGGCAGTTCATCCAGCACCTTCTGCACGCTGTTGATGATCATTTCGAAGATGGACTGGAACAATACCACGGTGCCGACGCTGATGTAGCCCCTGTTGGCCAGGTAAGCGGCAAAGCAGAGGCAGATCAGCCGGAAGCCCTGGGAGCCGCCGTAGGTGATGTTGTTGACCCATACGCCCAACTGATCGTAATAATTGGCGGCGTTCTGCACGCGGCGAACCTTTGAAAATATGCGGTTGTATTCCGTCTTCTGCATCCCCTGGGCGCGGGTCAGGCGATCCATGTCCAGCATTTCCTTGAAGGCGGCGTTGGTGCTTTCCGTGTGTTGGCGCAGCGTCGCCTTGCTGTTCAGCACGGGCTTCGCGGCGCGCCGGATGAAGAGCACCGCTGCCGGCACGAGGATCACATAGAACAGCAGCATCGGCTTGAAGCGCACCCAGGCGGTGACGATGACGAATACGACATCCACGCACAGGTGCAGCACGTCGGTCAGGCGCTCGTAGATCAGCTGCTCGATGAATTGGACGTCTGAAATGAGCTTGGAGAGCAGCTTTCCCGACTGGGCATTGTTGTGGTAAGTCAGCGAAAGGGCCTGTAGCTTGCGCACGAGGGCCATCTTGAAGGCGCTCTCCACGGCGCGGGTGAAGCGATGGTAGATGTTGGCGTCGATCCAGAAGCAGACGAGGTTGACGAGCAGCGCGACCAGCGACCCGAGGATGTTGGCCATCACAGGCCACGTAAAGAAGCTGCTGGCGGAGATCGCGGCGTCGATGATATTGGCCGCGAATACCGGCAGCATCAGCGCGCCCAGGTGCTTCAGCGCCTTGATGAACATGGACAGCACGAAGCGGACCGGATGCAATCTGACCAGCCAGATGAGGGGTGAGAGCGGCTTGCTCTGCGTATCGGCGTCCGCGTTCTGGTAGAATGTGTACAGCTCGTCGCAAAGGTCGGCGTCCCTGGGCACGTCGAGGAACACGCGATATCGGTTGATTCCCCGGCTGTAGCGATAATCGATATGTTCCGCGTGCTGGTCGAGCAGGCTCTGCCGGATCTCGGTTTCAATCCTCGAGGTTTCGTCGCCGCCGGAGGCCGCGGCCAGCATGTCCGGCTCTCCCGCGGCGCGTATTTCAATGCAGCGATGGGGAAAGCGCCTGGCAGACAGCGCAATATCCCGATAGCCCGCATCGACAAGGTGCGACAGCAATTCTTCGCACAGCAGCGTGCAGATCATGGGGCAATCCCCGACGGCTTGCTCCATGGATGCGACCGCGCTGGAAATCTCTGATTGTTGGGACAGTGTACAGGAATGCTTCATCGCTAACCCCATGCCTCCGGTCTTCTGTGTCGGTTCCCGCCTGGTTGTTCGGGTGCTTTCAATGCTTCCTTCAAACGCTTCATCACCGGTCGTCGGTATTAAGGAAATACCGCACAAACGGGCGGCATGTCTGGCGGTGCCATTTCCGCCATGCACATCCTGCAAATTCCTTGACTTGCCGCCAGCAAGCCTGCGCTGCGAAATTTGCAGGCGCGCCTGACGGAAAATTCACTCGCCAGCCAACCACCCTTATTATGCGGTATTTCCTTAACACCCATTTTAACACAGAATTACCAACCGGGCAACTGGTATTTTTCCCGCGACAATTGCCGATGCACTGTGGACAATATTCGCGGCAACTGGTATAATTGAACGCAGGGGTCCGCACATTGGTGCGATCTGCAATAGCCCCGGTTTGTGGCGGCCGTGATCGCCAGGCGCAACAGCTGAACCGGCGGTTATGACGCTCCATATACAAAGGAAGCCGGCGTAGGTCAGCGCTGAATCGCTCACGGAGGTAGAGATGAAAAAACCAAATGAAAGGCCGCTGTGGATAAGGGAGCTGTTCGCGCTGGCGCTGTCCTTCGTCATGATCGTGCCAATCTGTGCCATGCTGACCTTGGAGGGCATCAAATATGCCCATCGCAGGGAGGAGGAGCACCTGTCGATCAGGACGAAACGATTCGAAGAAATCGCGCGCAATGAGAGCCGGGTTTTTGCTTCGGCGCAGGAGTGGTATGACCGCAACCTGTCGGCAAATATCCGGCTGATGACCGATTCCCTGAAGACCTTTGCCACGGAGGCGGGCTATATGAAACGGGCAGGACATTTAAGATCAAATTCAGCCGGACGACGGAGCAGCGCCTGGAGGACAGGGCCAGGAACAGCAAGCTGAAGGAGCTGCTGCAAAAGCTGGGCAAGAAGGTCAACTGGGACGATGAGGAGCCGGAGGGCAAGGCCGGCAACGTGTTCCGCACAGGATTGGTTCTGCTGCTGATCTCAACCTGACGCGAAAGCTCTCCTTGTACACGCTTAGAGTCAAAATCCCCATCGATGCGCCCCTGGAGGAGATTGAAGCGATGCTGAACCGCGAATTGCCGGAGATTGGCAACCGTTGCGACAGGATTGTGGGCGAATTGCGCTACTGTGGCGTCGAAGCGTTTGGAAGCGGGAAAAACAATTACGGTTCGGCGATCATACTGCTCATCGAGGGCCAATGTAACCAGAAGGACCTGTATGATGTCAACCTGTTTGTGAACCGGGAAGTGCTTCTGCTGCTCAGGCGAAAGGGAATAGACATCAAGTAACCCGATACCGTTCAACAGCGGGCCTGCCCTGCGGATTTGCCCCGGAAGGGCCCGAATGACGAACGACTTGATTATTCCGATGAACGGGGGAATCGCAATTGATACTGTATTTCAGCGCAACGGGAAACACGCGGTTTGTGGCCCACCGGCTGGCGGCCGGCCTCGGCGATGAAGCGCTTGACCTTCTCGACAGGATCAAGCGGGACGACTGCGCCCCGATCCATTCGGACAGGCCGTTCGTCATCTGCGCGCCGACCTATGTCTGTGAAATGCCGCGCTTCCTCTCCGATCATCTCCGCAAAACCCCGCTGGTCGGCAATTCAAAGGTCTACTTCGTGTTCACCAGCGGCGGCTATTCCGGCATAAGCGGCGTACTGGCAAACCATCTCATGCGCAGGAAGGGCCTTCGCTACATGGGCTGCGCGGATCTCACCATGCCCAGGAACTACATCGCAAACGACCACTATCCGGAGCTGGATACCCCGGAGATCGAACGCAGAATTCGGACGGCGACCGAGGCCGTCGATGGCATAGCGGCCGCTATCCGCAGGGGAGAACGCCTGAAATCCCGGCACGTTTGGCTGGCCGAGGTGCTCATTACCCTGCCCTTTAACCCGGTGTGGGTCCGTGTTCGGCAGGGTGTCGGCGATTTCCACGCGACCGACAAGTGCGTTGGATGCGGCAAATGCGCCCGCCTCTGCCCTTTGAATGTGATCGAAATCGTGGATGGCAAACCCGCCTGGCGCGGGAAGAGCTGCGCGCACTGCATGTCGTGCATACAGAATTGTCCGGTGCAGGCCATCGAGTACGGGCAGATTACACAGAAAAAGAAAAGATATCTGTTTGAAAAGTATCGGTACGCGGCCCGGGAAAATGACAACCGGTAGTCCTGCGCGGCTGTATCTGTGCTATAATACGCTTTGAATGGAGAAGGTGACAATGTGAATGCAGGCAGGCGGATGTTATCCCGCGCGTTGATGCCGCTGGTGTTGGCCGCGCAAATCATCGTTCTTGCGGCCTTGGGACCGGTTGCGGCAAGCGCCGGGCAGCCGCCGGCGCCGGTTACGGTGCCGGGACGGGCTGAGGCGGATGACCTGAACCCCCTCCATGCCTATACCCTGGATGGCGTCCATGCCGTCGATGGCCGCCAGGGCGTCGCCTGGGCGGGGGACGGCTATTGCGTCAGCGGCAGCACGACCCTGTCGCGGTATGACGAGGCCTGGAACCTGACGGCCACCGCGGAGGCGCCGTTTTCCGGCTTTGCAGATGAAGTCAATCACATCGGGGATATCGACGTTTACAATGGCGAGGTCTATGCCGGCGTTGAATACTTCATGGATGGCGAGGCCAGGAGCATACAGATCGCGGTGTATGACGCCGGGACGCTCGAACTGGCGCGAACCTATGCCTTCGACGGGGAAAGCGGCCAGACGGAGGTGTCCGGCATCGCCGTGGACCCGGACAGCGGCTCCATATGGCTGTGCTCCTGGGCGGACGGCGAGAGCGGGCGCTACCTCTATCGCTACGACCTGGAATCGGGGGCGTACCTGGGTAAGCATCATTTGCAGCCCGCGCCGCAGTGGATCCAGGGAATCGCGTATGACGATGGTTGGCTTTATATGACGGCGGACGACGGCACCGCGGACCTTGGCGAGCCGGATCACGTCTATCGTTGCCGGGTGGACCTGTCGCGCACGGCATGGCCGGTCCTGCCGGAGCGGACGCTGGACGACGTCACCCTGCAGGGCGAGGTGGAGGGCATCTCCTTCGACCGGGAGACGGGCAGCATGTTCGTCAGCTACAACCGTGGCGCGCAGATCGTGCTGGGTATGCCGAAGGGCTTCTACCAGGGGTACGACCGGGAAATTCACGAGGTTTTCAGTTACGATCGGGCGCCTGAAGCGATGTCCGCTTTTGCGGGGGCCTTTGAACCGGTGCGCGCGAGGGTCACGGAGCTGGACCGATTCGGGGATTTGATGCTCGGCCTGGAAGGCATTGACCTGGAATA
>CADBVG010000030.1:17268-46271 GCA_902798105.1 uncultured Eubacteriales bacterium
CGGACAGGATTCCGACGGTCTCGCCCGCGACATTGTCGTGGACGGCATCTCGCTGGTCATCCGCGGCGAGAACGACGCCGTTCTGACGGATCATTTTGATGCCCTCTGTGTCGCGGGCATCGGGTGCGACATGAGCCGGTCTACCGGAATTGAACCCGGCGAGACGGTGATCATCACCCTGGAACGAAGGGGCCGGTACCGGGAATTATTTGACGCCTACAACATCAACGACGCCAGGAATAGAATGGAAGGCCAGACGGACGAGGCGTACTGCAACATGCGGGAGGTGACGGCCGGCGACATCCGGGAAGGACGCCTGTACCGCGGCGCGTCGCCCTTTGACCACGATTTCGGCCGGGTCGGGCTGATGGACGAATATATCCGGAAGCACGACATCGGCGCTGTACTCGATCTGTCGGACAGCCGGGAATGGCTGGCGGAAAGATCCGATTTGCCGGACCACACGCGCGCCATGATCGCCCAGGGGCGGGTGGTCGCCTGCCCCATAGGCGTGGATTTCCAGGACCCGAAGGCCATGCAGGCGATTGGCGCAGGGCTTGCCGATTTAACGAAGTCAGAAGGCCCGTGGCTGGTTAATTGCAGCCTGGGGCGGGACCGCACGGGCGTCGTTTGCGCCCTGCTGGAGGCGCTTTGCGGAGCGACCTATGACGGGATCGTGCAGGATTACATGGCCAGCTATGACCAGCTTCACAGCATCGACATGAACCCTGATTCCCTGCAATACCGCCTGTTCAAGGCGCGGATTGACGAGCAGCTCGCGGCGATATTTGGAATTGAAGTCGGGGATTTGCCGGGCGCTGACCTGCGCCTGGAGACCAGGGATTACCTGACCCGATGCGGGATGACGGAAACGCAGATCGACGCGCTGGAGCGCTCGCTCACCGCGCCGTAAGCGGCAGGGAAAGAGGAACCGGCATAAACAGCGGCGAAACACAATGCCTGAACGCATATACGAAGGGGTGACAATATGAGGAAACAGACATTCCGGTGTAAGCGGCGCCTGCGCTGGAACAGGGTTGCGGGCCGTTTGGCATGGGTTTTCTGCACGGTCCTCCTGCTGTCGGCGCTATTGCCCGTTTTGCCCTGCGGCGCATCCGCCGAGACTGTGATTACGAGCAAAGACCAGCTCAACCAGCCCGGGATGCAGGTGGGCGTCAGCACGGGCAGCGCGTATGCGCTGATCGTCGAAAAGGAGCTCCCAAAGGCGAATATCGTCTATTACGAGGAAAACGCGACGGCCTATGAAGCGGTGGCCCAGGGGAAGATCGACGCCTACGTCTTTGACCGGGTGCAGATGCAGCTGGCCATCAACAGTGGCCGCAGGGGCGTGCATATGCTGGATGAGAGTATGGATGAGACGGTGCAGGTGGCCGTAGGGATTTCCCCGCGGAGCGCCATACCGGACTTCCGGGACAAGCTGGCCGCGTTCATCAGCGAAATCAAGGCGGACGGGACGCTGGCAGAGATGTACAGCCGCTGGACCAAACAGTACGATACGGCGATGCCGGCCATCGATTTGCCGGAAAACCCGAAGTACCACCTGACTGTCGGCACCGCCGGTATCGTGCCGCCGTACTCCTATTATGAAAACAACGCGCTGAACGGGTTTGACATCGAGATGGCGAACCGCTTCGCGGCGTGGCTGGACGCGAGTCTGGAGTTCAAGGTGTATGACTTCGGCGCGATCGTCCCGGCGGCCATCTCCGGCGACGTCGACTGCATCATGTCGAACCTGAACGTGACCGAAGAGCGCAAGGAGGCCATCTCGTTTTCGGAGGTCATCTATGAAAACACAATTGGCATCATGGTGCGGGGCGACGCCCAGGGCAGTGGAAGCCAGGGAGCGACAGCCATATCCTCCGTCGACCAGCTCCACGGGAAGGTCATCGGCTCCGCCACGGGGACGACCTACGACGAGATCGTCAAGCGCAGGCTGCCGGACGTCACCTTCAGCTACTTCAACACCTACAGCGACATGGTCGCGGCGCTGAAGGCGGGCAAGATCGCCGCCTTTGCCTGTGACGAGCCGGTATTGAAGGACATCATGGCCCAGGACGGCCGGGTAGCGATGCTGCCGGAGTACCTGGATACCTTTGAATATGGCTTTATATTCGGCAAGGATGAAGGCGGCGAGGCGCTGTGCGACCAGATGTCCGAATTCATCCGCGGCATAAAGGAAGACGGCACGCTGTCGCAGCTGACGGATCAGTGGCTGGGCGGCCGCATGGACACGGCGGAAATGTCGGATATCCGCGCCCTCGGCGGGGAAAACGGCACCCTGACCCTGGCCTTGTACGCCCTGAACCCGCCCTTCGAATACATGCGCGGCGACGCCTTCGCGGGCTTTGAGGTTGAACTGGCCATACGCTTCTGTGAACAATACGGCTACGCCCTGGACATCAGGAATATGGATTTCGACGCGATCCTCACCTCGGTGCAGACCGGCAAGGCGGACTTTGGCGCGTCAACCATCAGCATTACCGAAGAGCGGAAGCAGAACGTGGCATTCTGCGAGCCCTACTATTCTGGCGGCACGGTGCTGGCCGTCCTTGGGGGCGGAAGCGATGCGGCGGCTCCGGCGGGACGCTACGCCAGCATCGACGAGCTTGCGGACAAGCGCATCGGCGTTACCACGGGAAGCGTCCAGGCGGTTGTCATACAGGACCTCTTTCCGAACGCCAAAATCAGCTATTTTTCCACTACCGTGGACATGTTGAACGCACTGCGGGCACAGAAGATCGACGCTTTTGCCGAATCGGAACCGCTCATCAGCTATATTTTGCCCCAGAATCCCGACATGATTTGCCTGGACGAGCGCCTTGGCAGCGTGATACAGGCGGGCACGATCTTTCCAAAGACCGAAAAGGGGCAGGCGCTGTGCGACGTGTTCAACGAATTCCTTCAAGAAATCCGGCAGAACGGCGCCTATGACGAGGTGCGGGAGAACTGGTTCGGGTCGGACGGTTCGAAGCGCACGGCGCACGATTTGAACAGCTTGCCGGCGACAAACGGCACATTGCAGGTTGCCGTGGACCCCACCATCGTTCCCTTTGCCTTCATCGAGAACGGGAAGGCGGCGGGCTTTGATATCGACATTGCCTTCCGCTTCTGCCAGGCGAAGGGCTACGGCCTGGAGGTCGTGCAGACCGATTTCACCGGCATCATTCCCGCGGTGGTCAGCGGGAAGGTCGACTTTGCCACCGGCGGCATCGCCTACACCCCGGAGCGGGCCCAGAGCGTGCTGTATTCCGAGCCGACCTATGAGGGCGGCTCGGTGATGGTGGTCCTGAAGGCGGAGGATGGGACGAAGGCCGAAGCGAAGCCTTCCTTCCGGGAGGAGGTCAAATCCAGCTTCACAAAGACATTTGTCCGTGAAGACCGCTGGCAATTGTTTTTGAAGGGTGTTGTCACTACGCTGACCATCACCGTCGCGTCCATACTCTCCGGCACTGCCCTCGGTTTCCTGCTGTTCATGCTCTGCCGCAACGGGAACGCGGTGGCCAACGCGATCACCCGCTTCAGCTTCTGGCTGGTGCAGGGCATGCCCATGGTCGTGCTGCTGATGATACTGTACTACGTCATATTCGGTTCCGTCGCCATCAACGGCATCGCCGTGGCAGTGATCGGCTTCACGCTCACATTTGGGTCTTCCGTGTTCGGGCTTTTGAAGCTGGGCGTTGGCGCGGTCGATGTCGGGCAATACGAGGCGGCCTACGCGCTGGGCTATTCCAACCGGCGCACGTTTTTCAGGATCATACTTCCCCAGGCGCTGCCCCACGTGCTGCCCGCCTACAAGGGCGAGATCGTCGGGCTCATCAAGGCCACCGCCGTGGTGGGCTACATCGCCGTGCAGGACCTGACGAAGATGGGCGACATCGTCCGCAGCCGCACCTACGAAGCGTTCTTCCCGCTGATTGCCGTGACGTTCATCTACTTCGTGCTGGAGGGCATCATCCGGCGGGTCATCAGCCTCATAACGGTACATACCAATCCCAAGCGCAGGAAACCCAAGGACATTCTGAAGGGGGTGAAGACCGATGATCAGAATTGAACACCTGAAAAAGGCATACACGAACGCGATCCCCCTTGAGGATGTCAACGTGGTCATCAACGACGGCGACGTGATCTCCGTCATCGGGCCCTCGGGCACGGGCAAGAGCACGCTGCTGCGCTGCATCAACCTGCTGGAAAAGCCCACGGAAGGCCATATCTGGGTGGGCGGCGACGAGATCACAGCCCCGAAGTGCGACGTCAACCGCGTCCGGCGAAGGATGGGCATGGTGTTCCAGGGCTTCAACCTGTTCGGACACCTGACGGTCATTGAAAACATCATGCTCGCCCCGATGGACCTGCTCGGGAAATCCAAGCAGGCGGCCTACGACGAGGGTATGCGGCTCTTGCGCATGGTGGGACTGGCGGAGAAGGCCCTGAACTACCCGGACGAGCTGTCCGGCGGGCAGAAGCAGCGCGTCGCCATCGCGCGAACGCTGGCCATGGACCCGGAGGTGATCATGCTGGACGAGCCCACCAGCGCGCTGGACCCCACGATGGTGGGGGAGGTGCAGGCCGTCATCCGCGAGCTGGCGAAGACCGGGAAGACCATGATGATCGTCACCCATGAGATGGCCTTCGCGCGGGCGATCTGCAACCGCGTGTTCTATATGGACGAGGGCGGCATTTACGAGGATGGAACGCCGGAGCAGATCTTTGAGCATCCCCAGCGGGAGAACACCCGCCGCTTCGTGCGCAGGCTCAAGGTGCTGGAGCTGAATATCGAGAGCCGCGACTATGACTTCCTGCGCATGGCGTCGCAAATCGACACCTACTGTCGGAAGAACCAGATCCCACCGAAGCTCGCCGCCCACATCCTGCTGGCGTTCGAGGAGACGATGCAGCAGCTGGTGTCCCTGCTGAAAAACCCCCGCATACAGGCGGTTTGCGAATACTCGGACAGCACAGGGGAAGCCGAATGGATGATTCGCTATGCCGACCCCCATATGGATTTGACCCGGTCGGGCGACGAGCTGGCCCTGGCGGTACTGAAGGGCGCTACGGTGGACATCGAGTACATCCGGCAGGCGGAGGAGGCGCTGCCCAATGTTCTGCGCCTTCAGGTCAATCGGGATTAGAAGACGCCGCTTCATGCCTGCCGTGGGGCGATGCTGTGTCCCCAAGGCCTGCGCGACGCCCGGGGAACGATGCTGAAAGGATATTGCGATGAAAAAGGTTCCGGTTGAGCAGGCAGTGGGCATGACCCTGTGCCACGACATCACGGCCATGCGGGACGGCTTCAAGGGCGCGGCCTTTAAGCGGGGCCATGTGATCGTGCCCGGGGATGTGGAAGAGCTGAAGGACCTGGGCAAGCGCACGGTGTTCATCTGGGAGCCAAACGCCGGGGAACTCCACGAGGAGGACTGCGCCCTGCGCATGGCGGCCATGGCTCCCGTGGCGGGCGCGCACTATACAGGCCCCTCCGAGGGCAAGGTGGTGCTGACGGCGGACATCGGGGGCATGCTTCGCGTGGACGTAAAGCTGCTGGAAGCGCTGAACGGCATCGGGGATATCACCATTTCCACGCTGCCGGACCACTACCCCGTGCAGCCCGGTATGCGCCTGGCCAGCATGCGCATCGTGCCCCTCGTGACCCAGGAGCGCCAGATCATCCAGGCGGAGGCGCTGTGCAGGGATCGCCCGCTGCTGCGCCTGCTGCCCTACGCCCCGCGCCGGGCGGGGGTGATCGTCACCGGTTCGGAGGTGTACAGCGGCCGCATACAGGATAAGTTCGAGCCGGTGGTGCGCCGAAAGCTGGCGGCCTATCCCGGCGGGATCCTCGGGGTGACGCTGTGCGACGACGACGTGGACATGATCGCAAACGCCGCCCGGGCATTCCTGGACCGGGGCGCGGATTTCCTGATCTTCACCGGCGGCATGTCGGTGGACCCCGACGATGTGACCCCCACGGCGGTGCGGCGGCTGGGCGCCAGGGTGGTCAGCCACGGCGCGCCGGCCCAGCCGGGTAACATGACGCTGGTGGCCTACCTGGACGATGTGCCAATTCTGGGCGTGCCGGGGGCGGCGATTGTCCGGCCCACGACCTTGTTCGACGTGCTGCTGCCCGCGATCTATGCCGGGGAGGGCATCACGAAGGCGGACCTGATACGCCTGGGCGACGGCGGCCTGTGCCAGCTGTGCCCGTCCTGCCATTTCCCCAACTGCGCCTTTGGGCGGTATTGATGATTTCGGAGGAATTGGGATGAAGGACCGCTTCGGCCGCGAGATCAGCTACCTGCGCCTGTCCGTTACGGAGCTGTGCAACCTGCGCTGTCGCTACTGTATGCCGGCGGAGGGTATCTGCAAGCGCCGCCACGATGAGATGCTGACCCAGGAGGAGATGCTGCTGGCCCTTCGGGTCGCGGCGGAACTGGGCGTGCGCAAGCTGCGCGTCACCGGCGGCGAACCGCTGGTGAAGCGAAACATCCTCGGCATCTGCGAGGGGGCTGCACAGATTCCGGGCATCGAGGAGATCTGTTTGACCACGAACGGCATTTTGCTGCCCACACTGGCAAAGCCGCTGAGGCGGGCGGGGGTGTCCCGGCTGAACATCAGCCTGGATACGCTGGATGAGAAAAAGTATGCCTGGATGACCCGAGTGGGCGCGCTGGACACGGTCCTGAAGGGCATCGAGGCGGCGCTGGACGCAGGCTTTGAGCGCGTCAAGCTCAACGCCGTGTTGATCGGCGGCTGGAACGACGACGAGATTCGCCCGCTGGCGGCGCTCTCCGTGCGCTGGCCGGTGGACGTGCGCTTCATTGAACTGATGCCGATGGCCGAGCGGGCCGCGTTCGACCAGGCGGCCTACATCCCATGCGACCGGGTCATACAGGCCCTTCCGGTGCTTGAGCCGGTGGACGGAATCGACGGCGTGGCGCGCATGTATCGCCTGCCAGGCGCCCAGGGCAGGATTGGACTGATATCGCCGTTGAGCGCCCCTTTTTGCGCCGGTTGCAACCGCCTGCGCCTGACGGCGGACGGCAGGGTGAAGCCCTGCCTGCATGCCCCGCTGGAGTTTCCCATCAAGGGCATGGACGCCGGGGGCATCCGGCGGCAGTTCCTCGCGGCCTGCGCCGCCAAGCCGGAAGGCCATGGGCAGCTGTCCCATGTGCACCGAAGCGGTGCCAACCGCAGCATGAACCGTATCGGAGGATGAGCATGGACTACGACAGGGGGCTGACGGATTCCACGATGGCGCAGGCGGGGGATTTTACACATTTCAACGGCGAAGGTCGCGCGCGCATGGTGGATGTGGGCGCAAAGGGCGTTTCGCGTCGCGCGGCGGTGGCCGCGGGGCGGGTGCTGCTGAACCGGGCGACGTTTGACCGCGTTCGAAGCGGCGGCATGAAGAAGGGCGACGTGCTGACGGTCGCCCAGGTGGCGGGTATCATGGGCGCGAAGCGAACGCCGGACATCATTCCCATGTGCCATCCCATACCGCTGGACGGCGTCGACCTGTCCCTTACGCTGGACGAGTCGCGCCTGTCGGTGGAGATCGTCGCCACGGTTCGCGTGGACAGCAGGACGGGCGTGGAGATGGAGGCGCTGACCGCAGTGTCCGTCGCCGCGCTGACGGTGTATGACATGTGCAAGGCGCTGCAGCGGGATATCGTGATTTCCGATATCCGCCTGCTGCAAAAGACGGGCGGTGTTCACGGGGACTATGAAAGGACGGATGAATGATGGGCTTTACGGCGGCGGTGTTGACGATTTCCGACAAGGGCTCCCGGGGCGAGCGGTCGGATACCAGTGGTCCCGCGCTGCGGGGGATGCTGGCGCAGGCGGGCTATACGGTCGTCCATGCGGCCGTGCTCCCGGACGAGCGGGCACGGATTGCCGAAGCGCTGGCGCGGCTGGCCGACGAAGGCGTGGCGCTGGTGCTGACCACTGGCGGCACGGGCTTCTCGCCCCGGGACATCACCCCGGAGGCCACGCTGGATGTGGTTGAGCGGCAGGCGCCGGGCCTTTCCGAGGCCATGCGCGCCGAGAGCATGCGGCTGACTCCGAGGGGCTGCCTGTCCCGTGGGGTGGCGGGCATCCGGAAGGGCACACTGATCGTCAACCTGCCCGGCAGCGAGCGGGCGGCCCGGGAGAACCTGAACGCCATACTGCCCGCGCTGGAACACGGCCTTGAAATGCTGCTGTCCGCGGGCTCCGCCGATTGCGCGATGCCCGCGACGTCCGGGCGGCGTGAAGCCCCCTCCATGGACGCCTGGCTGAGGGAGGCCAAGGCGTCCGGCAACCTGGCGCGCACAGGCATGTTCCTGGTGCACAACGGCGTCGTCCGGGAGGATGCCAGGGCCCGGGTCCGGGACGGCGATACCGACGCAAAGCCCGTGAAGGGAATGCGCTTTTCGGCGGACGCCGAAAAGGTGCGCCGGGCCGTCGCGCAGACGCTGGAGCTGCCCGGGATATTCTTCGCGCGGGCATGGATGAACGAAGGCGAGCTGGCGGTGGGGGACGACATCATGTACGTAATGGTTGGTGGCGATATCCGCCCGCACGTTATCGACGCGCTGCAATTCCTGGTGGGCAGGATCAAAGGGGAATGTGTGACGGAACAGGAGATTATATAAAAAATGCTGTTCATAACAGGGGTTGCGGCGGTGAACGGCGTCACCAAAGACAGGCTGTGGTGGTGAATGAGCGATGAAGCATCCGATTGTCAAGGCCATTGGCGCGGCGATACTGATATGCGCCATGCTTATTGGCTATTATCATATGGTCATTACCCGTATCAACATAAAGAACAAGGCTTCGATTGCGCGCTCGAGCACGGCCAAGCTGGAATCGGTCATCGAGGCGATGGGCGACATCGAGTACGATAGTGTGCAGAAGGTGACCACCGCATCGGATCGTTTGCTTGCGTTTGCGCGGCTGGAGGCCGCCATATTGCGGCAGTCGGCGGATGGCACCATGCATGCTGCCGCTGCCCGGGAGAAGGGCATGGTGGTTCGGGTCAGCGATGGCCGCGTCATCTATCCCGCCGGTACGACCGATCGCTTTGACGATTACGGCGACCTTTTCAGGGATGTTTCAACGAGTTACTTTGGCACTGTAAGGAACGCCAACAGCGATGAAACAAGGCCTGCCCTTTTCTGTGCCTGCCTCATCAAGGATGATCAATACTATGTGGCCTGGATAGACAGCAGCGACGACCCAAGCCTGTTTACACTGAACAGTGAAGATGAAACGAAGCTGAAGGCATCCGTTGAGATTTCCCACGACGGTTATTATATGGACATTGTCGATTCGGGCGAACAGCTGGCCTTCGAATACAGGTCCCATGCTTTTGAAGAATATGATACCCCGGAGGCGCTCGGCATTACCCGGGAGATCCTTGAAGTCAGACCCGATATCCTGAAAATCGACGGCGTTGATTACTATTGCGCCTACAAGACCATCCGTGAGGGGGAGGAGACCGGCCTGTTCCTGAGACAGCTGCGGAATCCGATCACCCAGGCGGGCAGCCAGGCCGTTATCATCACCGCGCTTGCCGGCATCATACTGGTCTCGGTCATGGCCTGGCTGCTGGCCACGCAGATATTTGTGGTGGAAAAGATACTGACCAAGCCGATGCAGAGCCGCTATAAGCCGTCGAAAATGCGCTGGAAGGCCTTGGTGGTGGGCGGCATCAGCATTGTGATAGTCTTTGTAACGGGGTGCGTGGTCTATACCATCAGCGATTTCTTCGCGCGCTCTGTGGAGGCCTTTGTTTCACTGTCGATGTTTGACGCGGGCATGACGCAGAACGAGAGCCTCGAAGCTTCAGACGAACAATCGCTCAAGGCGTGGCAGCTGGCGTGCGGGCGCCGCCTGGCGGAGGCCATCGAAACGGAGCCTGGCTTCGCTGCCGAGGGCACCCTTGCAGAATTCAGCGCGGCCATCGGCACGCAGTACATCATGCTGTTCGACGGGGACGGCAATGAAACCGCTTGCAGCACCCGGTATACCGGCTTTTCCCTCGGCACACAGGCGGAGGATTCCACCACCGATTTCCGGCGGCTGCTGCTGGGAGTGCCGGAGCTGGTGCACGACCCGGCGGTGGACGAGCGTACGGGACTGAACACCCGGATGGTCGGCATCGGCTGCCGGATGCCCGACGGGCGGTATGGCGCGCTACTCCTCGCCTTTGAGCCGGACGCGGCGGATCAGTCTGCGGCCATCAACGACCTGATCCATTCCCAGACGGAGCCGGGGTGGATCACGCTCGTGTTTGACAGGGAAAGCATGACCGTCAGGTTCTCTGGCAATCCGGAATATATCGACGCATCGGCCGAGCAGTTTGGCCTGTCCGAGGACAACTTTGGGGTTCGGTATATCGATACGATCAGGATTTTGGATCGGAACTGCTACTGCTTCTGCATCAATCGGGACAACCTGGTATTCTACTACATCAGCACCGAGAATGTGTTTGCCATGGATACGGCGCTCTATGGCGCTCGGGTCGCCGGCGGGTTCGCGATCATGTATCTGATACTGGTCGTATACCTGCTGTTCGGGTACACCAACAAGTGGTATGCGTATTACTCGGTTATCGGCGCTGAATACGATACCAGCGCATCGGAAACGGTGCTGCCAAACGGAAAGGTCAAGCGCAGCATCGACCCCTCCCGCCGCTGGGCCTTCAGCTTTACGGACTGGCACAACATACTGCCGGAGCAGGCCGGAAAGAGCGTGTTCAGGCTGTGCCTGGGCCTGTGCATGGGCTGGAGCATCGTGGATATACTGGTTCACCGGTATAACGCCAACGGCGTATTCGCCTTTATCGTCAGCGGTGGATGGAACCGCGGGTTCAACCTGTTCGCGGTCGTGGCTATTCTGATGCTGTCGCTGGCCATTGCGGTTGCGTTGATGCTGCTGCGGCTTGCGCTGAAGCTGACCTCAATGGCGCTGGACACCAAGGGCGAGACGATTTGCCGCCTGGTCTACAACCTGCTGCAATATGTGGCGGTGCTGGGGCTGCTGTTCTACAGCTTTGAGTTCCTGGGCATCGATGTCCGCGCGCTGCTGGCGCCGCTGGCCCTGGTATCGCTGGCGCTGTCCCTGGGCTCCAGGCAGCTGGTGGAGGACATCCTCGCGGGCATCACCATCGTGTTCGAGGGTGAATACCAGGTGGGCGACGTGATCGACGTGGGCGGCTACCGCGGCAAGGTGGTCGAGGTCGGCGTGCGCACCACAAAGCTGCTGGGAAAGGGGGACAACATCAAGATCATCAGTAACCGCGATGTGCGCAACGTGCTGAACATGAGCCGCATGAATTCCTGGATCGACATGGAGTTTACGATCGCCGGTACGGTTCCGATGCACAAGATCGAGGAGATTATGGAGCGCGAGCTGCCCAAGATCGGCCGGTCGATCCCCGACATCATCAGCGGGCCGACCTACAAGGGCATCGTCTCGATGAACGGCAACAAGATCACGATCGCCATCACCTGCGAGTGCAACGAGGAGCGCAGCTTCCGCATCCAGCGCAAGCTCTACGCCAAGTTCCACGAAATGTTTGAGCGGGAGAGCCTGCCGCTGGCATAGTGCGTGTTTCCCAATACTGTTCGAATATGGTAAGTTCAGTCGCTTGCAAATTCTGATTATATGCTGCTTGTGGCATAGTCTTAACTCAAATACCATAAATATGTGCTATAATGCGCGCACATCATTATAGGAGGAATCACCATGAAGAAACTGCTTGCAACCCTGCTGGCGGCGATCATGCTGCTGGCCTGCATCCCGGCCCTCGCCGAATCGGAATCGGTCGAATCTGATCCCCGGCCCTTCCCGTCGATCGGCCTGGTCATGGACGACTACAGTGTCTACGGTAATTGCGTCAATTTCGTTTCGGTGGAGTCGCAGCCCGTCGAGCACCATGACCCCTATGTGGCCATAGCTCAGGTGCGCTACTACGCCATGCCGCTGACGGACATCGTCGCCCTGGAGACCAGCGCAGCCAACATCGATGAGAAGAACGTGATCGATAGTTATATCGCATATCTGAGCACCGCCGTCGGCTACATCATCGTCAGCGACGCGGCAGATCAGGATGCCATGCTCAGCGCCATCGACGTCCAGCTCGAGGAAGGCATGAACCTCCAGGAGGTCGCCACGGAAGGCAACTGGCACTACTACTACCTCACCGTGCCCGTCGACCGGTTCATGGGGCTCTACGACAATCCCGAGGAATCCGGCCTCAACATCACCGATGAGGAAGCCGCTGAAGAGAAGAAGCTGGCCACGGATGAGATCAACGCAATCAATACCGCCTTCCCGGCCCTGGTCAAAGAGAGCGAGCACACCACCCCCGAGGATCCCGCCGAACAGTTGATTGGCCAGACCATCCAGTTTGAGACCACCGACCTGGACGGTAACCCGGTCAAGAGCGAGGACCTGTTCAAGGACAACAAGATCACCCTGATCAACATCTGGGGCACCTGGTGCCCTGCCTGCACGGGCGAGTTGGGCGAACTGGCCAATATCAACAATCGCCTGAAGGAGAAGGGCTGCGGCGTCGTCGGCGTTGAGATCGAAAACCCTGGCGTCACCATCGCGGACGTCAAGGAGGATGCCGAGGCGCTGCTGAAGGAGAACAACGTGACCTATCCCAGCGTCTGGTGCCCGGAAGGGGTTTCCTTCTTCGAGAACCTCGGCGGCTATCCCTACAACTACTTCGTGGACAGCGAGGGCAAGATCCTGACCTTCCCCATCTGCGGCGCGGCGATCAACGAGTATGAGGCCGTCATCGACCGGCTGCTGGCCGGCGAGAAGGTTGAGGCCATCACCGATACCGGCGCCCAGGCGAACGGCGACAACAAGTACAACGTCATCGTCTACGATACCGACCAAAAGCCCGTGGAGGGCGTCGTCATCCAGTTCTGCGACGACACCAGCTGCGCCATCCAGACCACCAATGCCGAGGGCGTGGCCACCTTCCCGGTGGCGGAGGCGAAGGTCTACGAAGTCCACGTGCTCAAAGCGCCCGACGAATACCGTCAGGACGAGCAGTCCTACAAGACGCTGGAGGACTACTCCGACGTGACCATCTTCCTGGACAAGGCGGAATAAACGCCGCTGTCACAGGCAGCAGGTAGTGCTGCATAAACATATGCAATGAACCATTTGTAGGGGCGCCGTATCGGCGCCCCTACAACCGTTTTTTCCAACTGTATTTTTCAATCCTCCGCCTTATGGAACAGGGCGTCCTTTATGGCCTGTATGGCCTGGCGTGAAAGGTCCTTGAACGTGCGCTTGGTGATTTCGCTGGAATCCCTGAGCCGGGCGCTGATCGCCTCGTAGGCCTTGAGCCCCTGCGATTCCAGCGCCTCGATCGTTTCTGCGCCGCCGGCATTCAGGGCGTCAAAGATGTCGTTGACGAACACCTCCCGGTCCTCGCACGCCATGCCGCCGATCCACTTGCCGAGTATCGCGTTGATGATGTCGCTGCGGGGGGCGGTTTGCGGCAGCAGCGCCAGCTTCCCGTGATCGATCCCCCAGGTGGCGGGGTCGTGCTGGAGGAAGCCGGAGGCGGAGGACTGCACGATGCGTGTAACCTCGATTCGGGGGTCAAAGAGCTTCCCGATGATGGAAAAGCCGGGAATGATGCGCGTGACCAACGGGTTGATCTTGCCGATGACCATGGGATCAATGACCTCGGGGCAAAAGCCGGGCCCGTCGAGGAGGAACATGCGCCCGATGGAGGCACGCCTGTCCTCGGGAAGCATACAGGTGGCATAGAGCGCGAGGTTTCCGCCCTTTGAATGCCCGCCGAGATACCACGTGCGCTCCGGATTGATCCGGTCCTCCGCGTATTGCAGCGCCAGCGCCTGCGCCTCGGTGCGCTTGAAGCTGATCATAAAGTCTTCCTTCCAACCCGCCAGCGAGCTGTCGGTGCCGCGATAGGCGATGAAGGACCAGTCCGCGTCGCTGTGGTAGGTGACGGCTGAAAACTGTATGGGCTCCTTGGGCAGCATGATATCCACGTAGCCGGTCATGCGAAGCTCGCCAAACCGCCGGGATTTTGCGGCCGCTTCCAGGATTTGGATAAACGGCTCGGCCTTTCCGATGCGCTGGATGTGCACCTCGCCCGCGTCGATCATACCCTGGCAGTCGCGCAGCAGGGCTTCATCCGAATGCTCGAAGAGCGGTGTGAAGTCGCAGTATGTCAGCAGGCACAGTATGACGGCGTCGACCTCCCGCAGCGGCACCGCGGTGAAGTCGAATTCGCCCAGCCAGAGGATATAGTCGTACAATCCGTCCATGGCGTCCTACCCCTTTGCTATTGCTTCTCATCAGTACCATTCTACCACAAAAGCAGCCGCGCTGTCTCCAGCCCGGCTGCTTTTGTCACACTTTTTTTGCCTGAATCAGTCGTCCACCAGCTTCAGCGAGTCCACGATCGCACTGATGGCGTCATCGCGCTCCATGGCGGTGGCATCGTCGTCGATCCTGCTCACGCCGATCTGAACCTCCAGCATGTCGTCGATCTCATCGCCGTCGTCGTCCATCACCGGTACGATGAAGTAGCTGCGGGTCATGCCGTCTTCACCCTCAAGGGAGTACATCAGCACGTTCTTGTAGCCGTTCCAGTCGCCCTCAGTGACCGCGGTGTTGTTCTCCGTGCCGATCTCATCCGCGGTGGGAAACTTTTCACCGTCCTTCATGTCCTTCAGGTAGAAGCTGACGTAGGTATGGCCCCAGGCTTCGTTCTTGCCGTAGACCACCACGGTGGTCTCGTCGTCGAGATTGTTGTCCAGGCTGATTTCAAAGGCCTTCTCGTCGTATTCAAAGGCGATGTCGCCGGAGCGGTAGGGTTCTGCGAAGGCCACAGCGCTCAGCGCCAGCAGGGCAACCATCAGCACAGCAATCAGTTTCTTCATCGTAATTACCTCCTTGAGTGCGGCATTCCTGCCGCGGTCGGTTTTGTTTACAGCGGCATTATACCAGCGGCTCAGTCACAGAAGCGTCACAGAAAGGGACTGCCGCGACGGCATATCATCATAAATTATTCTCAATCTGCCTATTGACGTGGAGGGGAGATTTGCGGTATTGTATCTGTAAGCGGTCGATAGCGGGATTCGCCTTCATACGTGGCCTGCTGCCCAAGGGCAGGGCGCAGCGATTCTTCCGCTGGCGGCTGATAACAACAGACAAGGAGAGAAAGAACATGAAAAAGTACGTATCCTTCGCGGTTCTGACGGCACTGGTGCTGATGCTTGTGTGCAATGGGATTGCCATGGCGGAAATCATTCCTCCCTATGGTATGGGACAGATCGGCTATAACGGGGCCGTGCTGTGCCAGGAGCTGACTGTGCGCAAGGAGCCCAACACGTCCTCCAAGGCCGTGAAAACGCTGAAGTGTGGCGACTTCATACTCATTATCGAACAGAAAGACGGATGGGCCTACCTGACCCAGTCCGATGCTGAGGACGAGGACCCCATCGGATGGGTGAACGCCGATTACATCACCGTCGATCCCGCATGGTACCGCACCGAGGGGAGCACCGCGGTATATGCCTGGGACGATACGTCGGCGCCCAAGGTCGCCCTGCTGGGCGCGGACAAGACCCTGCCCATCCTGAAGGATGAAGGGGACTGGATCCTCGTCAGCCTGCGTGGCGCGGCTGGCTGGATCCATTGCGGGAACGCGAGGTAATCGCGCGCTTTTGGAATGCTCCTGGCAGGATACTGTCCAAAATGCATCAACATACAGAGCGTATGCAAATGTAGGGGGCGGCGATGTGCCGCCCCTACAGCAGTATTATTCGGTACTGTTTATATTGACGCGGCATTTATGCCGCGTTATTTTATGTGGCAACGCGGCCCCGGGGTTTTCAGAAAGCTGGGAATATGCTATACTGGTGCAATGAGGCGGGCCGGGCCGCTGCCTGTACGCCGGCAAACCATGGAAGAGGGGGAAATCAATATGGCGGGAAAGTTCGACGAAATACTCAGGCGCAAGATCAGCCAGACCCTGGGTGAGCCGATAGACGAAAGCGCGAACGCGGACGATTTGATGTTCGATTTGGGCATGCGCTATCTGCGGAAGGTCGCCGCTGAAAAGCGCAGGAAGGATCATAAAAAGAAGGGGCATCAGCTGTCGCTCTGGGTGGACGGCTCGGCCTCCAAAAAGGCGCTGGTCGACTATGTCGATGCGGTGACCAGCCGCAACAGCCCCGATTTTATACCGAAGAATGATCGCATCGCCGTATTCGACCTGGACGGAACGCTATACTGTGAATCAGACCCGACCTGGTTCGACTTTATGCTGTACAAGCATCGCATACTGGAGGACGTCACTTACAGGGATATGGCTTCGGATTACGAGCGGCAGATTGCGAATACCGTCCAAACTGTCATCGATACGGGTGTCGTGCCGGCGGGCTTCGAGGTGGAGATCGGAAGCTGCATTGCCCGGGCCTTTGCCGGCATGAGCGTCAAGGACTTCGCCCACTATGTCAGGGATTATGCGGATCGGCAGTCGCCGGGTTACGACGGCATGACCATCGGCGAGGCGTTCTACCAACCCATGATACAGGTGATCGATTATTTGCAGGATCACGGCTTCACGGTCTACGTTTGCAGCGGCAGCGACCGGCTTGTGGTTCGCGTCATCGTCGAAGGTGGGCTGTTCCTGGCATCGCGGTATGTCATCGGGACCGAGGAGCTGATATCGGCGAAGAACCAGGGGGACAAACCCGGCTCGGAGTATGTCTTCGGCGACCATGATGAACTGGTGCTGAGCGGAAAGATTGCGGAGAAGAACCTGAAGATGACCAAGGTCTCCATGATCGCCCAGCAGGTCGGCCAATGCCCGGTGCTGTCCTTCGGCAACAGCGCCGGCGATATCAGCATGACGAACTATGTCATGGGGAACGAGCAATACAGGACCGCGGCGTTTTTCGTATGCTGTGATGACGACGTGCGGGAGAGCGGCAGCCCCGAGAAGGCACGGCCGGTCTACGATTTCTGCGCGAAAAACGGATGGACCCCGATTTCGATGAAGAACGATTGGCTGACCGTGTTCGGGGAGAGCGTCACCAAGAAAACAAACTGATGGTTCTGCGAAGCGTGGATAGGCATAAGCATCAAACAAAGGCTTGCCCCCTGTCAAATCGATATTGCGACGGTTTGGCAGGGGGCTTCCTGCATTTAAGGAATCGGCGTGCGCACACGCTATTTTCTGCTATGACGCACAAAAGCCTTTTTCGAAACGGGTGGGGCGCGGCTACGGTCCGCCCAGGCTGAAGGATTTGGTTCGGCTCAATTCAACGCCGTCGCTGTTGACCTGGGCCACGGCGACGTGTCCAAAGCTGGACGCTTCGGAGGGCGAGCCGATGGGGGTATCGTTCACCTGAACCGCGGCGATGACGTGCCCGGAATCCACAAACAGCGTGTCCAGCGTCTGCTCGTCCAGCACTACGCGGCTGTAGCTGGTGAAATTCTTTCCCGTGACCAGCAGGCGATGGTAGTCCAGCTCAGCGTCGGTGATGGCGATTTCCCGGCTGCCCAGCCGCATATCCGTGGTCTCATAGGGGGAATCGCTGTCGACGGCCTGCTGGTCGCCGTAGAGCATGTCGTATTCCAGCAGCTCCAGCTTGCTCATGTAGTCCTCGCTCCGGTCGTCGGGCGCGACGGACTGGTGCAGGCGGGTGATCGTGCCCCCGGAATAGCCGAGCTGGCCCAGGATATAGGCGTTCAGCCGATAGGCCTGGAGGTCGGCAGCATCAAATTCGCGGCCATAATTGTTCCAGATAACGTATTCGGTGGCGTAGATGCTGTCGGTGGTGAGCATTTCCGCCGAGAGATTCAGCGCGGGCAGGTGGTCGCCATAGGCCACCACCACCGTGGGCTCGCGGAAATTTGACAGCGTTTCAATCAGCGATTCCAGGAAGGCGTCTGTGCCGGGCAGGGCGTTGACGTAGTTCTGGAAGGGCGCCAGGGGCAGCGCCTCCGGCAGGGCGAGGACCTCGACGTCTCCCTCCCGGGGCTCGTAGGTTTCGCCGTACTTGCCGTGGGATTCCACGGTGATGCACAGCACCAGGTCGGGATCTCGTCGGTCAGTATGTCGTCCTTCGCCCAGCCCAGCGCGTTGGTGTGTACATTCTGCATGTATTCCACCGGCACGAAGCAATCGAAGCCCAGGCGGGGGTAGACCGCGCTGCGATTGTAGAAGGTGGCCCCGTTGTTGTGCAGGGCGGTGGCGGTATAGCCGTAATGCCGCATGTTGTAGGCCATGGATTCACAATTGGCCTGTTGCAGTATGGTGCTGTAGGGCGATTCCCCGGCAGCGAAATAGTCCAGGTTCAGGCCGGTGATGATTTCGAATTCCGTGTTCACCGTGCCGCCGCCGATGGTGGGGACATACAGCGTTCCGCCGGGACACTGCGAGCGCAGCCGGTTGAAGCAGGGGGTTGGGTCGCGGCTGACCTCGCAGCCCCTGACGCTGCCCACGTCGATGAACGATTCCAGCTGCACGAACAGTATGTTGGGCTGGGTGGTGTCGTCGTCCTGGGCAAAGGCCCGGCGGGCAGGCTCGGCCTCGTCGATGTTTTCCAGGATCTCGCCCACGGTTTCGTTGCTGTAATTGCTGGGGCGGGCGATGCCCATCTGCCCGAAGGTGTAGGTGAAGACCAGCGGGAACCCGTAGTCGGCGTAATTGTTTACCAGGCTGTCGAAGCGTTGGGGCAGCAGACCGGTGCGCATCCCCGCCGTTTCGAGCATACCGCAGAGCAAGGCGCAGCCCACAAATGCCACCAGCGCGTGCCCCAGGTTTCTGCGCCTACGCCTCTGGGCGCGGGTAAACAGCATGATGATCACCGCGAACAGCAGGAACACGCCAAGGAATATCAGTATGATCTGCGGCAGCGTGGCGTATATGGACAGCAGCGACAGGGCTTCCCGGATCAGCAGCAGGTCCATCGACGAGAAGGGCGTGGTGCGATCCCTGACCACGATGTACTGCACGACGCCCAGGGCCAGCCAAAGCAGGCAGACGGTGCCCAGCATGGCGATCCGGTGCAGGAACAGCTCGGAGAACACCAGCGAGGTCAGCACGACCAGCACATTCAGCAGGAACACCAGCGGGGATGACGCGATGAACTGAAACAGGCGGGGAATGGACAGGCCCCGGTTGCACAGCTCAACGATAAGCGTCATCAACAAGGCCAGTACGGCCAGCGCGAGGGCCCTCTGTCGCGAGGGCGTCTCGTCGTATTGAAGCGGGGCAGGCGCGGGTCTTGCCTTTGGCCTGTGTAATTTCATGGCTGCAACGTCCTTCTCTGCGCCCCGTTGGAAAGGGGACGTATTCGTATAAACTTCCAGCATCTATTCTATCACATACTTGTTCCTGGGGCAACTGCATATTTCCGGCACGGGTATAGTTGATGCCGATTTGATGAACAATGACAGGAGGCGCATCAACGCGCAAAGGGGACGGCCGATGCCGTCCCCCTTGCGCGTTGATTGGATTGCGCTTACAGCCTGCGCTTGATCTGGCTGTGCAGCTTCGCGATGCGGTTGTAGGTCAGGCCGTGCATGATCAGGCTCACGCCGATCAGCAGGCCGATAAAGGCGAAGAAGCCTACCACGCCGACCATCAGCGAAGTATCGGAAACGGTTTTCAGGCTGGTGATGGCGATGGACAGGGTCTGCTTCTGTTCCACCAATGTGTTGGCGAAAATGGCGCCCACGCCGGTAAAGAGAAAGAAAGTGATCGCACCCAGCAGTATACTCACAATGCCCATGACAGTTCTCCTTAATTGAATATAGTAATTTTAATCCATGCGTAGGGTCATTATAGCGGGCGGGGCATGGGCTGTCAAGGGAGCGCGCCGATTTGTCGAAATATCGCGCCATTCAGGTAAAAAACGGCGGTCCGATGAAAAACTTGTTTTTCATCGGACCGCACAGCGCAGGGGTCTTACTTGCTCTTGATGTACTCGTCGATGGCCGCGGCGGCGTTCTTGCCCGCGCCCATGGCCAGTATGACGGTGGCCGCGCCGGTGACGGCGTCGCCGCCGGCGTACACGCCCTCGCGGCTGGTCAGGCCGTCCTCGCCCTGGGTGACGATGCAGCCGTGCTTGTTGGCCTCGAGGCCCGGGGTGGTGGATCGGATCAGCGGGTTGGGGCTGGTGCCGATGGCCATGATCATGGTGTCGATGTCCAGCACGAACTCGCTGCCTTCCTTCACGATGGGGCGGCGGCGGCCGGAGGCATCGGGCTCGCCCAGCTCCATCTCCACGCACTTCATGCCGATGACCTCGCCGTTGCGGGGGTCGCGGGGGTTCTCGGCGTTGTGATAGCCCAGCACCTCCACGGGGTTGCAGAGGGTCTTGAAGATGATGCCCTCCTCCTGAGCGTGCTCGACCTCCTCCTTACGGGCGGGGAGCTCGTTCATGGAGCGGCGGTAGACGATGTACACCTCGTCCGCGCCCAGGCGCTTGGCGGAGCGGGCGGCGTCCATGGCCACGTTGCCGCCGCCGACCACGGCCACCTTCTTGCCGTGGCGGATGGGGGTCTTGCTGTCGTCGCGGTAGGCCTTCATCAGGTTGATACGGGTCAGGAACTCGTTGGCGGAGTAGACGCCCTTCAGGCTTTCGCCGGGGATGCCCATGAACCGGGGCAGGCCCGCGCCGGAGCCGATGAACACGGCCTCGTTGCCCATCTCGAACAGCTCGTCGATGGTGAGCACCTTGCCGATGACCATGTCGGTCTCCACGTCCACGCCCAGGGCCTTCAGGTTATCGACTTCCTTGTTCACGATGGCCTTGGGCAGACGGAACTCGGGGATGCCGTAGCTCAGCACGCCGCCGGCCACATGCAGGGCCTCGTACACGGTGACCTTGTAGCCCATGCGCGCCAGGTCGCCCGCGCAGGTCAGGCCCGCGGGGCCCGCGCCCACGATGGCGACCCTGTGGCCGTTGCTCGCGGGGGCCTTGGGGGCTTCGGTGGCGTGCTCGCGGTGCCAGTCGGCCACGAAGCGCTCCAGTCGGCCGATGCCCACCGGGTCGCCCTTGATGCCGCGCACGCACTTGGATTCGCACTGGGTCTCCTGGGGACACACGCGGCCGCACACGGCGGGCAGCGAGGAGGACTTGTTGATGATCTCAAACGCGCCCTCGATGTCCTCGTCAGCCAGCTTGGCGATGAACTCGGGGATGTCGATCTGAACGGGGCACTTGCTGACGCAGGGCTTGTTCTTGCAGTGCAGGCAGCGGCGGGCCTCCTCGATGGCCATGTCATAGGTATAGCCGGTGGCGACCTCCTCGAACACCTTGTTGCGGTAGTTCGGGTCCAGGGACGGCATCGGGCACTTCTTCAGGCTCATATTTCTCTCAGCCATTTTATTTGACCTCCTTGTTCATGAGGTTGCAGAACTCATCCCGCTTGTGCTGCTCGAAATCGCGGTAGATCGCGCCGCGCTGCATGGCCTCGTCGAAGTCCACCAGATGGCCGTCGAAGTCGGGGCCGTCCACGCAGGCGAACTTGGTCTCGCCGCCCACGGTCAGCCGGCAGCCGCCGCACATGCCGGTGCCGTCGATCATGATGGGGTTCATGGAGATCACGGTGGGGATGTTGTACTTCTTGGTGAGCTGACAGACGAACTTCATCATGATGACGGGACCGATGGCGATGACCTCGTCGTACTGGTTGCCTTCCTTAATAAGCTCCTCCAGCGCGTTCGTCACCAGGCCCTTGGTGCCGTAGGTGCCGTCGTCGGTCATCATGCAGACCTTCGCGGAGCAGGCGTTGAACTCGTCCTCCAGGATCACCAGGTCCTTGCAGCGGAAGCCCACCACGGAGTGCACCTCGCAGCCGTTGGCGTGCAGCGCCTGGGCCACCGGCAGCGCGATGGCGCAGCCCACGCCGCCGCCCACCACGGCCACCTTCTTGAAGCCCTCGACCTCGCTGGGCCGTCCCAGCGGGCCCACGAAGTCGGGCAGGTAATCGCCCTCGTTGAGCTCGTTGAGCTCCATGGTGGTGCCGCCGACGATCTGGAAGATGATGTCCACGGTGCCGGCTTCGCGGTCATAGCCCGCGATGGTCAGCGGGATGCGCTCGCCATCATCGCTGGCGCGCAGGATGATGAATTGACCCGCCTTCGCCTTGCGGGCGACCAGCGGCGCCTCGATGACCATCTTGGTGACGGTCGGGTTCAGAGGCTGCTTTTTGACGATTTTGAACATGTTTTCCCTCTTCTCTGAGTGATGTCCGGCGCGTCGCTCAGCCGCGCCGCCGCACCGCCGCACCGCGTAAACGATGACCGGCAGTGTTATTCATTGTTATCATAGCATAATGAACCTTAAAAATCAATTAAGAAGCAGAAAAATAGTCAGGGCCCACGCATGAGTTACAGTCCCGAGACAATAGTATTGCTTATACCCCATGTAGGGGCGGTGCAGGCGCCGCCGCTACACCGGGTTTTCATGTGTGTTGTACCAACAGGGTGAAGTGGCCCGTATTGAGGCGAAAAAAACCTTCGCTGCGCTCAGGATGGCACGCTGACGTTTCATTGTCATCCTACTGAGCGCAGCGAAGGATCTGTATCTTTGACTAACGCTTCTTCCGCTGCTTCAGCTTGTCCCCGTACTTCGAGAACAGGAAGCTCTGGAATTCGACGCCGGCCACGCCGTCGGCGCTGCCGTAGCCCATCTTCAGCTGGGCATCCACCACGGCCTGGCGGGTGGCGTCGTTGAAGGTGCCGATGCTGTCCTTCACGTCGTCCTTGTTCAGGAAGCCCAGCTCCCACAGCCGACGCTGGAGGTTCGTCACCGCGTCGCCGGTGTTGCCCCATTGCAGCGAGGCATAGCTGTCGCCGGTGGCCTCAAAGTGCACCGTGGCGTCCGGCGCGGCCTTGCTGTAAATGTAGCGCTGCAGGGACGCCGAGGCTTCGCCGGTGGGCTCCACGCCGATGGCGTTCTGGAACGCCATCACCGCCTGGCGGGTGGCCTCGTCATACAGGGTGCTGGGCATTTCCAGGTAGCCCAGTTCCAAAAGCCGGCTCTGGAGCGCGGTGACTGCGCTGCCGGTGGAGCCCGGCGTCAGGTTGAAGAACAGCGTGTCGCTGTCAGCGGTTGGCACGGCCTCCAGCGGTTCCTCGGTGGGTTCGGCGTCGGGCGCTTCGGTGGGCTCGCTGGCCCCGGCGAAGGCGAGGGCTTCCTCTTCGGAGGGCAGCTCACCCTCGATGGGTGTGCCGAAGCCCTCCGCCAGCATCCGGGTCTGGTCGTAGGTGAGGGCCTGGCTGCTGAACAGCACCGATTGCAGCCACGCGGTGGCCAGGCCGTCCTGTTCAAGCCCATTGCACTGCTGGTAGAAGCTCACCGCGCTGATGGTGGCGGGGCCGTACTTGCCATTGGGCGTGCCGTCAGCATAGCCCAGCTCCACCAGCCTGCGCTGCAGCGCCAGCACGGCATCGCCGCTGTCGCCGGGGGAGAGATCCTCATATACCGCCGTTTCGATACTGCCGCCCAGGGCGGGGGCGCTGCCCGAGAGCAGGAATTCCTGCATGTCCAGGGTCAGCATGCCGTTGGGGGTGCGCCCGATGGCCGACAGGAAGCGGTTGACGCCCTCCTGGGTATCCTGGTCGAACACGCCGGTGTCGGCGCCCTCGGGCATGTAGCCCAGGGCGATCAGCCGCTGTTGGATCTGGGAGACCCGGGCTCCGGAATTGCCCAGGGCGATGGCGGTGGATTCGTCCACCTCGCCGCTGTCCTCCGGAATGGCGATGCCCGTATCCAGCGGAATCTCTCCCGGCGGAGGGGTGACGATCAGCTGCACATCCTTGGAATAGTGCTTGGCGGAGTCCGAGTACAGCTCCTGCTGCATGGCCACGCTGGCCGTGTCGGTAGCGGGCAGGCCGTAGGAGGCGTAGAACAGGCGCACGCACTCGGCGGTCTGGTCGTCGAACACGCCGGTCAGCTCGGTGATGGGGTAATCCAGGTTCTTCAGGCGCTGTTGCAGCGCGTAGACCGAGCTGCCCACCGTGCCGGGGCGCAGTATCGAATACTGGGACAGCACGGCGTTGTTGTAGGCGTCGGTGCCGAAGGCCGGCGCGGTGGAGGCGAACAGCTTCAACTGGAGCTTCGGCGTGGCGACGCCGGTCTGCATGGTGCCGAAGGTCTGCTCGAAGCGCTTCACGGCGGCCTCCGTGTCGGCGTCGAACAGACCGGACACGTCGCCGTTGAAATAGCCCAGGTCCTTCAGCCGCAGCTGGAGGGCCTGCACGGCGATGCCCGTGTTGCCCAGGCTCAGGCTGCGGTACTCGGTCTGCTGCTCCTGGGCGCGCAGGGACTGGAAGTCGCCCTCAATGACGGAGGTATCGTTCAGCGTGACGTTGCCGTCGGCATCGATGACGATGGCCTGGGGCGCGCTCATGTTTTCGGGCAGGGGCGTGGCCGTGGCATAGGGCATATTGATCTCCACGGAGGTGTTGGCCTGGGTGTCCAGTATGGTCTCGTCAATCGAGCCACAGCCACACAGCAGCAGGCATACGCCTGCCGCCATCACGGTCAACGCTCCGAGTTTATAGTTTCCCATCACAAGCCTCCGGGTTGTTGCGCAATCAAGGGTCCGCCGACTGCCAATATCCGGCGGCCCTTCCATTTATAGACGGGGCGGAGGGCACTTTCGTGGCGTCCGCCCGAAAAAAGTCACAATGCTACCCATGCATTATAGTACATGCGCCTTCAAATTACAATGCGCTGAACACTAATTTTGCGTGGAGTTCCAATGAACGCCCCGTTTACGGTAGAGGCATACGTCCCCTTCAGTGAAGACCGTGTCGCAGTTTGTGGCGAACCAGGCCTCATCCAGATCGAAGTCGCTGCGCTCATAGCTGGAGATGTAGACGTATTCCACGCCGTAGCGGTCCAGCAGCTCCACGCTGTCCGCCGGTTCCTCGAACATGAGCCGCATGTCCCACTCCTGGGTGAAATAGCTGATGCCGTGGAAGTACAGGTAGCTCTCCGAGCCGCACACGATGTCCCGGCCCGTCAGCGCGGCGATGGGGTTGTTGTGCTCGCGACCGGTCAGCACCACGGTGTCCATCGGGGCGTTTTCCTCGATATACCGGGCCGCGCGGACGGCCTGGGGATAGAACAGATTGTAGTCGGAGACGACCTCCCGGGCGATGGTCAGCGCGCCGGAGAGGGTCGAGGCCAGCATGAACGCGACGGCCAGGATCGTCCGGCCCCGTATGCCCTTCAGGCGGTCCCAGAGCTCCACCAGGAAAAGCCCAATCGCGGGCATCATGGCCATGTAGGCTACGTAGAACAGCTTGTTGTTGTCGTAGGCGTTGGGTTGGAACTGCACCAGCTCCGCCACCACGTAGACGCAAAGCGCGCCGAGGGAGAACATGCGGCGCATGTCCTCCCGGCGCAGGGTGGGCGCTGTTCGCGGGCTGGCGCGATTTCCGGAGAGCGCCGCGGGTATCATCAACAGCCAGATCAGTCCCACGTTCTTGATCCAGAACCAGCAATAGCCGTCGATCAGCCTGCCATCACCCTGGTTGTTGACCCAGTTGAAGCGCAGACGCATCGAGCCGCCGTGTACCGTCTGGGGCACAGACCAGGTCAGCAGCTGGGGCGTGGCCAGGGCCAGCGCGACGCCCCCGTAGAGCGCAAACCGGCTGAACATGCGAAGCCGGCAGCCTCCGGGAACCCGCAGCATGGCGTAGGCCATCGCGCCGACGCTGATCAGCCCCAGGGCCAGGAAGGAGTGGGTGTGGATCATCGGCATGGCCCCGGCCCACAGCCCCAGCAGCGCATAGGTGGACGGCTTTCCCTCCCGGGTTGCGGTCATCAGCAGCCACAGCGCCGGTACCAGCGCCATCCAGCCGGTCAGCAGCGTGCGTTGGGGGATCATCATGTCGCAGATCACGTTGGACCAGCGCAGGTTCAGGTTGGGCTGGTTGGTGGGCGTCTTGTAGAAGCCGGTGAATATGGCCCGAAAGGCCGTGGCGTCCTTCGCGACGCCGTCCAGCGCGTATATGAAGCCCAGACCGCCGTTGATAAACATCAGCACCGTGGCAATGACCGTGGCCGCGCGGCTGTGGGTGAATTCCCAGCAGAAGATGACGAAGCCCATGTAGACCAATGCCATCATCAGCGTGCCGGTGACAGTGAAGGCGGCGGTCAGGTCGCTGCCGAACAGCAGCATCGTGGTAACCATGCTGTCGCCCAGGAACGGGTATCCCAGCAGCGTCCCGGGCAGCAGCGAATAATCCGGGGGATAGGCCGCGCCCCGCAGGCTGGTAGCGATGCCCAGGTGCAGGCACAGGTCGCCGTAGGTGGACTGGCCCACGTGCAGCGCGCCGCCTACATTGCGCAGGGTATGGGTGTATTGCAGGTAGCCGCTAAGGATGACCAGGGGGACCAGTAAGGCGATCGGGAGCCACAGGGGCATGTCGGTGAAGCGGCGCTGTCGGGGCTTGCCCCGGCTCAGGAAGGCACAGGCGGCCGCGATGACCCCTCCCATGGCCAACCCGAGCAGCTGGGCAGCCCTGCCAAAGCGCAGCGCGAAGGCAAACAGCGTGGGCAGCCACATCATCAGCATCAGCCCCGCGCTCAAGCCGAGCCACAGCCGCACGAGCCCGTCCTTGCGGGGCATCAGCGCGTCCATCGTGACGCAGCCGCACAGCAGGAAGCCTGCGAGTATGATAAATCCGACCATGCGTTACCTCCCGGAATGATCGACGTCGTTTTTAGTCGGCGCGATGCGCCATGATATTCATCGACCCTCCAATCATTATATCACCTTGCACAAGAGGCTGTAAAGTAAGATATTTCGCAATGATTATGAAAGTACTTCTATTTTATTATAAATAATTACGTAGTTATTACGTTTTATGCAATATAGCTGTAAATCTGTGACTGAAATTAGATAATACTGTGCATAAATGCGGATATCTATTGAAATTTGCGGGGGTGTGCAGTAAAATTACCATAACTACAAATGCACATGAAGCACTGGAGGGGTTCAGCATGAACAGAGTATTGGGCAGATTGGCTGCGCTTGTGATGGCCGTCATGCTGCTTGTCTCTGTGTGCGCATGCGGGGAAGGGCCGATCTCCACGACAGTGGTGATGCGCGTCTCCAGGATGACACAGAACGCCGTGGTCAAAGCCGGGGAAGATCTTTCCATCGAAGTGGGCATCGATGGCGTCGAGCCCGCGGAATATCAATGGTATTTCAACGATGTGCCCGTGGAGGGCGCGAACCAGCGGGTTTACAACATCGTCAACGCCAAACCCGAAAACACGGGCGTGTATCGCATGGATGCCTTTAACGCCGACGGCAAGATGCTTGTGAGTATGGACATCGCCGCCCGCGTGGTGGAGGAGACCGTGCCCCAGGCCGGCGACGGTTCGATGCCGGTGGGCGTCGCTTTCGCCGCCATCGCGCTGTGCGGGGGCCTGCTGGCGGTGCTGCTGCGCCGCCGTGCCAGGGCGTAGAATGTTAAGCGAGAACAAAATATATTGATGCCAGGGGCTGTTTCAAAACAACGCTGTGACAGGTAAACGGGACTGTAGCGGCGGCGCCTGCGCCGCCACCGTGGCGGCCTGGAGGCCGCCGCTACATCTGTCTTACGAATAGCGCGTTGGAAGCAGCCCCTGAATAATGCTATTTTACAGGAGGTTCCATGAGCAAGCCCTTTGAATTTGAATTGCTGCACGTCTGCAAGCAGACAGGCGCGCGGCGCGGCAGGCTGCACACGCCCCACGGCGTGATCGAAACGCCGGTGTACATGCCTGTGGGCACCCAGGCTACGGTAAAGACCATGACCCCGGAGGAGCTGAAGGACTGCGGGGCCCAGATCATATTGTCAAACACCTACCACCTGCACCTGCGCCCCGGCGAGGACCTGGTGGCGCGGGCCGGCGGCCTGCACAGCTTCATGCACTGGGACCGGCCCATACTCACCGACAGCGGCGGATTCCAGGTGTTCTCGCTGGCCGACCTGCGCAAGGTGGAGGAGCGGGGCGTGGAGTTCCGCAGCCACCTGGACGGCTCGAAGCGCTTCATCGGCCCGGAAGAATCCATCGCCATACAGCAGGCGCTGGGGTCGGACATCATGATGCAGTTTGACGAGTGTTCACCCTATCCCTGCGACTATGACCGGGCCAGGAAGGCCATGGGCCGCACCTTGCGGTGGCTGGAGCGCTGCATGAAGGCCTGGACAAACGAGCACCAGGCCCTGTTCGGCATCGTGCAGGGGGCATTCTATGCCGACCTGCGGGTGGAGTGCGCCAAGGAGATGGCGAAGCTGGACCTGCCGGGCTTCGGCATTGGCGGCCTGT
Source organism: uncultured Eubacteriales bacterium (assembly GCA_902798105.1). Lineage (GTDB taxonomy): Bacteria > Bacillota > Clostridia > Christensenellales > Aristaeellaceae > UBA2862. Next base: position 45,627 of record CADBVG010000030.1, read on the forward strand.
CGGTGGGCGAGCCCAAGGAGATCATGTACGACATGCTGGAGCGCATGATGCCCTACATGCCCCAGAACAAGCCCCGCTACCTGATGGGCGTGGGGTCGCCGGATTGCCTGATCGAGGGCGTGCTGCGGGGCGTGGACATGTTCGACTGCGTGCTGGCTACCCGCGTGGCCCGCAACGGCACCGTGTTCACCCACGACGGCCGGCTGGTGGTGCGCAATGCGAAATACGCCGAGGATTTTACCCCCCTCGACCCGGATTGCGATTGCTATACCTGCCGCAATTACACCCGCGGCTACATCCGCCACCTGTTCAAGGCGGGGGAGATACTGGGCCTGCGGCTGAACAGCATCCACAATACCTACTTCCTGACCAGGATGATGGAGCAGATGCGCGCCGCCATCGAGGCCGACAGCCTGCTGGACTGGGCCAACGAGTTCTACGCAAGACACGGACGGGGGAATTGGTGAGGCATTTAAGGAACTACCGCACAATACGGCGGCACATCTGGCGGTGCCTTTTCCGCCAGTCATCTCTTGCAGATTTTTCGATTTACCGCCAGTAAACCTTCAAAATCTGCAAGAGCGCCTGACGAAAAAATCACTCGCCAGCTGACCACCTTAATTGCGCGGTATTTCCTTAAGGAAA
>CADBVG010000030.1:46338-53693 GCA_902798105.1 uncultured Eubacteriales bacterium
CCTTGACTTGCCGCCAGCAAGCCTGCGAAATTTGCAGGCGCGCCTGACGGAAAATTCACTCGCCAGCCAACCACCCTTATTATGCGGTATTTCCTTAAATTCTGATTTATCGAGCTGGGCTCGATAAATCAGAATTTACTCCTCCGCCGGTTACTAAATCTTTACATCCTTATGCCTATATTTATCCCTCAAAAAGTTGTATTTCCCCCAAAACTCGGTTATAATTGTATTGTTTCACAAGCACGCAAAGGAGATAGTCGATATGTTCATGAATCTCGTAAACCTGTTGGCAGAGGCCAATCAGTCTGTATCCGTCGCCACCGGCGAAGCCGCCGCGAGTACCGCGACCGCTACCGCCGGCACCGCCGACCAGGCCGCCGCGGCCGCTGCTGGTACCGGCAGCCTGATCAGCACCGTCGTGATGATGCTGGCGATGGTCGCCATCTTCTACTTCCTGCTGATCCGTCCCCAGCGCAAAAAGGACAAGCAGGTCAAGGACATGCTGGCCGCCCTGAAGGTGGGAGACAGGATCTGTACCATTGGCGGCCTGTACGGCACCATCGCAGCCCTGAAGGATGACACCGTCACCCTGACCATGGGCTCCCTGCAGAACACCATCGTCATCGCCCGCTGGGCCATCCGCTCCGTGGAAAACGTGGCGTTGGAGAACGACACCGAGCCCCAGATCTGACCGTCGAGAATGGGCGTTGTTTCAACCATATAATACCAAACACCATGTCGCCTGTGTCGACATGGTGTTTGGTATAAGATCCTTCGACTTCGCTTCGACTTCGCTTCGCTCCGCTCAGGACGACAGGCTGAACTGTTTCATCCTGAGCGTAGGCGCTGCCGTAGTCGAAGGATTTTTGTAACGATTCATACTACTCTCAGGTTAAACCAGCGAAAGCTGTGTAGCAGATTTTTCGTCCTGGCAAGGAAAGACTCCGCAGGCTTGCTGGCGGCAAGTCAAGGAGGCTTGACGCAGTCAGGGCGGAAAGCCCGGGGTCGCCGCTACGGGCGTCGTTCATTGTAGCGGCGCCATCTCGCGGGCGATTCTGTTTTGCCGCTACGACTGAGCAGATACGGTTTTTTACGGTTTTGGTCATTCTCCCCGACGCTGTTTCTTTGCATGCTTGTCCCGGTACATTCGGGCATCGGCCTCTGTCACGTATTCGTCCAGCGTCTTATCGAGGGTGGGGTCGGTCAGCAGGTAGCCCGCGCTGAAGCCGAAGTGACCGGCCACGCCCAGGGCTGCGGCCTCCGGGGGCAGCGCGGTTGCGATGGCGTCGATCCAGCGCCTGACCTCCGGCTCATTCTCGGCAGGGGCGAGTATCAGGAACTCGTCCCCGCCATAGCGGACGGGAATGCCGTCCTTTGGCAGGCTGCGGCGAATGGCGTTCGCGGTGCTCCGGATCGCCAGATCACCCTCGGCGTGGCCGAATGTATCGTTGATGTATTTCAGCCGGTCCATGTCGATGAACAATATGCCCATTCTACCGCCCGCCGCCCGGATCTTCTTAAAGAGGGGATGGGCCAGGTGGTGATAGCCAAGCCGGTTGTACAGCCCCGTCAGATCGTCTTTCATCGACACGCCGGACAGCACCTGGTTGATGTACGCCAGGTTGCGGCGGGCGAAGAAGTTTCTAAGGGCCACGGACAGGGCATTGACGATTTCGGAGACCCCCTGTATGGCCATCAGATCCAAGCAATCCCGGATGCACAGGTAGCCCACCGTGTATTCCATGAAATGCAGCGGCGCGAACAGGTAATTTTCCCCCTCGGCGCTGTAGAGCGCCGTGCGCAGCGAGGCGCCGACGCGCTCCCGCTGGAACTGGGCGTCCTTCCCGGCCTCCCAGGAGAACACGGTCTCCATGGTGTCGGGATAGCCGCTGGTCAGCATTCCCTCGGCGATGTCCCGCATGCGCCCGCTGTGGTCGTGGATTTGAATGACCCGCCCGTTATCGAACAGCGCGCTGTCCAGCACCATCCGCATCCCCTTGAGATCCAGCGGGGAAAGACAGCGCATCAGGGCGAGGCAGATTTCCTCGATGGACTGGCAGCCTGGAAGCTGGTATTGCAGGGCGCACAGCCGGTAGCCGAAGTCGGCCGCGCCGAAGGCCTGGTTGATGTAATCGGCCACGCGCTTCCTGCGCCCGTCCAGGCCGGTGGGGCGGTGGCCGGTGCTCTCCCGGGGAATCAGCTTCGTTGGCGTAAACACCTGCATCGGCAGCGGCTCGCCCCGCCAAACCCTCTGAAGCACCTCTACGCAGGACGCGCCCATGTTCCAGGCCAGCTGGTCGACGCTGGTGATGGAGGGCTTCAGGCTGGAAGACATTTCGTCGTTGTCGAAGCCGGTGACCATAAAGTCTCCGGGGATGCTGAGCCCTGCCAGCTCGGCGGCGCGGCAGATGCCCATGGCGATGCGGTCGTTGGCGCAAATCACCGCCTGGGGCAGCCGCCCGCCGTGGCGATGGCGCAGCCGGTCAAAGGCGGATATGCCGCCGTTGACGGTGAAGCTGTCGTAGTGGAAGCGCTCGTCCCCACAGGGCAGGCGGTGCTCCCGGCAATAATCCGCCAGGGCCTCTGCGCGACGCTTCACCTCGTAGTTGTCCGCAGGGCCCATGGCGAACCAGAAGTCGGACAGTTTTCGATCCTCGTGGAGATGGGCGATGACCGACCGCATGGCGGCATAGTTGTCGATGCCCACGTAGCAGAAGTTGGCGATTTCGTTGGCCACCGATATGACGGGCTTGCCCGAGGCCGCGGCGGCCCGGACGGCGTGGAGCACGCCTTCCCCGTAGAAATCGGAATCGGCGCTGAATATGCTGTTAATGTCCAGTATGATGCCGTCAAATTCGCAATAATCCGGCAGGCGGAATATGTTGTACTCGCCTTGGTTGTGCTCCGGTGCGAAGTCCGAGTGGCCGTCAGTGCGTATGATGTACAGGCTGGCGGGCTCGCCCATGTCCCGGACGGCACGGTAGAGGCTCGCAGTCCTCTCATAGGATAACTGTCTCATACAGTCGTTGAGTATGTACATTATCTTCTTCATGTCACGGCCCTCCGCGTATGCGTTGACGGCTGTATTATACTCCTCTCAGTTTAATCCAGCGATTCCGAGGGCGTCTGTTTCGCCCTGGCTGCGTCAAGCCCCCTTGACTTGCCGCCAGCAAGCCTGCGGGGTCTTTCCTTGACAGGACGAAAAATACGCTCCTCAGCTTTCGCTGTCTTAACCTGAGAGTAGTATTATACCATACAACTATATTTCGGGCAATGAAAAAATGCCGCCCCGGTGAGAGGCGGCATATCCTTTTCCTGCGTTCAGTCCTCCAGATTGCTGGTGGCGCGGTCGAACAGCGCTTGCACGCCAGCGTCGGGAGCGGGGGTGAGCAGGGACACTACGATGGCGGCGATCAGGCCGATGGCGAAGCCGGGGATGATCTCATACAGCCCGGTGCCCTTCAGGAAGGCCAGCCACAGGATATCGGCCAGCGAGCCGCACACGATGCCCGCCACCGCGCCGCCAAAGGTCAGCCTGCGCCAGAACAGGCTGAGCAGTATCGTCGGGCCGAAGGCCGCGCCGAACACGCCCCAGGCGTTTTCCACCAGGCCCATGATGGTGCCGCTGTTGGGGTTGGAAGCGATGATCAGCGCGATCACGGCGATGATGATGACCACGATGCGGCCCGCCCACAGCATCTCCTTGTCTGAGGCGTTCTTGCGGAACACGGGCTTGTACACGTCGCTGGCGAAGGCCGAGGCCGAGGCCACAGCTGGGAGTCGGCGGTGGACATCGAAGCGGCCAGTATCGCCGAGAGCAGTATGCCGGAGATCAGCGCCGGGAAGATGGACCGGGTCATTTGGATGAACACGGTGGCGGAGTCGGTGATTTCGATGATGCCCCGGGAGGACATCACCCGGCCCACCGCGCCGGCGGCCACGGACATGGTCAGGATCACCAGCGTCCAGGAGATGCCGATCACGCTGGACTTTTTCAGCTCCTTCTGGGAGCGCACCGACATGAAGCGGATGATGATGTGGGGCATGCCGAAGTAGCCCAGGCCCCAGCCCAGGCCGGAGGCGATTTCACGCCAGTCCCGGGCGAAGTGCCAGTAGTTCTCGGGCAGCTCGGCCACGGTCTGGGCCGCGCTGTTGTTGATGATCCCCAGGGCAAAGATAGGCGCGATCAGCAGCGCCGCCAGCATCAGCAGGCCCTGGAAGAAGTCGGTCCAGCACACGGCGGAGAAGCCGCCCAGGAAGGTGTAGCCGATGATGATCGCCGCCGCCAGGTACATGGCCACGGTGGCGTTCATGCCGATGACGGTGTTGAACAGCGTGCCGCAGGCCTTGATGCTGGAGGCCGCGTAGATCGTATACGCGAAGATGAAGATCACCGCGCAGATGATCTGCAGCGCCTTGCTCTTCGAGAGGAAGCGGTTCGTCAGGTACTGGGGGATGGTGATGGAGTCGTTGGCCTCGATGGAGAAGCGGCGCAGCCGCGGCGCTTCGAAAATCCAGCTGAGGGCGTAGCCGATGGCCAGGCCGATGGCGATCCACGTTTGTCCCATGCCCGCGGCGTACACCGACGCCGGCAGGCCCATCAGCACCCAGGCGCTCATGTCCGAGGCGCCGGCGGACAGTGCCGAAACCCACGCGCCCATCTGCCTGCCGCCCAGGAAGTAGTCCTTCTCGTTGGCGCCCTTGGAGCGCAGGAAGAAGTACACACCGATGCCGATCATAAACACAAGGTAGATGATAAATACGACCAGTTCTGTGATGTTCATATGGTTCTCCCCGTCAAAATAAAATATCTACTTTATTATACTATATGGGTTTTATAAATCAACGATTTAGCAGTTTATCAGGGTAAAACTTGAATTAAATTTGTCATTGCCATGCCAAATACCACATAACATGGGAAAAAACGACGGGGGGACGGCTGAATGGGAAGGACCAGGACACAGGTGCTACTGTCCATGCTGAAGGGGCTGCTGTGCGCGGTGGCGCTGACGCTGCTTTTGATGGTGGGGGTGGCTGCGCTGGCGCTGGGGGTGCGCGTCACGGACGGTGCGCTGACGGCGTTGAACCAGGTGATGAAGCTGCTGAGCATACTGCTGGGTGTGACCGTGGCCGTTGGACGGGGCGGACGGCGGGGCTTTCTGACGGGCATGACCGTGGCCATGCTGTACATGGCCCTCGGCTACGGCTGCTATGTGGCCCTGGGCGGCAACGCCTTCGTGGTCACGCAGATGCTGGGGGAGATACTGATCGGCGCGGCCCTGGGCGCGGTGGCCGGGGCGGTGCTGTCCAACCTGCCGTCACCGCAGCGCAGGCGAACGGCGTAGGGGTAACCACAAACACTGTTGTAGGGGCGCCGATGCGGCGTCCGCCTTACGACAAGATATGTCGTGTCCGGCGGGCGGCGATGCGCCGCCCCTACAACATGCAAATATACCGGATATATGACCTACTCTACCGCAACCCCCAGGTCCTCGGGGCTCAGGGATTCAGGCAGCAGCTCGCCAAGGGTCTTGACGGTGAAGCCCTTGCCGTACTGGCCCACGATCACGGGCAGGCTCAGGTCGGAAAACTCCCGGAGCACCTGTCGGCAGATGCCGCAGGGCCAGGCCACGGCGGTGGAGCCCACCACGGCGATGGCGGCGAAGCGGCGGGCGCCCGCGGCGATGGCGCAGGAGGCGGCGCAGCGCTCGGCGCAGATCGTCGCGCCATAGGAGGCGTTTTCAAAGTTGCAGCCCTTGAAGGTCCTGCCGTCTGTCGTGAGGATGCAGGCCCCCACCTTGAAGTGGGAATAGGGACTGTAGCTGTTCTGCATGGCCTCGCAGGCCAGCGCGAACAGCTGCTCATGGGATGGCCTGTCGCCCTCGCGGGTGATGCCAACGGCGCTCAGGGCGCGTTCTTCCATATCGCGCATGATGGCTCTTTCCTCCTCGTTCATGTGGTCGTATCCCATCAGGTGGAAGGCGGAATGGGCGGTCAGGTAGCCCAGTTCCCGCTGCAATGAGTGGCCGTATTCCGCGGCCTGGGCCTTCGCGCGGGCCAGGTTGATGACGCAGTCGCCCAGGTTGGCGCAATTCATGGCGGGGTCGTACTCACGACTGACGCGCTTGGGGCAATCCCGGGCGGTCTTGCCCCGGGGGTAGGCGACGGTGGGGAAGGACAGCACGTCGGTAGGGCTGTCGATGCCCCGCATGTCCAGGTTCAACGCCTGGATTTGGGCGTCGTCCACGATGCGCACACAGAAGCCCGCGCCTCGGATGCCCTCCGCCTCAAAGCAGGCCTCCGCCACGCGGTCAAGCAGCGCCTCCAGACCCTCCATGCCCTCCGGCACGGGAATGTCCCATTGCAGTTCAATGGCCATGCGTATATGCCTCCTTGGCGGTTTGATGGGTTAGGGAATTATGATTTGGCGCGGGAGAGGGACCAGGAATAACGGGCTGCCGTTCCCTGTTGTTCACTGGTAAATACTGATGGTGATGGTCAGGAAATGGGGTCATAGCCCCTGCTGTTCCCTCATTATCCAGACTTACACTTTGTTAATTCAGCCCGTTGATGGTATCCGTCAGCGCCTGACGGTCGTAGAAGGATTCGAGCTTCACCAGGGAGATGTCGGGCTCGGCGCCCTGGTCGATGTCATAGAAGGCGCCGTTTTTAGGGAAGGACATCTGGAGCGGGCCGGAGATGAGAAATAAACGCCACTGCCGGAGGGGAGCAGTTTTTGATGCTATTCTTAATCTAAATATGGACAATCCTGCGGCGCCTTTTCCGCTGCGCCTGCGTTGAATCCCCTTGACTTGCCGCCAGCGAGGCTGGGAATCCGAAGGATTCCCAGGTCGCCCTTGGCGACTGACTTGATTGAATCGAAGATTCAAGCAAGTCACCATACCTGCGGGTTTTCGCCTTGACGCAACAAAAATCCACTCACAGTATCTGTCTACATTCAGATTGAGAATAGTATGAGACCATAACCAGCGACTTCAGAAACGTCGCTTCGTATTGTCATATTTGTGTGGTTAGTGGTTAGCGGTGGTACAAGAGGCGCGGTTTTCAAAATTCCATTCTGGAAATCCGCGGTTTCGGTTTTTAGCCGAAACTGACTTGCCTGAATTTAAAACACGCTCAAGTCACCATCCCTTCGGGATTTGTTTATTCAAAGGGAACAGCTGAGGTTTCGACGTCTGTCAATCCTTTAATCAAAGAAATCCGCATGGATTTCCTTCTTCACTAACCACCAAATACTAGAGTGTGTTTCTAAATCGGCATCCCACGAAGTGGGCCCACCATGAATGAAACACAGGACGTAATGTTTACACCATACCGCAAAGCGTAGTATACTA
>CADBVG010000031.1 GCA_902798105.1 uncultured Eubacteriales bacterium
CCACTGTGCCCGCGCCGTGGGAGAGGCCGGTGGTCTCGGTGTCCAGGAACAGGCAGCGGCGGATGTCGAACCGCGGGCCCGTCCAGCCGATGCGCCGCAGCCCCGCCGAGGGCAGGTCGTAGATGGCGGCGTCCAGGGGCACGCGGCTGACGCGGCAGAGGAGCCCGCCCCCGCGCCGCCGCGGCGCCGGGGCGCTCTCCGCCGTCTTCATCCTGTTCAGCTTTGCCCGAAGCCCGGAGGCCATAACCATCACCCATACAGTATTGTAAATACAAGTCAGATGATTGTCAAGCGGCGAAAAAGGGGGTATAATCAAGGAAGACTACAAAAGGAGGTCCAAAACCATGCTGAGCGTCGGAACCCCCGCCCCGGATTTCACCCTGCCGGACCAGAACGGCGCAACCCACAGCCTTTCGGACTATCGCGGCCAGAAGGTGATCCTCTATTTCTACCCCAAGGACAACACCGCCGGCTGCACCAAACAGGCCTGCAACTTCAAGGAACTGATGCCCCAGTTCCGGGAGAAGGGCGCGGTGATCCTGGGGGTCAGCAAGGACTCCGTGGCCTCCCACAAGCGCTTTGAGGAGAAATACGGCCTGCCCTTCACGCTGCTCTCCGACGAGGAAAAGACGGTCATCCAGGCCTACGACGTGTGGAAGGAGAAGAAGAACTACGGCAAGGTAACGATGGGCGTGGTGCGCACCACCTACCTGATCGACGAAAACGGCGTGATCGCCCGCGCCTTCGACAAGGTCAAGGCCGCCGACAACCCCGCGCAAATGCTGGAGACGCTGTAAGGATATCCGGTTTTGCGGCTATGCGTGATTAATTCTGATTGACAGATCAGAATTTATCCCCCCACTCAAAAAACCAGCCCCCGGCGGGATGACATGTCATCCCGCCGGGGGCGTTCATTTCCCAATAGTCCTTACTTCACAGTCACCTTCACGCTGGTCCTGACGCCGTTGTTGGCGATGGCCCAGATGGTGCACTTGCCGGTGCCGGTGCCGTCGGCCTCGGTGTTCCAGCCGTTGAAGGTGTGGCCGCGCCAGGTGAAGGCGTTGGGCTTCAGCGCGGGTAAACCGCCCCCACCATTCTCCACATACTGCTTCTTCGTTTTGTGATCTGGAGAAGGCCTGTTGTTGTCGAAGGTGATGGTCGACGCTTGGGCCAGCTTGGCCTCCATGGTCTCGTCCTGTAACACGCCCAAGCCGTCCGTTTCGCTCTCGAAGTAGTCCGCCGGGTCGGCATCCGGCATCTGTAAATTAAAGCCGCTGGTGAAAGTTCCGGTCAGGTACGCGCCACTGGATGATACATTGCTCACGCCGATGGGCTTTTCATTTTCCAGCTTGCCCGAGACAGTAATCTTCTTCTCATCATAGAGAACCACGTTGCTGGCGTCGCTACCCTTTGTGTTGCCGCTGATGTCCACCTTGCCGGACAAGTTGAACTTGGTGCCAGAAAATAAGCGCACACCGCCGCCGGTCGACGTCGCCCTGTTCCCGGTGATCGTGCCGCCAGTCATGCTGAACGTGCCGACATTGTTCACGTACACGCCGCCGCCGTCTTTTTCCGCGTTGTTATTGCTGATCGTGCCGCTTATCATGGTGAACGTGCAGTTTCTGCTCACGTACACGCCGCCGCCATTTTTTGTAGTGTTCGTCGTCGAATGATTCCCTGTGATCGTACCGCCATCCAAGATGAACGTGCCGTCGCCCACGAACACGCCGCCGCCGCAGTTCGCGGTATTATCACTGATCGTGCCGCCGTTCATGGTGAACGTGCCGCCATTGTTCACGTACACGCCGCCATTGGCGCTGTTATAGCCGCCAGTGATCGTGCCGTCGCCGGTGATGGTCAGGTTGCCGTTGACCCGTATCACGTAGCCGCTACTGGTCGCGCTGGTCAGGCCACGGTCGATTGTGTTCCCGTTCAGGTCCAGCACGATATGGCGGCCAGACTTCACCGTGATGAATGTGTCGTCTTGGCCGGGCTGGATATCATTGCCCAGCTGATAATGGGTGGGGTTCTGATCGCTTTCACCGCTTGGCGCATTACCACTCAGTTTATCTTTCAAATCACTCCAAGTGGTGACCACAATGGGGTCGGTCTGGGTGCCCGCGTTCATCGCCGCCTCGGTCACCGGGGCCAGCTCCTCCTCGCCGGTCTCCAGCCTCTCGCCCTCCAGGTCGAGGTCCAGCTCCAGTTCCCCGCCCTTGGGGTCGTTTTCCCCGTCTGGCAGGCCCTCGCCCTCGTCCATGTCGATCTCCAGTTCGCCTTCCTCGCCCTGGGTGTCGCCGGCAGCGCCGGTCCCATCGTCGCTGCCGCCGTCAATGACGGTCCCTTCGTCGATGACGATCCCGTCGCCCAAGGTCGATCTCCTCCGCCAGCACGAACGCCGGCAGGGAAACCAACGCCATCACCAGCGCCATCATCAGCGCCAGGAGCTTCCGTGCGTTATATCTCATGAGTCTTCCTCCTCGTTCTTCAGCCATCACCGAAGTGTATTTATACTTATAATGTACCATCCAAACAAAAATGACAAGATTATTTGTGAAGTGTAAAAATTAAATATGCATTACAGAATCCGCTGTTCCCGGGGGATGCGTTCTGATTAGTCGCGGAGCGACAAATCAGAACGCAGGTTTCAGGTTGTAGCTGTCAGGAACTGCCTTAAAATGAATATGGAAAATAAAACAGCTGTAGGAGCGCCGATGCGGCGCATCGTCGCCCCTACAGTTGTATATCCTTTGCATGTGTTATGCGTTTTGAAACAGCCCCGTCGGTTTGTCTGTGCTTTTATTCGGTCTGCATGGGAATGTACAGGATTTGCGCCGCGGCGGTAATGTCGAAGCCATCCAGGTCCGCGCCAACCACGCTGACGGAATACATCAGTCCGGTGAGGTCGTCATACCACAGGCACACATCCACGGTGTTCCCGGCGTCATGGGCGCGGCGAACCACGCCCTTGCAGCGGCCCACTTCGCATTCGTCACTGGCTTCCCAATCGAAGTACATGCCGGAGATGTCCTCGAATGCATCCGTGGGGGCGACGCGGGCAGTGTAATCCTCGCCCTGCCAGGTAAACTGCACCTGGCCCATCTGGGGATTCTCCATCATCTGCCAGGTCACGTTCGTCGCGCCGTCGGGCAGGCCCAGCTGCAAGCCCAGCGCATCCATCAGCCCCTGGGCCGTGGTCGGGGACCAGGGATTGGCCATGCCCGCCTCGGCCAGCGCCGCGGCGCCGACAATGACCAGCAGCGTAAGCAGTATGCAGATTTTCCGCTTCATTTCAATGCCTCAAACCGTTCAGCCGTTCAGCGCGGCGATGATATCGGGCAGCTGGCTGTCCACCACGTCGTTATCCAGCTGGCAGGTACCGGCATTGTGATGGCCGCCACCGCCGTACTTCAGGCACAGCTCGCCGATATCCACGGTGGAGGCCTTGTTCACGATGGACTTGCCGATCATCACGGCGGTATTCTGCTTGCGGAAGCCCCAGGCCACGTGCACGGATATCTGGGCCTCGGGATACAGCGCGTAGATCATGAAGCGGTTGCCCGCGTGAATGATTTCCTCGTTGCGCAGGTCCAGAACGATGACCTTGTCGTGCAGCACGGCGATGCGCTTGAGCTGCTCCACGAACATCTCAGCCTGCTCATTGTACAGGTCCACGCGCTCCTTCACGTCCGGCAGGGCCAGTATCTCGTCGATATTGTGCTCCATGCAATAGCTGATCAGCTGCATCATCAGGTCGTAGTTGGAGATGCGGAACTGGCGGAAGCGGCCCAGGCCGGTGCGGGGGTCCATCAGGTAGTGCAGCAGCACCCAGCCCGTGGGATGGAGAATCTCATCCACGGTAAAATCAGCGCTGTCGCCCTTGTCCACCGCCTCCATCAGCTCGTCGCTGACGTTCGGGAAGGCGGTCTTGCCGCCGTAGTAGTCGTAGACCACCCGCGCCGCGCTGCGGGCGTTGGGGTCGATGATCAGCTTGCCGCCGGTCTCCTGCGCCTTCAGGCGGTCCATCTCGGATTCATGATGGTCAAAGGCGATGCCCACGCGGGGATCGTAGGGCAGATTGGTAGTGATGTCGTTGGCTGTCAGCTCGACCTTGCCATCCTGCACGTCCTTCGGGTGTACAAATTTGATCTCATCCACCAGGTCCAGCTCGCGCAGCATCATCGCGCAGGCCAGGCCGTCAAAATCGCTGCGGGTCACCAATCTCCTCTTCTGTTCCATAATGTACCTCCCGTTCGCTCAAACCATTCTGTTCGCATTTTATCATGCTCTGTTGCTATTATATCAGATTGTATCCGTCCCGGTCAAGAACAATTTGACCGTTTAAGCCCGTTCAGGCCTCCCCATCCCGCTTGCAGTCCAGCTCCACCAGGATCACGTCATCGCCGATGCGCCGCACCCGGGACCAGTCGATCACACAGCCCTCCCGGTCCTGCTTCAAGAATCCCAGCAGCCCGCCGGAGCGCCCCGGCACCACCAGGGCCTGGACGCAGGCGGAGTCGTTCAGCAGCAGGTCGATGGGCTTGCCCAGCTTCCTGCCATCGCAGATGTTCACGACATCCTTTCCCTTCAGTTCCGAGAAGCTCATGCCATCCCCTCCCGGTATCAGGATATGAATCTCCGGAAGAACAGGTTCCGGAATATGCCGGCGATTTTGCGCTTTTCCGCGCGCAAACGGAAATTTGCATCGAAAACGCCCGACATTATCCGATTCTTCGACAAGCCCTCGAAAAACGTCAAAAGCCCCCGCACCGCCGCTGCCATGAAGCAATGGACCACCCCGGGGGAACGGCCATCCGACCCCCGCAGCGCTCCGCGCGTGCGCGGTCCTGTCGAAACCACCGGCTTTCGATGAAAATCCCGGCGAATCCGGGCGATATTTTTCCCGACCCCATCGACACCAGATTCTTGAGATTGCCGGTCCCCTTTGGCTATGATGTTTGGGCGGGGTGAGAAGCGATGGGCATCGAGGGCTTCCTGGCGATCAACATGGCGGCGGATTTCGCGCTGCTGACCTCCGTCAGCCGGACCATGGGCCTGTTCAGCTGGAAGGGCGTGCTGATGGCGGATGCGGCCTGCGCCGCGCTGGCCGTCCTGGCCGGACTCCGGCCCTCCCTGAACCCGTTCGTCGCGCTGGCGTCCCCGGCGGTGGCCGCGCTGATCGTCACCCGGCGGGCCGCGCCCAGGCTGTGGGCGGTGTTCGCGCTGACGCTGTTTGGCCAGGCGCTGCTGTGCGGGGGCATCGCCCGCCTGCTGCCCCTGCCGCCGATACTGGCCGCACCTGTCTGCCTGGTCGCGGGCGCGCTGCTGACGCTGCTGGTTGGCATGGGTCGGCCGCCGGGCAGCCGGGACTGGCAGGTGCCGCTGTGCCTGACCGTGGGCGGAAGGAGCGCCCGCTTCCCCGCCCTGATCGACACCGGGAACCGCCTACGGGAGCCCCGCTCCGGCCTGCCGGTGCTGATCGCGGAGGCCCGGCTGGTGCGGGACATACTGCCCGAGACGGGCTACCGCACCCTGGGTTTCGGGGGCCTCGGCGGCGATGGGCGCATGGCCTGCTTCCGCCCGGACGCGGTCTGGATCGGCAGCGGGCGCAGGCGACGCCGGGGGCCGAAGGTCTGGGTGGCCGTCTCCCCCACGCCCCTGCCCGGTCTGTGCCAGGCCCTCGCCCCGCCCGAATTCGCAAGCTATTTCTGATACAGCGCTGCTCTTCCTTCGAACGTCGTCAGCGTTTATGGCGGCGCAGGCGCCGCCGCCGCAAAGTGTCCGATCGGCAAAACTGAACAGCCAACAATCAACAAAGGGGGATTTCACATGGCTCTCAAATCCATACGCCAATCCATATTCGGGCTGATCGTGCAGATACGCCGGGGCTCCGTCTGCTACATCGGCGGCAGCGACCTGTTGCCGCCGCCCCTGTCCCGGGAGGAGGAGATCGCGCTGATGCGCCGCTGCAACGCCGGGGACACCGTCGCCCGGGCCACGCTGATCGAGCGCAACCTGCGGCTGGTGGTGTACATATCCCGGAAGTTCGAGAACACCGGCATCAGCATCGAAGACCTGATCTCCATCGGGGCCATCGGGCTGATCAAGGCGGTGAACTCCTTCGACCCGGACAAGAACATCAAGCTGGCCACCTACGCTTCCCGATGCATCGAGAACGAGATACTGATGGTGCTGCGCAAGTCGAACCGGCTGAAATCGGAGGTCTCCTTCGACGAGCCGCTGAACACCGACTGGGACGGCAACGAGCTGCTGCTGTCGGACATACTGGGCACCGAGCCCGACCTGGTCAGCAAGGAACTGGACGCAGACGTGGAAAAGCAGATGCTGCACACGGCCATCGATAAGCTGAACGACCGGGAGAAGTACATCGTCGGCCTGCGCTACGGCCTCGGCGCGGACAAGGAGCACACCCAGAAGGAGGTGGCCGACATGATGGGCATATCCCAGAGCTACATATCGAGGCTGGAGAAGCGCATCATCGGCAAGCTGCGGGAGGAAATGCTGAAGCTGGCGTGAGGTGTGTTGGAAAAACAGGACGATGCCCTGCGGAAAACGGCGTTTTCCGCAGGGCATCGAATTGTTACGATATGAACGGGTTTACTTGATGACCTTCAGCGCCTTGCGGTCGATGGTCAGGGCCACGAAGATCAGGAAGATGATGCCCTTGATCAGCTGCTGGGTCTGGGGATCGTAGCCCAGTATGGCCAGGCCGCTGTTCAGCACGGCATACATCAGGGTACCGACGATGATGTTGGAGAAGCGCACCTTCGCGCCGCCGGTGATGGGCAGGCCGCCCAGCACCAGGGAGATCAGGATCTGTGTCTCCAGCTGGTTGCCCGCGGTGGCGGTGATGGAGCCGACCTTGATGACGTTGACAAACGCCGCCAGGCCGGTCAGCGCGCCCGCGCACACGAAGGCCAGGAACTTCACCCGGTCGGTGTGCACGCCGGAGAAGCGGGCGGCGGTCTCGCCGGAGCCCACAGCCTTCACGTCGTTGCCGATGCGGGTAAAGCGGAACAGGAACCAAGCGATCGCCAGAACGGCCACGGTGATGCCGATCTTCAGCCCGTTGTTGTCCAGGGCCTTTATGGCGGCGCTGGCAGGCACGGCGGTCTCGGTGGTAAAATAGGCGCAAACGCCGCGGAACAGGTACATCGTGCAGATGGTGACGATGAAGCTCTGCAGCTTGAACTTCACGTGGAAGAAGCCGTTGATGGCGCCGATGGCCGCGCCGCAGAGTATGCCGCCCACGATGGCCAGCGGGATGTTGATGAACGAAAGCGCGCTGACCACCAGCGAGGCCACGCCCAGCGTGGAGCCCTCGGTGAAGTCGATGGAGCCCAGCGTCATCACGAAGAACACGCCCACGGCCACAATGGTGGGATAGTAGATCTGCGAGAACAGCAGGCGCAGCTTCTTCGGGGTCAGGATCTTGCCCTGGGTCATGATGTTCAGCACCACGATGATGATGACGAAGCCGATCAGCGGCAGCAGGGCCTTGAAGGTATCTCCGGCCAGGAAGGTGCGGAGCTTGGATTGTTGAACGTCTCTGGTCTTTGCCTTTTCCATATTCTCCGCCTCCTTAAACCATTTTGGCAATCAGGTCTTCTTCGCTGAGGGCGGGATCGCGCATGAACTCGCCGTTGATGTGGCCGTCCTTCATCACGAAGATGCGGTCGGACATGCCCAGCAGCTCAGGGATCTCCTCGGAGATCATGATGATGGACTTGCCCTTCTGCTTCATATCGGCCATCAGCGCGTAGATGGCCTGCTTGACCTTCACGTCGATGCCTCGGGTGGGCGAATCCAGCACCAGTATGTCGCTGCCCTTGCCGATCCAGCGGGCCAGCACCACCTTCTGCTTGTTGCCGCCGGACAGGTCGGAGACGAATTGCTGCACGCCCTGCATCTTGGTCTGCATGTTGGTGGCGTGCTCCTCGGCGAACTTGGTCAGCTTGCGGCCGCTGAGGATGCCATGGTTGGCCAGGTCGTCCAGCGACGGCAGCACCACGTTGTTGCGAATGGACTCGTTCAGTATGATCGATTCGTTGTCGCGGTCCTTCGAGGTGTAGGCCACCGAGTGCTTGATGGCGGTGGGAATGTCGTTGATGGCGGTGCCGTCGGCCAGGGTCACGCTGCCCCTGCGGTTCCAGGACGCGCCGAAGATGGCCTTGCCCACCTCGTGCATGCCGCACTCGGACAGGCCGCCGAAGCCGAGGATCTCGCCCTTGTGCAGCTCGAAGCTGATATCTTCGATCTCGCCGGGCACGCTGACGTCCTTCACTGACAGCACGACCTCCTTCGAGACGGGCGTACCGTAGTCGGCGCGGTAGTAGGCGGAGCCGATCTCGCGGCCCACCATCAGGCGCTTCAGGTCGTCCTCGGTGACGTCGGCGGAATTCACCGTGTCGATGTATTCGCCGTCGCGCAGTATGGAGATGGAATCGGAGCGGGTCAATACCTCGCCCAGGTCGTGGCTGATAAAGATGACCGAGCGCCCGTCCGCGCGCACCTGGTCCATGATCTTGTACAGCTCCAGGCGGCCGTTCTGGGAAAGGGCGGTGGTCGTCTCGTCGATGACCAGTATCTTGGGCTTGAAGTAGGTGGCCTTGACGATCTCCACCAACTTGCGGTCCTCGAAGTTATAGCGGTCGATCATCGTGGCGGCCTTGATGCGGCCGAAGCCGTAGTCATCCAGCAGCTTCTGGGCGGCCTTGTTCATGGCGCGGGTATCCTTGATGCCCATGTGCATGAAGGGCGCCTCGTGGCCCAGGAAGATGTTCTCGGCCACAGTCAAACCCGACAGTGTGCCCATTTCCTGCACGATGATGGCAATGCCGGCGTCGTTGGCCTCCACCTGGTTGCGGATGTGCAGCTGCTGCCCGTCCAGGGTGAAGGTGCCGCCACCGATGGTATAGATGCCGCAAAGCATCTGGCAGAACGTGCTCTTGCCCGAGCCGTTCTCGCCGATCAGGGCCCGCACCTCGCCGGCGGCGATGTTGATGGACACGTCGTTGACGGCGTGGGTCATGCCAAAGCGCTTGTCGATATGCTCTGCCACGAGCATTGTCTTCTTATCCATACGCAGCCCCCTCACTTCACGACGCTGCCCTTGGCGCCGCGGGCAGTCAGCGTGACGATGATCAGAAGCGCGGCGCCGGTCACCACGTTCTGGATGGTGGTGGGCGCGCCCAGGGCCACGAAGCCGCTGAAGATCATGGAGATGATGAACTCGCCCACGACGATGGCCGTGATCGGCACGCCGTATTTGCGGAAGGCGACGCCGAAGAAGGTGCCCATCAGGGGCTGGAAGTTGCGGCTCATGGTGCTCATGCCGGTCAGGGCGGTCATGGTGGTGCCGTAGGACACCGACAGGATCGCCATGACGCCCACGAAGAAGTGCAGCAGCATGAAGCCGATCAGCTTGTACTTCTTGACGTTGATGCCCATGTTCTTCGCGGTAAATTCATTGCTGCCGATGGCGGCGCAATAGGTGCCGATCTTGGTATAATTGAGTATGAAGTACATCAGCAGGAACGCCAGCACGGCAAGGATGTAGTTGCCGGGGGCGCCGCTGAAGAATCGGTAGGCGGGGTCAAGCGTCTGCTTCTCGCCGCCCGCCACGATGACCGCCACGCTCTCGAACACCAGCATGACGCCCACGGTGACGATCATGGAGGGCACGTTCAGACGGTTGTACAGCAGGCCGATCAGCAGGCCCAGCAGCGTGCCGCAGCCCAGGCAGCCCAGCACGAAGCCGATGTAACCGAACTTTTGGGACAATATGACGCCAACGATGCTGGAAAGCACCACGTTGGAGCCAACGGCGAAGTCGAACAGGCCCATCACGACGATGAAATAGAGCCCGCAGCCGCCGACGGAATAGATGATCGAGGATTGCAGGTAGGATGACAGATTGTTGAGTGAGCCGAAGTTGTGCGGCGTCAGGATCTTAAAGATGCCGTAGACCACCACCAGCATCGCCGCCAGCAGGACGAGCCCGTAGTATCGACTGCCCTTCAGCTTTTCCAGTGTTTTGGACATAGCTTCGCTTCCTATTCTTCCGGCTTCCTGCGATAGCAGCATGCCTTGATGTCAAAGGGTCTTGGGCAAGACCTTGAAAAGCGGGCGTCGCCGCGCCTGGCGGACGCCCGCTGCTTACAGGGGTAAGGGGCTGTTACTTGGTGTGACGCGCCACGACGTCCTCAACGGACAGCTTCGCGCAGGCCGCGGCCAGGTCCTCGTAGGACAGGCCGGCCAGCTCCTTGATCTCGTCCGCGTTGTAGGGCAGCTGGTCGCCGGTGAAGTACTCGGCGTAGTTGGCATAGTCCTCGGGAGAGGCGACGTACATGTACGGGAACACCATGTCATAGAAGCCGTCGGTCTTCACTTCGTAGTTGCCCTTGACGGCATTGTAGACCATCAGGAAGGCGAAGAAGGGATCGGCATAGTGTCCGCCGGACTCAGCGGCCATGGCGCCGGTCTGCAGCTTGACATCCAGGTCGGGCAGGAAGTCGGTGGAGACCACGGCGATCTTGCCGGTCAGGCCCTTGGCTTCGATGCCGGCGATGGCGCCCAGCAGGGTGTCGCCGCCGCCGCCCGCAACGATCAGAGCGTCGATGTCGGGGTTGGCGTCGATGATGGCCTCGGCAGCCTTGCGGCCGTCGTCGGTGGTGGTGCGGCCGTACTGGGGCTCAAGCATCTCCATGGTGTCGTCGGGATGGGCCTCGTTCCAGGCCTCAACGCCGGCCTTGTAGCCTTCCCAGCGGCCCAGGAAGGTGGCGTCGCCGGGCTCCCAGCCCTCGAGGCCGATCTTGCGGCAGCCCTTCTCGCCCAGGATGGTCACGAGGGTCTTGCCGTTGTCGAACTCGGACTCATGCACCGCGCCCACATAGTAGGGAGAAGCGGATGCCTGAGCGTACTCGTCGGGGTTGGCTTCGGGATCGATCACGCGGAAGAACTGCGCGACATACACTTCGTTGTCCTCGCAGGTCTTGATGACGGAGCCCATCTCAGCGGAAGCGGAGTTGCAGATGATGATGCCGTCGCAATCCGCCATGGCCAGGGTCTCGGCGGAGGCCGTCACCTGCTCGGAGATGTGCGCCTGATCGACATACTGGACTTCAACATCGCCCAGGGCCTCGGCAGCGGCATCGATGATGCGCTTGCACTCGCTGCCCAGCGTGTCGGTGGAGCTCCAAATGGAAACGCCGATCTTGATGTTTTCCGCGCAAGCGGTCAGGGCCAGGCCCATCACCAGGACGAGCGCCAGAACCAGCGCTATGACTTTTTTCATAATCGATATCCTCCTTGTCTGTTAAGGCACGAACGCATGAGGGGCGACGGCAGGCGCACCATGGAGCCCCCATGCGGGGCGTGCTCTTTTTACAATTATACCATTTTTCAACTACAAGTCAACACAAATTTGGCCATTCCATCAAAATTACGAATGCCAGGATTCGTCCCGGACCCCCAAGCATAAACACTCCCGCCCGATTTTCGGCATATTTTTTATGGAAATTCTGCGATTACAGCTTTTCAAACGGTTCAGATTCTGTTATAATGGATATGGAGCATTGTGTATGGTGCTTACGCAAAAGGAGGAATTGAACCATGAAGAAGATCGTTTCTATTGTTCTGGCAGTCATGATGCTGCTGTCCGTCGCGGCCTTCGCCGAGGACTACCGCGTGGCCATGATCACCGACGTCGGAACCATCACCGACCAGTCCTTCAACCAGACCACCTATGAAGCCGCCAAGGCCTGGTGCGAATCCAACGGCGTGGACTTCACCTATTATCAGCCCGCCACCGACACCGACGCCGACCGCATTGCCATGATCGACAAGGCCGTCGACGAGGGCTACAACGTCATCATCATGCCCGGCTACAAGTTCGGCCCCGCCATCGGCGAGGTGCAGGGCGAATACAGCGACATCGACTTCGTGGCGCTGGACGTCTCCGAGGGCGACCTGGGCGGCGCCGAGCTGGGCGCGAACGTGTACTGCGCCGTGTACCAGGAAGAGCTGTGCGGCTACATGGCCGGCTACGCGGCCGTGAAGCTGGGCTACACCCACCTGGGCTTCCTGGGCGGCATGGCCGTTCCCGCCGTCATCCGCTACGGCTTCGGCTTCGTGCAGGGCGCGAACGCCGCGGCTGAGGAGCTGGGCAACGCCTCCGACGTGGCCATCGAGTACGTCTATGGCGGCCAGTTCTACGGCGACGCCGACATCACCGCCTACATGGACAACTGGTACCAGAACCTGGGCGTGCAGGTCGTGTTCGCCTGCGGCGGCGGCATCTACACCTCCGCGGCTGAGGCGGCCCAGAAGGTTGACGGCGGCAAGGTCATCGGCGTCGACGTCGACCAGGCCGCGGCCATCGACGGCGCCTATGGCGAGGGCATGACCGTGACCAGCGCCATGAAGGGCCTGGGCGCGACCGTGGATACCCTGCTGAGCGAGATCGCCGCCGGCAACTTCGCCAACTACGGCGGCCAGGTTGCCACCCTTGGCCTGGTGGGCAACGATCCCGCCGCCAACTACGTGCAGATCGCTCCCAGCACCCAGTTCGCCGACGGCTTCACCGAGGCCGACTACAACGACCTGGTGGCCAGGATGTTCGCCGGCGAAGTGACCGTGTCCAACGCCATCGACGCCATGCCCGCCACCACCATCACGGTGAACGACGCCGGCAGCGTGAAGTAATTGAATATCGGGACGATTCCCGCGTGTCTTTGACGAAAAGCCCCCGGTTTCAACACGGGGGCTTTTTCAAAAACACGGTTACGCTTATACGACGGGAGGGAGCGGAATTGGAGAATCAATATGCCATAGAGATGCTTCACATCACAAAGCGGTTCCCGGGCATCATCGCCAATGACGACATCACGCTCCAGCTGCGCAAGGGTGAAATCCACGCGCTGCTGGGAGAAAACGGCGCGGGCAAATCCACGCTGATGAGCGTGCTGTTCGGCCTGTACCAGGCGGAGGAGGGCGTAATCAAGAAGGACGGCCGCGAGGTGAAGATCAACGACCCCAACGACGCCAACGCGCTGGGCATCGGCATGGTTCACCAGCATTTCAAGCTGGTGGAATGTTTTACGGTGCTGGACAACATCATACTGGGTGTGGAGCCCACGGACAAGTTCGGCATGCTGAAAAAGGCGGAGGCCCGCCAGCGGGTGGTCGAGCTGTCCAACCGCTACAATTTGCAGGTGGACCCGGACGCGAAGATTCAGGACATCACCGTGGGCATGCAGCAGCGTACCGAAATCCTGAAGATGCTGTACCGCGAAAACGAGATCCTGATCTTCGACGAGCCCACCGCCGTGCTGACCCCCCAGGAGATCGACGAGCTGATGCAGATCATGAAGAACCTGGCGGCGGAGGGCAAGAGCATACTGTTCATCTCCCACAAGCTGGCTGAGATCATGGCCGTGGCCGACCGCTGCTCGGTGCTGCGCAAGGGCAAGTACATCGGCACCGTCAATACCAAGGACGTCACCATGGAAGAGCTCTCCGCCATGATGGTGGGCCGCAACGTCAACTTCCATGTTGAAAAGCCCGAAAAGACCCCGGGCAAGGTAATCCTGGACATCAAAAACATGTCCGTGAAATCCCACAGCCATTCCGGCGACGCGGTGAAGAACGTGTCGTTCCAGGTGCACGAGGGCGAGATCGTTTGCATCGCCGGCATCGACGGCAACGGCCAGACCGAATTTGTCTACGGCCTGTCCGGGCTGGAGCCGCTGTCCACCGGCACCATTACGCTGGAGGGAAAGGATCTGACCCGGACCTCCATCCGCCAAAGGTCCCTGCTGGGCATGAGCCACATCCCCGAAGACCGGCACAAGCACGGCCTGGTGCTGGATTATACCCTGGAGGACAATATCGTTTTGCAGCGCTACTTTGAGCCGCAGTTCGCGAACATGGGCTTCCTGCGCCGCAACAACATCCGCCAGTACGCCGAGAAGCTGATCGAACAGTACGACATCCGCTCCGGCCAGGGCCCCATCACCATCGCCCGCAGCATGTCCGGCGGCAACCAGCAAAAGGTCATCATCGCGCGCGAGATTGACAAGGCCCCCTCGCTGCTGATCGCCGTCCAGCCCACCCGCGGCCTGGACGTAGGCGCCATCGAGTACATCCACAAGCAGATTGTGGAACAGCGCAACCGGGGCAAGGCGGTGCTGCTGGTGTCGCTGGAGATGGACGAGGTGCTGGACGTGTCCGACCGCATCCTGGTGATGTACGAGGGCGAAATCGTGGGCGAGCTGAACCCGAAGACCACCACGCCCGAGGAAATGGGCCTGTACATGGCCGGCGCGAAACGGCAGTAAGGAGATGAGCGACATGGAAAAGAATAAAACATCATTCCTGAAAAAACCGGCCGTCCAGACGCTGCTGGCTTCGCTGATCTGCATACTTCTGGGCCTGCTGGTAGGCTTTGTGGTGCTGCTGCTGATCAATCCCGCCGGCGCGTGGAACGCCATGAAGACCATCATGCTGAACTTCTGGACCTTCAACTCCACCCGCGGCCAGCTCAAGAACCTGGGCAACACCCTGGTCAAGACCGCGCCGCTGCTGATGTGTTCGCTGTCGGTGCTGTTTGCCTACAAGGTGGGCCTGTTCAACATCGGCGCGGCCGGCCAGTACGTGGCGGGCGTTGGCATGAGCCTGTTCTTCGCCATCGGCATGAAGGCCCCCTGGTGGCTTTGCGTCATCATGGCCACGCTGGCGGGCGCGCTGCTGGGCGCGATTTCGGGCTTCCTGAAGGCCACCCGCAACGTCAACGAGGTCATCTCCTGCATCATGCTGAACTGGATAAGCCTGTACCTGGTGAATATGCTGCTGGCCCCCTACATGGACATCAACATGAGCGAGACCTGGTCCCTGAAGAAGAACTTCCCCGCGGCGGTGCTGCCGACGCTGGGCTTTGACAAACTGCTGAACAACCACCAGTACATCACCCTGGCGGTGCCCCTTTCGGTGGTCATCGCGGTGTGCATTTGGGTGCTGCTGACCAAGACCAAGATGGGCTTCGAGCTGCGGGCCACCGGCCTGAACAAGAACGCCGCCCGCTACTGCGGCATGAGGGACCGGTTCAACATCGTGCTCACCATGGCCATCGCCGGCGGCCTGGCCGGCATGGGCGCGTCCATGTACTACCTGACCGACATGATCAAGTGGCCCATGGCCGTCACCGCCGTTCCCGCGATGGGCTTCAACGGCATCGCGGCGGCTTTCCTGGGCGGCCTGCACCCCATCGGAGCCATCTTCTCCTCCTTCTTCATCCAGCACATCACCGATGGCGGCTCCTTCATGGAAAAGATATATCCCGCCGAAATCGCCGGGCTGATCTCCGCCGTCATCATCTACATGTGCGCGTTCGTGCTGTTCTTCAAGCAGCAGATGAACAAGGACCGCAGGTCGGGCAAGAAAGGAGGCAAGGCTTCATGATTCTGCTTTTACAGTATACGCTGCTGTTTGCCTCGGTGCTGCTGCTGGTGGCGCTGGGCGGCTGCTTTTCAGAGCATTCGGGCGTCATCAACATCGGCCTTGAGGGCATCATGGTGTTCGGCGCGCTGGGCGGCGCACTGGTGATGCGGGTGCTTTCGCCGACCACCAACGCCTTTGTCGTGATCCTTAGCTGC
This sequence comes from uncultured Eubacteriales bacterium, assembly GCA_902798105.1. Classification (GTDB taxonomy): domain Bacteria; phylum Bacillota; class Clostridia; order Christensenellales; family Aristaeellaceae; genus UBA2862. The sequence continues at coordinate 15,675 of CADBVG010000031.1, forward strand.
GTCTGCGCTTCGATGCTCACCGGCATGGTGTACTCGCTGCTGCTGGCCGTGGCGGCCATCAACTTCAAGGCCGACCAGACCCTGGTTGGCACGGCCATGAACCTGCTGGGCACCGCGGCGGCGACGGTCATCGTGAAGGCCATCAACACGGCCACCAACCCCGACAACCCCTCCGCCACCATCGCCTATGTGGACATCCGCAAGGCCTTCCTGATCTGGCCCGGAAAGGAATTCAGCTGGCTGACCCTGCTGACCGTGGTCCTGCTGGTCGTGAGCATCGTGCTTCTGTACAAGACCAAGTTCGGCCTGCGCCTGATGGCCTGCGGCGAACATCCCCAGGCCGCGGCCTCCGTGGGCATCAACGTATTCAAGATGCGCTACGCGGGCGTGCTGATCTCCGGCCTGCTGGGCGGCCTCGGCGGCCTGGTGTACATCACCGCCGGCGTTTCCGAATGGAAGTTTGAAAACGGCGTGGCCGGCTTCGGCTTCCTGGCCCTGGCGGTCATGATCTTCGGCGGCTGGAAGCCCCAGCGCATCGCCCTGGCGGCGCTGCTGTTTGGCTTCTTCCGGGCGCTGAGCAACGTCTATACCGGCTTCCCGTTCCTTACCAGGCTGAACCTGCCCTCCACCGTTTACAACATGCTGCCCTACATCATCTCCCTGGTGGTGCTGGTGATCTTCTCGAAGAACTCCGCCGCACCCAAGGCCGAGGGCATCCCCTACGACAAGGGCTCGCGCTGATTGTGTAGCATAATCGTATATTTCATGAAAATCCGGGAAAATACTTTATTTTCCCGGAAATATGTGCTATAATAGCGCGGTAAAACGCTTTCTATGAGGTACGAAAGGAAGGAATTCAACATGGGACTCATTAGCGAATTCAAAGAATTTGCCCTGAAAGGCAATGTGGTCGACATGGCCATCGGTGTCGTCATCGGCGGCGCGTTCGGCAACATCGTCACCAGTCTGGTCAACGACATCTTCATGCCGCTCATTTCCAAGCTGACCGGCGGCGTCGACTTCTCCAACTGGTTCATCTCGCTGGATGGCAGCAAGTACGCCACCCTGGCCGCCGCTCAGGAGGCCGGCGCAGCGACGCTGAACTACGGCGTGCTGATCTCCACCGTTATCAACTTCCTGATCATCGCGCTGTGCCTGTTCGGCGTGGTCAAGGCCATGAACAAGCTGAAGAAGCCCGTGCCGGAAGCGCCCAAGCCCGCCCCGAGGCTGTGCCCCTACTGCAAGAGCGAGATCGCCGAGGATGCGACCCGCTGCCCGCACTGCACCTCTCAGCTGTAATGGTCTGAGCGCGGCAAACCGCTTATCGTCTTTTCATATCGGCGTCGATCTTGCATTGACGCCGATAATTGTATCATTTGAAGCATGAAAGCAAGGCTCACGGAACGTCTGAACGTCAAAAAGGCCACCCGCTTTACCGTGGTGATCAACCTGTTGCAGGTCGCGGCCATGGTGGCGGTGCTGGTGTATACGATCGTCCACGCGCCCACGGAGGGGCGGCACATCGAAATCGCCGCCATTGCCGCGGCGCTGTTGATCGTGACCTGGGGCGCGGTGGCTGACATCCGCGAGGCCCTGAACGCCGGGCGGATCGTGGAGCAGGCCAGGATGCTCGAGGAAGCCAACCGACAGCTGGAGGATTTGAACGCCACCCTGCGCAAGCAGCGCCATGACTTCATGAACCACCTGCAGGTGGTGTTTTCGCTGCTGGAGCTGAACGACCCCGGCGAGGCCATGAAATATGTTGAGAGCGTCTACGGCGACATCAAGCGGGCGGGCAGCGCCCTGAAGACCGCCATTCCCGCCGTGAACGCGCTGATCGCCGCCAAGCGGCAGGACTGCGAGACGCTGGGCATTGCGCTGGTGCTGCACATCCATTCCGGCTGGCAGGGAATGCCCGTGCCGGGCTGGGAGATGTGCCGGGTGCTGGGCAACCTGATCGACAACGCCCGGGACGCGCTGATAGAGGCGCCGGAGCGAACGGAAAAGCGCATCGACCTTACCATCGACGAAACCCCGGGCGCGTACACCTTCCGCGTAGGCAACAACGGCCCCGCCATTCCCCCACAGCTGCGCCGCAGCATCTTCCAGTTGGGCTTCACCACCAAGAGCGACGGCCACGGCTCCGGCCTGAGCATCGTCGAGGAAATCGTGAAGGCCTACGGCGGGGAGATAAAGGTGGAATCGGATGACAGCATCACCGAGTTTATCGGGAGCATACCAAAGAAGGTCTAGAGAATGGGATAAATTCTGATTTGTCGAACTGTTGACGAAGGCCCCAAAAGTAGCCTTCCCCCGGTGGGGAAGGTGGATTTGACGAAAAATGCTTGCATTGTTTCGTCAAAGACGGATGAGGTCCTTGGAAACTTCGCCGATTTCAATACAGGCGCGAGGCGCATCGTAAGGGGACCTCATCCGGCGCTACGCGCCACCTTCCCCATAGGGGAAGGCTTTTGGATGTCGCATCAGCTCGATAAATCAGAATTTACCCCTCCTCCGCATAATCCCCCAGCGCCGCGAGCACTTCTGCGGCGCTGTTCATTTGGTTTATGCGCTCGCGGAAGCGGGAGGCGCCCTTCATGCCGTGGACGTACCAGGCGATGTGCTTGCGCATTTGCAGCACCGCCAGCTTTTCGCCGTACAGCTGTCTTTCCAGCTCAAAGTGGCGCGCGGCCATCGCCACCCGCTCGGAGGGTGTGGGCGGCGGAGCCTCCTCCCCCCGCATCGCGGCGGCGATCTCCCGGAAGATCCACGGATTGCCCTGGGCGGCACGGCCCACGATCACGGCGTCGCAGCCAGTCTCCTCCATCATCCGCAGGGCGTCCGCGCCGCAGCGCACGTCGCCGTTGCCGAACACCGGCACCGAAACCGCCCGCTTCACATCCCGGATCACGTTCCAGTCCGCCTTCCCGGCGTACTGCTGCTCTCGGGTGCGAGCGTGAACCGCCACGGCCTTCGCCCCGCTGTCCTCGCAGACTTTAGCCACCTCCGGCGCGTTGACGCTGTGGCTGTCCCATCCGGCGCGAATCTTCACCGTCACGGGCAGGGGCGTGGCTTCCACCAGTGCCTTGACCACCGCGCCGAGCTTCTTCGGTTCGCGCATCATGGCGCTGCCCTCGCCGTTGCCGGTGATCTTCGGCGCTGGGCAGCCGAAGTTCAGGTCGAAGAACTGAAAGCCGCTGCCCTCCAGGCGTCGCGCGGCCTCGGCGATGTAAGCGGGCTCGCTGCCGAACAGCTGGAGGCCTGCCGGACCTTCCCCGGGCAGCCGGGCGAGGATATCCTGGGCATTGCGGTTCCTGCCCCCGGAAAACACCCATCCCTTGGCGGACAGCATCTCGCTCACCGCCCAGGTCGCGCCCTGCTCGTGGCAAAGCAGCCGCATCGCCGCGTCGGTCACCCCCGCCATCGGCGCAAGCCCCGCGCCTCGGGCATTCAGCAGGTCCGTGATTTGAAATGGCATGACACTTCTCCTTGCACTTTGATCCCACCTATTATAACAATCAACCTTCCCGACTGTCAAATCCCCTCGATTTGGACAAAAAAACGTACTCCCTTGCATTTCCAGTACAGTATCGTGTATAATATTATAGGAGATATTTAATTACCGGATGAAACAGCCTTCCGCCGCATAGGTTTATGGAGAATCCAATAACCCGTTGCGGAGGGATGCAAGCATGAAACACCCGGGCATTACCCGGCGCGCAAAGGACGCGGCGCGCGTTCCGAAGCCCCCTCGACGCGGACGCGCCATCCCGCCCGCGCTGGAGTGGGCGGAAGACATGACCGGGCGCTGCCCGAGGCTCACCGCCGTGGGCGGGCACAGCCTGATGGTGGAAAACCACACCGGCATCGCGGTGTTCACCGAATCCCGAATCGTATTGAACAGCCGCGCGGGCAGGGTGTGCGCCCTGGGCCGGGGGCTTTCGCTGGACTGCGCCCGGGCGGGCGCGGCCGGTGCGTCATTGCAATATGAAATCACCGTCCGGGTCCGCTGCCTGATGCCCGAGAAGCTGATCGACCGGGCCACGGTCCAGGGCGCGCACTTCGACGAAGTGCGCCTGGTCGGCGAAAATACCCTCGTGGTCTGTTGCGGCGCCGCCTCGGCCCGGCAGCTGCTGGCGCTGTGCCGGCGCTTTGGCCTCGACGCTGCCGTCACTGGCCGAAGGGGCGGCAGCGCCCTGCGGCGCTTCATCGAACGCAGGGCCACGCTGGCCGCGGGCATCGCCGTCGCCGTGGCGTTGTGCACGCTGTTCTTGACCCGCCTCTGGATCGTGGATATCGCCTTCACCGGCGAACGGGCTTCCCTTGGGGATACTGCCGCCCTTTCACAATCGCTGGACGCGCTGGGCATACACCCTGGCATGGCCCGGGACATCGACACCGGCCTGATCGCCCAGCAGCTGCTCGCGACGAACCGCCGCTACAGCTATGTGGGCGCGAGGCTGCAGGGCGTGCGGCTGCTGGTGGAAGCCGTGCCGGAGGTGCCTGCGCCCGCCCTGTACGACGTGGACGCGGCCAGGGACCTGGTCTGCGCGAGGGATGGCATCGTCGTCAGCGCCATCGTGCGCTCCGGCGCGCTCTGCGTAAAGCCCGGGGACGCCGTGCGCCGGGGCCAGGTATTGATCCGGGGCGAGGAGCAGGCCACCCAGGAGGAGACGCGCCCCATTGCAGCGCTGGGCGAGGTCGTCGTGCGCAGCTGGTTCACCGGTGAAGCCCGCCTGCCGCTGACACAGGCGTCCACCGTGGACACCGGACAGCGCTCCACCGGCGCAAAACTGACCGTGCTGGGGTTGGAATGGCCCATCTCCCGGTCGGATAACTATTCCTCACAGCGCGTGGAGCGGGAATACCTGCCCATCGGCGGGCTGTTCCTGCCGCTGGAGATCGAGCGGGTCACGAACGTGGAAACCCGTCGGCAGGAAACGGCGATTCCCGCGGACACCCTGCGGGAAAGGGCCAGGGCGCTGGCCCTGGCAGACGCCCGGGTGACCCTGCGCCGGACGGGGCCGACCCAATACACCCCCGGCCAAAGTTGGGTGGATTACAGCAATACCGGCACTTCGCTGGTCGCGAAGGCCGTCATCGAGATACAATCCGACGCCGCGGTGACGCGGGAGGCATTACAGGGAGGCTAAGCAATTTGGAAAACATGGAACAGTCCCACACCGAACACATGAGCGTGGAATCGCCGGAGCAGTTTATCGGCATGTTCGGCATCCGCGAGGAGAACATTCCCCTCTTCCGGGAGGAGCTTGGGGTTGAAATCTACGCCCACGGCAGCGAAATTACGCTGTCCGGCGACCCTGACAAGGTGGCGCTGGCCCGGGAGACCCTGGAGAAGCTGGGTGAAATCGTGCTGCGGGGTGAGACGGTAGACCGCACGCGCATACGCTACGCCATCGGCCTGGCCGCCGAGGGCAAGGCCGACCGCATCGGCGAGATCATGCGGGACGTGATCGCCATCACCTACCGCGGCCGACAGGTGAAGTGCAAGACCCTGGGACAGAAGCAGTACGTGGACGCCATCAAGGCCAACACCGCCACCTTCGCCGTGGGTCCCGCCGGCACCGGCAAAACCTACCTGGCCATCGCCATGGCCGTGGTGGCGCTGAAAAACAAGGAAATCGAGCGCATCATACTCACCCGTCCCGCCGTGGAGGCCGGCGAAAAGCTCGGCTTCCTGCCTGGCGACCTGGCCCAGAAGGTGGACCCCTACCTGCGGCCCCTGTACGACGCGCTGCACGAGATGCTGGGCGTGGACGCCTACCAGCGGCTGCTGGAGCGGGGCGCGGTGGAGGTGGCCCCGCTCGCCTACATGCGCGGCAGGACCCTCAACGACGCCTTCATCATACTGGACGAGGCCCAGAACACCACCTCCGAGCAGATGAAGATGTTCCTGACCCGCATGGGCATGGGCTCGAAGATGGTCATCACCGGCGACGTCACCCAAATCGACCTGCCCGTGGGCAAGCGCTCGGGCCTGGTAGAGGCCCTGGAGGTGCTCAAGGGGGTGCCGGACATCGGCATCGTTCAGCTGACCCACCGGGACGTGGTGCGCCACGAGCTGGTGCAGGCAATCGTCAAGGCCTACGAAAAGCACGCCCAGAAGAACGAGCGAAACGAACGCCAGCGGCGCGTGTTTCGACCATAAGCCACGGGCAACAATCAGGAGGATACCATGAACAAAGTCAGCAAGGCGGGCATGGCGCGCCTTGGCCCGGTATTCAGGAACGGGCTGATCATTGCCGTCACCTACCTGCTTTTGGTGGGCATGCTGGTGATCGGCATCACGCCGGAGCAGCACGACATACAGGTCGGGGCCCCGGCGCCGCTGGACATACTGGCCTCCAAGGATGTCACCGACACCGTTACGACTGAAGAGCGCCGGAGTGCGGCCGCAGCCGCCGTGGAGCCCAGCTACAAGAGCATCGATTTCTCGGTGGTGGGCAGCGTGTCCTCGGACATGCAGGCGATGTTCGACGCGCTGTTCGCCCTTCGGGACAGCGAATGGCCTGACCCGGACAAGATCACGGAGCGCGAGCTCTCCGCCATGAACATGTCCCTGCCGGTGAGCCTGAGCCCCGACGAATACCGCGCCCTGCGAACCTACGACGAGGACAACCTGCGCCACCTGTTCGAGGACGCCATCATCGACGTGCGTGAGACGCTGAACTCCACGCTGCTGGAGGGCCAGGAGACCACGGCCATCAACCGGCTGGCACGGTCGCTGGCCGGAAACGGCTACTCGGCGGAGCTGGTGTCCATCGCCATGAACGTGATTCGCAGCTGCATACGGCCCAACATGCTCATCGACGAGGAGACCACCGAGGCCAACCGCCAGAAGGCCCGGGACGAGGTGGAAAACGTGACCTGCGTCAAGGGCGAGGTCATCGTGCGCCGGGGCGAGATCGTCACCCAGGCCCAGTACGCGATGCTCTCCTCCCTGGGCCTGTTGAAGGAGGATTCCCTGGATGTGCCGCTGCTGGCGGGCATCGCGCTGATCGTGCTGTTGATCATGGGCTGCATGGGGTTGTACCTGCAACGCTACCTGCGGGAGCGCATGACGACCCGCAACCTGCTGCTGCTGGGGCTGATTTCGGTGCTGGTCACCGGGCTTTGCCTGGCCTTCAGCCGCTTTGACGCCTACATGATGCCCATATCCCTGGGACTGATGCTGGTGGCGCTGCTGTTTGACCAGCGCTCCGCGCTGTACATGAACATCGGCCTTGGCTTCGTGGCCTCGCTTCTGACCAACGCCAGCAGCGGCCTGTTCTCGGTGACGATGTTCTCTGTGCTGCTGATGAGCATGGCCTCCGGCCCGATCATACTGTCGGTGCTGGGCCGCAGGGGCCAGCGCCTGACCACGCTGCTGGCCGGCGTGCTGGTGGGCGTTTCGAACTTCCTGTGTACGCTGGCCGTTGGCCTGGTGAACAGCGCCGACCTGTCCAGCGTGCTGACCAACGCGCTTTGGGCCATGAGCAGCGGCATCATCAGCGCCATACTGTGCATCGGCATCCAGCCGGTGCTGGAATCCATATTCAACCTGGCCACCAACAGCAAGCTGATCGAGCTCTCCAACCCGAACCAGCCGCTGCTGCGCCGACTGCTGCTGGAGGCCCCCGGCACCTATCATCACGCCATCATCGTGGCGAACCTGGCGGAGGCCGCCGCCAACGCGGTGGGCGCGAACCCGCTGCTGGCCCGGGTGGGCGCGTATTACCACGACATCGGCAAGCTGAAGCGCCCGGGGTACTTCAAGGAAAACCAGATGGGCGACAACCCCCACGACCGAACCGACCCCCGGGTATCGGTGGCCATCCTGACAGCCCACCCCCGGGACGGCGTGACCATGGCCCAGAAGGCCCGCATCCCCACGCCGGTGCTGGACATCATCCGCCAGCACCACGGCGACGGCGTCGTGCTGTTCTTCTATGACAAGGCGGTCAAGCTGTACGGCAGCGAGAACGTGGACATCAACGACTTCCGCTACGAGGGGCCGCGCCCCCGCACGAAGGAGGCCGCCTGCGTGATGCTGGCCGACACCATCGAAGCCGCCGCCCGCAGCATCCCCGAGCCCACCACCGAAAAGGTGGAGGGGCTGATTCGCAAGCTGGTGCGGGACAAGCTGAACGACGGCCAGCTGGACGAATCCGACCTGACCTTCAACGACCTCGAGAAGATTTGCAGCGCCTTCTCCACGGTGCTGACCGGCGTGTTCCACGAACGCATAGAATACCCCGACGTGGCTATCCCGCCGAGGGTCGAGGGAATGGAAGAAGAAGCGCCATCTGGTGAAAAAGCAAAGAAGGAAGATGACAAATCAGAATTCAGTGGTTAGGGTGTGTTTCTAAGGAAATACCGCGCAATTAAGGTGGTCAGCTGGCGAGTGATTTTTTCGTCAGGCGCTCTTGCAGATTTTGAAGGTTTACTGGCGGTAAATCAAAAA
>CADBVG010000032.1 GCA_902798105.1 uncultured Eubacteriales bacterium
TCCAGGAAGGCCCAGCCCAAGCCCCAGAAGAAGGCCAGCCTGAACAAGGCCAGCCTCGATCTCAAAGTGGGCGACAGCTTCACCCTAATCGTCAACAACCGCGGCAACCGCAGCGTCACCTGGTCCTCCAACTATCCTAACGTCGCCTCCGTCAACGGCGGCAAGGTCATCGCGAAGAAGGCCGGCAGCTGCACCATCACCGCCAGGCTGTCCGACGGCACCACCCTCACCTGCAAGGTGAAAGTCACCCTCAAGAATCCCAGCCTGAACAAGACGAAGCATACCATGTATGTTGGCAGGACCTTCAAGCTGTATGTCAACAACCTCGGCAACCTCAGGATCACCAGCTGGGAGAGCAACAACACCAACATCGCCACCATCGACCGCTACGGCGTGATCACCGCCCTCAAGGCCGGCAAGTGCGTCATCACCGCCAGGCTGAGCAACGGCACCATTCTGCAGTGCAACCTCACCGTCAAGCGGTAATCAAACAGATGTGAACCCCCATTGGGCCGCGGGTATCCCCCGCGGCCCTTCTTTATTGTTACGGAAATACCGCACAAACGGGCGGCATGTCTGGCGGTGCCATTTCCGCCATGCACATCCTGCAAATTCCTTGACTTGCCACCAGCAAGTCTGCGAAATTTGCGCCTGGCGGAAAATTCACTCGCCAGCCAACCACCCTTATTATGCGGTATTTCCTTACCACACAATTTGAGTGCGCTAATTTAACACCGCCGGTCCTTGCAACGCAAAATAAACCGCGATATACTACCGGTGAATCCAACATATTATCAGGAGGAAAACAAGATGAAGTATACCCGTCGCCTGCTGGCCCTGCTGCTCGCAGCCCTGATGGTCTGCGGCATGTTCAGTGCCGTGGCCGAGATGGAAGTGACCCTCGACGCGCCCCAGGATGCCGTGGACATTGAACTGGACTCTGCCGCGATTGAACTGGATGGATCGATCGAACTGAACGACGATGTGGAGCTGGTCAGCGAAGCCCCCGAAGCGGCTGTCGTCTCCAACGAGGCCGAATACATTGAATCCAACGAGGATGAATCCCCGTTCATCATCAACGCTGACGGCGTGCTGGTCAAGTACAACGGCGCCGACGCCACCGTCAGGATCCCCGATAACGTCGTCATCATCGGCAAGGAGGCCTTTGCCGACAACGCCACCCTGGCCGGCGTCGTCATCCCCGCCGGCGTGACCACCATCCGCAACAGGGCCTTCGCGAACTGTGCCGCCCTGAGCCGCGTCACCGTGCTGGCCAAGGATATCGCCATCGCAAGCACCGCCTTTGACGGCGCTGCACCCACCTTCTACACCGTGATCGGCTCCGCCGCCGCGGATTGGGCGCGCAAGCATGATTTCACGGTTCACGATAATTACGTCCTGCTGGACAAGAACATCAACATGAAGGCCACCGTGGGCGACGGCCTCCAGCTGTACCTGAACGGCGAGGCCGTCACCGCCTTTACCTCCGCCAATCCCGCCGTGGCCACCGTATCCGAGAAGGGCTATGTCAAGGCCGTAGGCAACGGCACCGTGCTCATCCAGGCCAAAATGGAGAGCGGCGAAACCCGGGTACTGACCCTGACCGTCGTGTATCCCCAGGCCGTGATGTCCAGGACATCCATGAACGTACTCGTGGACGGCAGCAAGACCCTGTATGTCAGAAACCTGGCGGGCCGCACAGTCTCCTGGTCATCCAGCAACGTCAATGTCGCCACCGTCAGCAGCGGCATGGTAACCGGCAAGGCCGCCGGCAAGTGCACCATCACCGCCACCCTCAGCGACGGCACCAAGCTGAAGTGCAAGGTCACCGTGAAGGACCCTGCCAAGCTAAACAAGACCAAGCTCACCCTGTCTGTGGGCAGCAGCGCTACACTGACCGTCAAGCACCTCGGCAATCGCTCCGTCACCTGGTCCTCCAGCAACACCAGCATCGCCACCGTGAAAAACGGCAAGGTCACCGGCAAGAAGGCCGGTAAGTGCACCATCAGTGCCAGGCTCAGCAACGGCAAGACCCTCGCCTGCAAGGTAACCGTCAAGGATAACGCCAAGCTCAACAAAACCAGCCTGTCCCTGAAGGTGGGCGGCACCTACACGCTGTCCGTCAAGAACCGCGGCGACCGCTCCGTCACCTGGTCCTCCAGCAACACCGGCGTCGCCACCGTCAGCGGCGGCAAGGTCACTGCCAAGAAGGCCGGCAGCTGCACCATCACTGCCAAGCTCAGCGACGGCAAGACCCTCACCTGCAAGGTGACCGTCTCCGACTCCGCCAAGCTCAACAAGACCTCTCTGTCGCTGAAAGCGGGCGAGACCTCCAAGCTGACCGTCAGCGGCCAGAGCTCCGTCATCTGGTCCTCCAACAATACCAACGTCGCCACCGTGGACAAGGACGGCAACGTCAAAGCCGTAAAGGCCGGCAAGTGCGTCATCACTGCCACTCTGTCCAGCGGCACCAAGCTGGAATGCAAGGTCACCGTCAAGTAACGACAGGTTTTGTCAAACCACCGGGCCGCGGGCATACCCGCGGTCCGTTTTTTCCCACAATAATGCACGGTTTTCGTAGAATTGCGGAGGCGCGGCAGGGGCGCATTATACTATAATGATGGCATAATACGGGCCGCGTGGCGGCAGGAGGCAACGACAGATGATTATCATAGGCGAAAAGCTGAACGGCTCCATCCCAGCGGTGGCAAAGGCCATCGCGGACAAGGACGAGGCCTTTATACGGGAGCGGGCAACGATGCAGGCAAACGCCGGGGCCACCTACCTGGACGTGTGCGCCTCGGTGGAGGAGGCCGTTGAGGTGGAGACCCTGGTGTGGATGATCTGCAACATCCAGGCCGTCACCGACGTGCCCATCTGCATCGACAGCCCCAGCGCGAGGACCTGCGTGCGGGCGCTGCCCTTCTGCCGCAGGCCGGGGCTTATCAACTCGGTTTCCATGGAGGGTGACAAGATCGACACCATCTTCCCCGTAATCGCAGGCACCGACTGGCAGTGCGTTGCGCTGCTGTGCGACAACGACGGCATCCCCAATTCGGTGGAGAAGCGCATGGACGTATTCCACGCCATCATGGAGAAGGCGAAACAGTACGGCATCGCCCCGAACCGGCTGCACATCGACCCGCTGGTGGTCACCCTGTCCACCGACCAGACCGCGCTGCTGGTGTTCGCGGAGTGCTGCCGCCGCATCAAGGCCGAGTACCCCGACATCCACATCACCAGCGGCCTGAGCAACATCAGCTACGGCCTGCCCATCCGCAAGAACATCAACTACGCCTTCATGACCCTGGCCATGGAGGCCGGCATGGACAGCGCTATCGTGGACCCCACCAACCAACAGATGACCGGCATCATCCACGCCACCAACGCGTTGCTGGGCCGGGACGAGTTCTGCCTGGAGTACATCGAGAGCTGCAAGGGCCAAGGCAGTGCCCCCGCCGCGCAGGCCTCACAGGCCCCGCGGGCTGCGCAGGCCGCCCCCTCCCCCGCCCCGGAATCCAAAAAGGATGCCCCCGCGAACGACGCCAAGGCTGAAGCGCTCCGAGCCGTTGCCCAGGCCGTGGAGAACGGCAAGAACAAGAAGGTGCCGGATGCCGTGCGCGCCGCTCTGGAAGCCGGGGTCGACCCGAAGGATATCCTGAACACCGGCATGATCGACGCCATGGACGTGGTGGGCGACAAGTTCCAGAAGCAGATCATATTCGTGCCCCAGATGCTGGCAGCCGCCCGGGCCATGAAGAGCGGCGTGGACGTGCTCAAGCCCCACCTGAAGGGCGAGGGCGGCGGCAGCGTGGGAAAGATGATCCTGGGCACCGTAGCCGGGGACTTCCACGACATCGGCAAGAACCTGGTGGGCATGATGATCGAGAGCGCCGGGGTCGAGGTGATCGACCTGGGCGTGGACGTGCCCATCTCCACCTTCATCAAGGCCATCGAGGACCACCCGGACGTGACCATCGTGGGCCTTTCGGCGCTGCTGACCACCACCATGCCGTCCCTGCGGGACACCGTGGCCGCGCTGAAGCAGCAGCCCTTCGCCAGCCGCATCAAGATCATGGTGGGCGGCGCGCCCATCAGCCAGGCCTTCGCCGACGAGATCGGCGCAGACGCCTACACCCCCGATGCCGCCTCCGCCGCCAAGAAGGCCAAGGCCCTGGCGTTGGAGATGCAGGGGTTGGCAGGCGAGGCCGCCGAAGGTGAAGAAGCCGAAGCCGCGTCCCTTCCCGTCGAGGCGGAGAAGCCCGCGCCAAAGGCTGAAGCGCCCCAGAGGACGTTTGACTTCACGAAGCTGGACGCCATCATGACAAAGACCTTCCCGCCCCAGGACCTCGCCCGCAGCCGCTACTACGACCACTGGGCCGCAACCCGCCAAAAATGGGCCAACTACTGGAAGCACCAGAACACCGGCCGCCCGCTGATGACCGTCATCGCCCGCAGGCCCGAGGTGGAGGCCCTCTCCGACGGCACGCCCCAGGACGGCGGCTACCTGGGCCAGATCTGCCAGGGCAACTACTACGCCCTGCCGGAGGAACTGAAGTGGAAGGACATGGTGGACAAGTACCAGGACCCGGAGCGCATCGTGGCCCGCTACCGCCAGTTCTGCGAAACCCACGCCTTCCTGGCCGAAAGCTTCCCAAACCTGAACATCGACTTCGGCCCCGGCTCGCTCGCCTCCTACCTGGGGTCTGACATCGGCTTCAAGGAGGACACGGTCTGGTTCATCCCCAGCCCCGACTATGAGAACGGCTGGGACGGCGCGCCGGCACTGGTCTTCAACCCGGAGAACGAATGGCTGCTCAAGCACCTGGCCCTGGCGGCGAAGTGCCGCGAGCTGGCCGGGGACGACTTCTTCGTGGACATGCCCGACCTGATGGAAAACATCGACACGCTGGCCTCCCTCCGCGGCGCGCAGGACACGCTCTACGACCTGCTGGACGAGCCCGAAGCCGTGGAAAAGCGGATCAAGGAGATTGACAGGATCTACTTTGAATACTACAACCGCTTCTACGACATCATCCGCGACCACGAGGGCGGCAACGCCTACACCGTGTTCCAGATCTGGGGCCCGGGACGTACCGTGAAGCTGCAATGCGACTTCTCGGCCATGATGTCCCCCGACGACTTCCGGGCCTACATCCAGCCGTCGCTTAAGCAGCAGGCGGAAAAGGCCGACTGCGTGCTGTATCACCTGGACGGCCCCGACGCCATCAAGCACCTGGACGCCCTGATGGAGATCGACGGCATCGACGCCCTCCAGTGGACCAGCGGCGACGCCGGCCCCGACGGCACCCTGCCCGACTGGGACGTGATCTACGACAAGGCCATACTGGCCGGGAAGTCGATCTGGGTCAAGGTCTACTCCGGCGGCTTCGAGGACTGGCTGAAGAACGTGGACCGCATCGTACAGAAGTACGGCTCCCACAGCCTGTACCTGATGTTCCCCGAGATGAGCATGGACCAGGCCAACCGCCTGATAAAGTACGCCGACGAACACTGGAGCGATGTGAAGGGCACCTTCTGCGTGGAGCACGGGCTGAGGTAAATACCTGAATAAAACGGGGAATCGCTTATGATTGCGATTCCCCATTTTATTTTGGCTTTGAATCTAAACGAACATCACTTCCCAAAGTGCGCCACGGCGAAGCTGTAGCCCTCGGGGGCATCGTCGATGATCTGACCCACGGTGGCGGCATCCACGTTCAGCTTGACGCTGTAGCCATCGACGTCCACCTCGGCCATCTCCGCGTAATCGGCGGTAAAGGCCTCCCAGCCCGCAGGCTGGAGTATGCCGACGATATTGACCAGGGACTTCCGGGCCACCTCGTCCAGCTCGCCGTACTCGCCCAGCAGGATGGTAACATCGTCAGCGCTGCCGTTAGCGATCATCATGACCTTGCCGATGTTGGCAGCGATGCTGGCGGATTCCTCGGTCAACGCGCCGTAGAACAGGCTACGATCGTCGATCACCATCTCGTCGAGCCCCTTCATCGCCCAGGGGCTTTCGATGTTCATGCGCACGGTGGTGGTGTCGGCGGCCTCGTCCTGGGTCATGGCGTAGTCGTCGCTGGCCATGTCCAGCATGCCCAGGCCGTTGACGTAACCCATGACCACGGTGCCGTTCATGCCCAGGTAGTCGCTTACCGCCTTGACCACGTTGATCACCATCATGATCTCCATGCCCTCGTTGGAGACGGTGGTAGTCAGCGCGTCGCCGTCCTGCACGAAGCGCCAGCTGCCATCCATGTACTCGCTGCCGCTGATGGCGATGGAAAATCCATCGTCCTCCAGCTTCTCCTCATACTTGACGTCGGGGTAGTATTGCTGATTGATCGCCTTGCTGGCGCTGTAGTCGGAACCCTCCGCCAGCAGCGCGTCATAGATGCCCTTGACCGCCGCAGAGGGTTCTGCCCAGGCCGCAGGAATAAGCAGCGCCATGGCGAGAGTCAGAAGCAGCACGGTTTTTGCGATTTTTTTCACGGTGGCTATCCTCCTGATTGTTTTAACATCCGACATACGTCGCTTGCTATACGGTTCCATGACGGCGGCGCGGGCGCCGCCATACCATGTTTTGACGGGATTTCACCGGCTTTTGTTCCGGTGGGGCGCGCCTCTATCTGCCCTGCCGGGGGCTTTCGCCGGTGTGCTTTTTATATAATCGGTAGAAGTTGCTGCTGTTGGGGAAGCCGCACTCGATGGCGATCTCATAGATGCTCTTGCCGGTGGTCTCCATCAACTCCCGGGCCTTGCGGATGCGGCGCAGGGTGACATAGTCGCTGAAGGAGACGTGGGTGGCATCGTGGAAATAGTGGGAAAAGTAGTTAGGGCTCATGAAGACCTGGTCCGCCGCCTGCTTGAGGGTAACGCGACCGCAGTAGTTGGCGTCGATGTACTCGAAGGCGGGCTGCAGGCGACGCAGCGCCTTGCCGGGATCGCCACGCTCCGGGGCGCGGGCATCGTCGTGGTAGTGCCGCACCAGCATCGTCAGGATGCGCAGTATGTCGGCCTTGATCATCAGCGGGTAACCGTCCTCCCGCCGCTGCCACTCCCCCATGATCTCCTGCATGATGGCCGCGATCCGGGGCGCGCAGGACTCGCCTTTGCCGATGCGGTTGCGGAAGTTGCGGCCCCGGCCGATGAAGGGACGCAGATATTCCATGTCCATCCGGTCGCCGTACCCGGCCACAATGCTGTCGGAAAACACCATCGCCAGCACCCGCATCTCGTTCTGGAACACCTGCCAGCCGTGCAACTCCGCGTTGTTGAATATGATGATGTCCCCCGGGGATACCTCGTAGGCCCGGTCGCTGACATAGTAGCAGCCCGCGCCCTCCAGTATGCAGGTGATCTCCAGGAAGCTGTGCCAGTGGAAGGCGTCGTCGGCGTTGTCCCCGGCAGCCAGCGTCACCGCGTTGATCTGGAAAGGAAACACCCTATCCAGGATCAGGCCGTCCTGATGTACGTTCATGCGCGATATCCTTTAGCGGTTCAATTTGGGTTCTTCCCTCCCATCATATCACACTCAGCTTTTCCAGAAAAGATACTTCAAAAAAAAATACACAAATAACGAAAAATAATACATTTCCAAATTCGCTGTAATTTGGTAAAATGCTAATTGTAGAGGTGCAAAAGTGCTGCTTTTACACCCACAAATCACGACAGGAGGAACAGAAACATGAAGAAAATGTTGTGCGTTGTCCTTTGCCTGATGCTGGCCATCGGCATGTTCACGGTGGCGAGCGCCGAGAACGTGGTGGTCGAAGCCGTGCCCAACGAGGGGCAGTTCGAGGGCCAGGAGCTGAGCATCCTGGTTTCCGCCGACTGGATGGCCGACCGCTATGACGCGACCATCGCCCGCTTCGAGGAGACCTACGGCGTAACCGTGGACCTGCAGACCCTGCCCGCCGACCAGTACTTCGACGTACTGACCAGCGGCCTGGCCAACGGCACCTGCGCCGACGTGTTCTGGATCCAGTCCAACCCCGTGGGCGCCATCGAATCCATGATCGGCGACCCCGAGAACCGCTGCATCGACTTCACCGGCGCGGATTGGCAGAACGTGATGCCCGAATCCCGCCAGAGCGCCTGCATCTCCGGCGGCAAGCTGTACGGCCTTCAGATCTGGAACAACAGCCCTGAATACGTGATGCTGTACAACAAGACCCTGTTCGACGAGCTGGGCCTGGCCGTACCCACCACCTACGCGGAGCTGAAGGACGTCTGCGCGAAGATCGCCGAGCAGGGCATCACTCCCTGGTTCATGGCGGGCGCCGACGGCTGGCGGCACCAGCTGGCCTTCTTCCAGATCGGCGGCGTCTATGAAGAGGCGACCCCCGGCCTGTACGACGCGCTGAACAACAACACCGCCACCTTCGCCGGCAACGAGAAGATGCTGGAGGTCCTGAACCAGTTCAAGGAGCTTTCCGACCTGGGCTACTTCGGCGAGGATTGGATCGGCACCGACTCCACCAACCAGTCCAACGAGTTCGCCGACCGCACCGTCGCCATGACCATCGAGAACTCCGGCACCATCAAGCAGATCAAGGACGACACCGGCACCACCGATGAGTTCGGCCTGTTCCTGTGCCCCCTGGGCGACAACACCTGGTACACCACCAGCCCCGCCGGCCCCACCATGTTCGGCTACAAGGGCACCGAGCACGAGGACCTGGTGCGCGCCTGGTTCCAGTTCGTCTGCACGCCCGAATCCCTCCAGGAGATCCTGGACAACAGCCCGAAGTACACCAACCTGCATGTGAACGTGGACATCGAGCAGCACTGGCTGCCCGAGGAAGAGGCCTTCATCGCCACCGTGCCCGCCGAGAAGATGGAGTGCTGCGTGCTGCAGAACGGCACCAAGTACACCAACGACTACTGGATGCAGTTCGGCCAGGATATGATCGAGTTCGTCCAGGGCGGCATTGACGCCAACGAAGTGCTGACCCGCATGGACGGCTACCGCGCCGAGGCCGCCAAGAACGTCGGCGATCCGGCCTGGAAGTAATTTACATTTGAACCAAACCCATAGGGGCGGCTTCGCCGCCCCTATCTTCAGTAAAAAAGGGCGGCGATGAAATGAACAAGAAAAAGGTCTATCCCCAGTGGTTTTTGATACTGCCACTGGTGCTGTACATCGTGTTTTTCCTGTTTCCCAGCCTGCTGGGCGTTTTCTATTCGTTCACCGACTGGGGGCGGGCGACCCCGAAGAACGGACTGCACTTCGTGGGGCTGAAGAACTACATCGATATCTTTACCTCCAACAAGAACTATTCGGCCGGCATCTTGAACACGCTGAAGTTCACGGTGGTGTCCAACATCGTAAAGATCATCCCGGCGCTGTTCCTGGCCATCATACTCTTTGAGGGCATCCGGGGCATGGGCGCCTACCGCACGGTGTTCTACCTGCCCTCCATCATCCCCTTCGTGATCATCGGCATCATATTCACCTCGGTGCTGAACTTCAAAAACGGCATGCTCAACGGCGCGCTGGAAGCCATCGGCCTGGGAGCGCTGAAGCAAAAGTGGCTGTCCGATTTGAACGTCGTCTGGAAATCCATATACATGGTGGACGCCTGGCGTGGCATCGGCTACGTCATGACCATCTTCATGACGGGCCTTTCCACCATCGACAAGAGCTATTACGAGGCCGCCAAGGTGGACGGCGCCAACTTCTGGCAGCGGCTGTGGCATGTGACCCTGCCGATGATGCGCGGCGCGATCATGATCAACCTTGTGTTCGGCGTTACCTACGGCCTGAAGGTGTTCGACATCGTATACGTGCTGACCAACGGCGGCCCGGGACACGCCACCGAGGTCATGACCACCTACTCCTTCCAGCTGTACGGCGCGGGCAGCTACGGCCTGGCCACCGCCTTCAACGCCATACTGTTGCTGATTACGATGGTCGCCGGCATACTGATCGTGCGCGGCATGAGCAGAAAGGGGGCGGCCTAAGTGAAGAATCCCAACAGAAAGCCCGTGACCCTCCAGGCGGTGCTCAAGCAGTTGCTTTGCATCTTCCTGTCGGTGATCGTGCTGGCCCCGCTGTACCTGGTGCTGATCAACTCGTTCAAGACCAAGAGCGAGGCCGCCCGCATGAACCTGAACTTCCCCACCCAGTGGGTATTCACCAACTACCCCGACGTGTTCAAGAAGGCCAAGCTGCTCACGGGCCTGGGCAACAGCCTGCTCTACAGCTTCGCCAGCACCACGGCGGGCGTGCTGCTGTGCGCCATGGCCGCCTATGTATTGAGCCGCAAGCGCACCAAGCTGAACAACTTCATCTACTACTTCTTCATCTGCGGCCTGTTCTTCCCGGTGAACTACATCACCCTGGTGCGCGTGTTCCAGTGGATGGGCCTGACCAACACCAGCCTGGGCATCATACTGGTATTCACCAGCGCCATGATCCCCTTCTGCGTGTTCACCATCTACAGCTTTGTGGAGACCATTCCCAAGGAGCTGGACGAGGCCGCTGTCATCGACGGCGCCACCCCCACCCGAATGTTCTTCACGGTGATCCTGCCGCTTTTGAAGCCCACGCTGATAACCTGCTTCGTACTCCAGTTCATGGGTGTCTGGAACGACTTCCTGACCCCGCTGTACCTGTCCTCCAAGAGCAAGCTGCACCCGATGACCATGTCGGTGTACCAGTTCTTCGGCAAGGAGGGCAGCAACTGGAACTACGTGTTCGCCGACATCGTGCTGACCGTCATCCCGGTAATCATCGTCTATTCCATTGGTCAGAGGTACATCATCGGCGGCGTCACCGCGGGCGCAGTGAAGGGATAAAATTCAGATTTATCGCGGGGCGACAGATCTAAATTTGAGGTTTTAAGGGTTAGGTTTCAGGGGAAACGGCAACGCAGCCTACAGCCTTCCCCTGAGGGCTTTGGGAAGCCGCATTAGCTCGCCAAATCCGCATTTGCCCAACAACCGTCCCAGCCCGCCAAGACGGCCTGGGATTTCTTTGTGAGGTAGGAAACATGAGCAATATGATCGAATTCAAGACCAAGGACAACCTCTATCGCCTGGAGGCGGTACTGCCCGGGGTCATTCGTGTCGTTCACACGAAGGAAGCGGCCGTCGCTGCCCCCTCGATGCTGCTGCAAACGCCGGAGCTGCCCGGGAATGCCGGGGATTTCGCCGACGGTGGGCAGGACGAGGGCCGCGTCTGGCTGCGCTCGGGCAATCTGCTGGCGATATTCGACCGCGCCACAGACCGCCTGACCTGGCGCGACGGGGAGAACGGCAAGATACTGTTGCGGGAGGCCGGGCACGTTCTCGCCGCCCTGGATGTCATACGCTACACCACCGGCGACGACGCCCCGATAATCGAGCGCGTCAAGACCGTGGACGGCGAGCGCAACTTCATCATGAACCTGAAGCCCGTCACGGATCGCAAGGCCTGGCGGGCGCGCCTGGGCTTCGACTTCGACGAGGGCGAGGGTATTTACGGGCTGGGCCAGGGCGAGGAAGGCACTTGGAACAATCGCCACCAGAACCGCTACCTGTACCAGCACAATATGCGCATCCCGATGCCCTTCTTCATTTCGGGCAAGGGTTACGGCGTGCTGGTGGACTGCGGCAGCCTGATGACCTTTCAGGACGACGCCGAAGGCAGCTACCTGTTCATGGACACCGTATCCCAGCTGGACTACTATGTCATCACTGGCGACGGGGGCATCGAAAACCCCTTCGACGCCATCATAGACGGCCTGCGGCGGCTGACGGGCCGCGCGGCGCTGCCGCCGAAGTGGGCCTTCGGCTACGTCCAATCGAAAGAGCGCTACAAGACGGCCCAGGAACTTTCCGACGTGGTGCGCCGCCACCGCGCGCTGGGCGTGCCGCTGGACTGCGTGGTGCAGGACTGGCACACCTGGCGCGAAGGGCGCTGGGGCGAGAAGCGGGTGGACCCGGAGCGCTACGGCGACCTGCGCCAGCGCATGGACGAGATCCACGCCATGCACGCCCACGCCATGGTGTCCGTCTGGCCCAACATGAACAACGACACCGTGGATTGCGAGCAGTTCAATGAAAAGGGCTGGCTGCTGAACGACCTGTCCACTTATGATGCCTTCAATCCCGACGCCCGGGCACTATACTGGCAACAGGCAAAGGCCGAGCTGTTCGACGGCGGCTTTGACGCCTGGTGGTGCGATTCCACCGAGCCCTTCTCCGGCCCGGACTGGGGCGGCGAAGTCCGGCGGGAACCCTGGGAGCGATTCAAGCTGGTGGGAGACGAGCACAAGCGCTTCCTCGACCCCGCCCGCGCGAACCTGTACGCCCTGGTTCACGCCCAGGGCATCTACGAGAACCAGCGCGCCGACGCCCCCGACAGACGGGTGCTGAACCTGACCCGCTCGGGCTATGTGGGCAGCCAGCGCTACGGCGCAGTGCTGTGGTCCGGGGACATCTCCGCCCGCTGGGAGGTGATGAAGGCGCAGATCGCCGAGGGCCTGTCCATGTCCGCCAGCGGTTATCCCTGGTGGACGCTGGACATCGGCGGCTTCTTCGTGGTGCGGGACAACTGGCAGGGCCGGGGCTGCGGCTGTGACAACGATCCCACACCCAAGTGGTTCTGGCAGGGCGACTATGAACAGGGCGTCAACGACCTGGGCTACCGGGAGCTGTACGTGCGCTGGCTGCAGTTCGGCTGCTTCCTGCCCATGTTCCGCAGCCACGGTACCGACACGCCCCGGGAGATCTGGAACTTCGGCAAGAAGGGCGAACCGTTCTACGACGCCATTGAGGCGACAATCAAGCTGCGCTACCGTCTGATGCCCTACATCTATTCCCTGGCCGGCGGGGTCTGGCGGAACAATGGCGTGATGCTTCGGCCACTGCTGTTCGACTTCCCCGACGACCGGCGCGCAGCCGCCACCGCCGACGAGTTCCTGCTGGGGCCGTCGCTGCTGGTGTGTCCGGTGACCGAACCGATGCTCTATGACAAAAACAGCGCCCCCCTGGACCGGAAGACGCGCTGGACCTGCTACCTGCCCGAGGGGTGCGACTGGTACGACTTCTGGACCGGTGAACGCTATGCGGGCGGCCGGGAGGTCACCGTGGACGCGCCCCTGGACCGGATACCGCTGTTCGCGAAGGCAGGGGCGATTATTCCCATGGCGGAAGGCCTGCAATACGCCGACCAAAAACCCGAGGGGCCGCTGGAAATCCGCGTCTGGCGCGGCGCGGACGGGACCTTCGACCTGTACGACGACGCCGGCGACGGCTACGGCTACGAGCGCGGCGAATACGCGCTGACCGCCCTGCGCTGGGACGACAGGCGCGGCGAGCTGACGCCGTCGGAGGGGTATGAGGTCCGGATCATTGGGTAGAGTCGTTCGGATTCGGTCCTGACCACTCAGGCAAAAAGGTGATTTAATGATTGAAACCGTCTACCACATTCTCAATGCCCCCGGGATCGCAGTATTGGCCGACCTTCACGGTCGGCCTTTTGAGCACGTCGCAGAGTTGCTGCGCGCCCGCAGGCCCGAAATCATTTGCATCCCGGGGGACTTTGTCTCCGGCTTGTGGCCCGGGGAGAACCGGAGCCCCCTGGATACCCAGGAAAACGTGCTGCCGTTTCTGAGTGCCTGCGCAGTCATCGCGCCATCCTTCCTTTCCCTGGGCAACCATGAGCAATACCTGGATGGCGCGGATTTGAAGCGCATCCGGTCCACCGGCGTGACGGTGCTGGACAACCGCTGGATCGCGCGGGGCGGCCTGGTCATCGGTGGGCTGACCTCCGCTTCGGTCACGGCCTACCGGCGATTTCGCGCCCAGGCCGGACAGGCTTCCTCGGGCGTCCGCTATCCCAGGATGCAACGCAGGCCCCCAACCCTGCCGGATACCGCCTGGCTCGCTGCCTTCGGCGCGACGCCAGGCTATCACATACTGCTCTGCCACCACCCCGAGTATTTTCCCCACATTCCAGAATCCATTGAGCTCGTACTGTCCGGCCACGCCCACGGCGGCCAGTGGCGCGTCTACAACCCCATCAAGCGCCAATGGATCGGTGTATTCGCCCCTGGCCAGGGGCTGTGGCCCCGCTGGACCAAGGGCGTTTACGAAGGGCGGCTGGTGGTCAGCGCCGGCCTGTCCAACACAGTCTCCGTCCCCCGGTTTTTCAACCCGACGGAGATCGTCTGCATCGAGGGCGGGATAGAATAATAGAGGGGGCGGCATTTTGCGCACGAGATGCCGCCCCAACAAATGCCTATCCTATTGTTGTACCCATATCGTTGAATGCACGTTTTACACCCGCTCCATCAGGTATTCATGAACCGCTTCGACCAGCGCCGCGCTCCAGAAGCTGCCCTCATGGGGCGCGTCCGGCACATTATACATCGTCGCGTCGTAGCCGCAGTCGATCAGCTTTCTGAATAGCCGCTCGCTCTGGTTGTAGTTGACCACCGTGTCGCCGGTGCCGTGGAGGAGCAGGAAGGGCGGCAGGTCCCGCCCTGCCTCGACATACCGCATCGGGCTGATGCGCCGCATCCGCTCCCGCGTTGCTGCGCTCACGGGAAAGCCGCACAGCTTGGCAAATATCGTGTCCGGGTTGTCCTTCAAGCCCGCGTAGTCCTCGTCCATCATCGCCTCGAGGTCGGTGGGC
Organism: uncultured Eubacteriales bacterium; assembly: GCA_902798105.1. Classification (GTDB taxonomy): domain Bacteria; phylum Bacillota; class Clostridia; order Christensenellales; family Aristaeellaceae; genus UBA2862. Next base: position 14,633 of record CADBVG010000032.1, read on the forward strand.
CCGAAGCAATCCACCACGCACTTTACCCGGTCGGATTCCCCCGCGTACTCCCCGGTCATGAATCGCTCATCCCCGGCCGTCAGCCCCACCAGCAGCGCCGCGTTTCCGCCCGAGCTGGTGCCCCATACGGCGACCCGGTCGGGGTCGATGCTGTACTGCTTCGCATGGGCGCGCAGAAAGCGAATCGCCGTCTTTACGTCCACCAGGAATGCCGGCGCCGGGTGTCCGTCCAGGCAGGAGCGATGCCCCACCGTCGCCACCACATAGCCCTTGCGTGAAAGCGCCGACAGCTGGGGAATCTCCGCCAGGCGATCCGGCGTCGTCCAGGAGCTGCCCTGTATGAAGACGACGAGCGGGTACTTCACCTCGCCCAACAGTTCCTGGTGCTGATTCGCCCAGGGTAGGAGCAGGTCCATGGTGCAACCCGGTTGGTCGGAATAGGGTATGTTTACATCGAGACGGGAAAAGCCCGCCAGCCCGGGGTTCAGGGGAAAGGACTTGATTTCTGGATAACGCATTGCATCGGCACCTCCTGACTGTTGTGATTATAGCACATTCCGCGCAAAGTGAAAAGGCTAAAAGCAAAGTGGCTCTTATTCTTTGCCCGTGGTGCATACGCAGTTGCCCCAAGAAGACGTTTCTCATGGCTTTAAGGGAATACCGCATAATTAAGGTGGTTGGCTGGCGAGTGAATTTTCCGTCAGGCGCGCTTGCAAATTTCGCAGGCTTGCTGGCGGCAAGTCAAGAAAATTGCTGGATGTGCATGGCGGAAAAGGCACCGCCAGACGTGCCGCCGTATTGTGCGGTGTTTCCTTAACCGGGAGGATTGCCAAAAAGGGGGGGACGACATCGACTATCCCTCCTGTGCGCTGATGTACATCCTGTCATTGTTCATCAAATTGACATCAAATATACGTGCGCATAATGAGAAGATGTGCTATAATATAGAATGGAATTTGATATAGACACCTGACATCAGGAGGACATAAGTGAAATACGCGATATTCAAACCGCGGGAGTATGACCGCAATTTCCTGTTCGCGGTGATACTGCTGACCGTGAAGATGCTGTTCTTCGTCGTGCTGCTGATCGGCCTGATCGGCGGCGGACTGGTGGTCGGCATCGCCAAGGGCTGGGTGGACACATCGCCGAACCTGGACCTTTCACAGATTGGCGCGCAATCCCAGACCTCGTTCATTTACGATTCCAGCGGCAAGCTGATCATGGAGTTCAAGGGCTCGGAAAACCGCATTTACGTCGAGATCGAGGACATCCCCCAGCAGCTGATCAACGCCGTCATCGCCATCGAGGACGCCCGCTTCTACGAGCACCACGGCGTGGACCTGAAGCGTGTGGGCGGCGCGTTGGTAAACAACGTCATGGGCGGCGCGACGCAGGGTGCCTCCACCATCACCTGCCAGCTGGTCAAGCTGACGCTGTTGAACAGCGACCAGAACTACAAGCGCAAGGTGCAGGAGGCCTACCTGGCCCTGGAGCTGGAGAAGAACCTGACGAAGGATGAGATCCTGGAGGCCTACCTGAACGTAATCTACATGGGCGGCAGCAGCTACGGCGTGAAGATCGCCGCCCAGGACTACTTCGGCAAGGACCTGAACCAGCTGACCCTGCGGGAGTGCGCCTGCCTGGCCGGCCTGATCCGCAATCCCTCCCGCTACAATCCCCGCCGGAACTACTTCGTCCGAAACCGGCCTGAGGAGACCGACAACCGCACCAACTACGTGCTGGAGGAGATGCTGGACCACCGCCTGATCACCGAGGAGGAATACGAGCAGGCCCGCTACGACACGTTGCAGGTGGTGGAGACCGCCACTGCCGCAACCAACAACATGTACGACAACGCCTATTACGTGGAGTATTCCATCTACGACGTCGTCACCAAGATGCTGCGTGTTGAGGGCCTGGAGGACAATTCCTACAACCGCAGCCAGATGGAGACCAAACTGCGCAACGGCGGCTACAAGGTGTTCACCAGCCTGAAGCCCGAGGTGCAGCAAGTCGTACAGGAAACCATCACCAACTACACCCGCTACCCCTCCATGCGCTATTCCAACGACAGCTCCACCCAGGCCTCGCTGGGCGGCGGCGAATTCCTGACCGTGGTACAGCCCCAGTGCGCCTGTGCCGTGATGGACTGGCATACCGGCGAGCTGATCGCCGTGGTGGGCGGCCGCAACGAGCCGGTACAGCGTAAGCAGCTGAACCGCGCCTACCAGAACGACATGCCCGTAGGCTCGTCCATCAAGCCCCTGGCGGTCTACGGCCCCGCCTTTGACATGGGCTATTCCCCCGGCACCCCGGTCATGAACCTGCCCATCCCCATCAAGGGCTGGGTCAGCGACACCGGCTACCCGAACAACTTCGGCGGCGGCGATTTCAGCGGCGTGGAATCGATGCGCCTGGCCATCAACAAATCCCACAACACCTCCACGGCCCACGTGCTGATGGACTATGTGGGCATCGAAAACGCCGTCACCTACCTGTTGAAGCTGGGCGTGAACCCCAACCACATACTGGGCAACGGCTCGGGCCTGGCGCTGGGCTCGTCGGGCCTGTCGGTGATCGAGCTGGCCACCGGCTTCGGGGCCATCGCCAACCGGGGCGTCTATCAGGAGCCCTACGCCTTCACCCAGATCCTGAACCCCGACGGCACGGTATACATCGACGTGCGGGAGGTGCAGGAGACCTGGCAGGCCTTCAAGCCCTCCACCGCCTACATGCTGGTAGACGTGCTGCGGGGCTGCGTCAGCCCCGAGGGTACCGGTCAGCTGGCCAACTTCGGCGAGCTGACCGTGGCGGGCAAGACCGGCACCAACACCAACAACATCGGCGTCACCTTTGCCGGCATGACCGGCTACTACTCCGCCGCGGTATGGGTAGGCTCTGACAACTACAAGCCTTTGACCGACGACGCCACCGGCGGCACCTACGCCGCGCCGCTGTGGGCGGAGATCATGAGTCGGGTCCACGAGCTCACCGGTTGCACCACCGACCGCGCCATCATCAGCGGCACCCCCGCCGACTACAATTTGACGGCGTGCACGGTGTGCGCCGTGTCTGGCATGCTGCCCACGTCGGCCTGTCGCGCCGACATCAACGGCTACGAGCCCGTCACCGACTACTACCTGTCGGGTACCGAGCCAACGGCCTACTGCAACATGCACCGCGCCGTCACCGTATGTGCCTACAGCCACCAGGTGGCCAGCGATTCGTGCCACAACACCCGGGTGTTCGGCATCATCTACATCCCGGAGGGACACCCGCTGCGTTACTCCAAATCGCTGGACGACGTAACGAAGTACTTCCTCGGCGCGTCCACCAACGAAAGCTCCACCACCCTGGGGCGGTGTACGCTGGGGCGGTAGGAACCGCAGCATATCAAAACAGCACAAGCGCTGGGCTTGTGCTGTTTTTGATTGAGGCTGAGCGGTTGTTCAAATCCTGACGGATTTGTTTGATTTAATGGAAACGGCAGAAGGGTTCTGATTTATCGAGTTGATGCTCGATAAATCAGAATTGAGGGATTAGGTTTTAGGGGTTAGGTTTTAGGGGGTGGACCAAATCCTGACGGATTTGTTT
>CADBVG010000033.1 GCA_902798105.1 uncultured Eubacteriales bacterium
ACGCTTCTCGGACCCTTTAATCAAAAGAAATCCGCAAGGATTTCCACCTTCCCTAACACCTAAAACCTATAACCTAAAACCTGAATTCTGATTTGTCGCGGAGCGACAAATCAGAATTTCTCTCCCTCGCCCATTATATCATCGTCCCTGCCCCTGCGCAAGGCCGATCTTGAAGATCAGGGCGTCCAGGGCGTCGCGGTCCCGCAGGCGGCCGCTCTTGACGGCGTAGTCCGAGGCCACGCAGCCCTCGTAAAGCCCGGTCAGCCAGTTGGCGGATAGCCGCGCGCACTGGCGGGCGGTCTGTTTGGCGGCGTAGGGGTGCAGCTTCAGCTGCTCCTGCACGGCCTGGACCGGCTTGCCGGCGTCCAGGGCCGTCTTCATGTGGGCCAGCTGACGGACTTGCCGGGTGAGCATGGCCAGCAGCCCCATGGTGGTTTGCCCGCCCTGCAACAGGCTGTTGATGGTCTGCTGGGCTTTTTGCACGTCTCCGGCCAGCAGGCTGTTCAGCAGCTCGAAGACGTTGTATTCCAGCGACGGCGAAACGATGGCGGTCACGTCCGCTTCGGTGATCTCACTGCGCTCGTCCCCCAGGTAGGCGGCCAACTTATCCAGCTCGCCGCTCAGCCGGGTCAGCTCCTGCCCGGCCATGTAGGTCAGCGTGGAGAGCGCTTTGTTACTGATCTTCTTGCCCAGCGGCTTCAACCGTCCGGCGCTCCAGCGGGCAAGCTCTGAATCGCTGAGCAGGTCGAAGCTGACCACCTCGGCCTTCTTTTTCAGCAGACCGGTCATTTTCTTGCGGCCGTCCGGCTCCTGCCGCATGTAGAACACCAGCGCGCAGCTGGTCGGCGGGTTGTCCAGCCACTTCTGCATCCAGGCGACTTCGCCGTCCTCGTTCTTCGATTTTGCCTGTAAGAGCGGGGCCCAGTCCCGCACGGTGACGATGCGCTTTTCGCACATCATCGGCATGGTCTCGGCCGCGTCGGTGATCTGCTGGGCGGTGACGCCCTCCAGCGTGGCGTCGTTCAGCGCCTCCAGCCCCGGGGGCAGCAGCTTCGCCTTCATGGCCTCCAGCGCTTCGCGCTTGACGTATTCCTCGGGCCCGGTGAACAGGTAGACCGGGGCAAGCTTCCCTGCGCCCAGGGCTTTGTAAAACTCATTCCACTTCATTTGCGGCCTCCCTGTAGGTTTGAATGTGCCAGCCGTCGCCAAGGTGGCGCAGGGTGATCGCGCCCCACTGCCGGGTCTGCCAGATCTCAGCGCCGCTGGCCTCGAGTCGCGCCAGCGTCTCCCCGCCGGGATGGCCGTAGTTGTTTTCACCCACGGAAATCACCGCGATGTCGGGCGAAGCGCAGGCGAGAAACCGATCACTGGTGCCCTTGTTCGAGCCGTGATGGGCCACCTTCAGCACGTCCGCGTCGGGAATGAACGCCGGTTCGCCAATCTGGCTCAAATCGCCGGTGAACAGCGCCTTCTGCCCCTCGCAGGTTACCAGGGACAGCATGGACAGGTCGTTGACCTCGGCGGGCAGCGCGTCGCCGTCAGGGCTGTAGACCTCGAGGGACGCGGCGTCGGAGAGTGCCATGGCGTCACCCGTTTGCAGCTCGATGATGGGTATGCCCATGTCACGGGCCTTTTCGATGCCCTCGACCACCGACGGGGCGACCTCTTCCACGTCAAACCAGCCCGCGGGCACATAGATGGCGTCGGGCTTAAAACTGTCCAGTATGATGGACAGCCCGCCGGCGTGGTCTGCATGGGGATGGGACAGCACGACGCCGTTCAGCTTCAGGCAGGTGGCAGATAGGTAGTCTGCCGCGGGGGTGTAGGTGTCCCCGGCGTCGATCAGCCAGGTGCAGCCGTGGTCGCGCACCACGGCGCAGTCCGCCTGTCCCGCGTCCAGAAACACGATGGTGAATGGCCAGGTGTTGACAAACACCAGCAGGGTGGCCAGCCCTGCGATGCCCGCCACGCCCAGGGGAAGCACCCTGCGGACGCGGGGGTGTATGCGGCTCAGGTCGGAGGCGGCCACGATTACTGCCCAGTGGGCGGCGAGAAGGGCAAAGGGATAGCGCCCGATCCGGGCATAGCCGCCCTTGATGCTGCCGCTCGCCCGGGTGATGGCCGTCAGCCAGGCAAGCAGCCCATCCGGCAGCTTGGCCAGCAGCGCCGCCAAGGGCATGACAATCGCCGAGACCGCCAGCGCCAGCAGGCCGAGGATGTAGCCCGCCATGCACAGCGGCACGCAGATCAGGTTGAAGGGCACCGACAGCAGCGGCTGACCGCCAAAGGCCGCTACCACCAGGGGCAGCGTAGCCAGCTGGGCGGCCAGCGACGCGGCCAGCAGGTCGCCCACGTAGAGCACCCCTTGCAGCAGCGTGTGTCTGACGCCCTTGAGCTTCGGCAGCCGTCGTTCCAGCCCCTCCAGTCCCGCCAGCCGCCGCATCGGCGGCATCAACAGCAGTATCCCGGCTGAGGCGGCGTAGGACAGCGCGAAGCCCGTGTCCTGTATGCTCAGCGGCTTGGCCAGCAGCCAGAGCAGCATTGCCGCGCAGAGCCGGGTGATGCTGTCGCTGGGCAGACCGGCGACGGGCGCGCAGCACAGTATCGCGAAGGTACACAGTGCCCGCACAAAGGGCGCGGTGAAGCCGATCATGGCGCCGTAGGGTATCAACAGTGCCACGGCGACCAGGGCGGCGTACTTCCGGGGCATCACCAGCCCCAAAAGCATCGAAAGCACCGCGGCCAGCAGCGTCACGTGCAGGCCGGAAATGCTGATCAGGTGGGCGGTGCCAGAGCGCTGGAGGGCGTCGCGCTGTTCGTCGCCCAGCAGCGAACGGTCGCCCAGCACCAGCGCCCGCATCATGCCGGCGCTCTTCGGAAACAGGGCGTCGATGCGCCGGGCGATGGCCTGCCGCAGGCCGACGATGGTCGTTTGCAGGTTCTTCTCCGCGCCCAACACTGTTACGTCCTCGATCTTCCCCGTGGCGTAGGCGTCCATGCCCTGTCGGTTCAGGTACGCTCCGAAGTCGAATTCGTAGGGGTTGGTCACCGCGTCCGCCGCCCATATATGGCCGGTCAGCTTCAGGCGCTGGCCGCAGGCAATGGCCTCCAGTGGCTCCGGGTCGCCCCGCAGGTACATCCGCAGGCACAGGTCGCAGGGCTCGCCGCCTGCCATTTCCAGCTCAAAGCGGAATATGCGCCGACCGGTGTCGGATTTCGTGAAGGGCTCCGAGGCCACGCGGCCCACCATCTCCACAGAGTAGCGCGTCTCTACGGGCCGCACCGCGTCCAGCGCAAGCCCCATGCGGCCCATGCCGGCGGCGAGGCCGATCAACAGCAACAGGGCAGCCGCGGCCTCCCGCCGCTTGCGGAAGGCGACACCCATCCCGACCAGCAGCACGAGTGCGATGGCGCAGGCCAAAGTGGACGCGACAACGCGCTGGCGCAGCAGCAGCCCCAGCGCGAAGGCGACGGCGAAACATGCCAGCGGACGGGCGCGAACCTGCCGCAGCACGAAGTGAAGGGCGGCGCGCACGGCTGTCAGATGTAGTAGGTCGCGCCCAGCTCGGCCAGCTCCGCCCCGGGGAAGAAGACCCGGGCTTCTTCAAGCAGCGCCTCGGGCTCGTATTTTGGGTTCAGGTGGGTCAGCAGCAGCCGCCCGGCGCGGGTGTTCGCGGCCAGCTGTCCGCACAGCCCCGCGGAATAGTGGGGCGCGGTGAAGCGGTGGTCGGCGTTGGATAAGCCGCAATCCGCCAGCAGCAGGTTCGCGCCCTCGCAGAACAGCTCTACCAGCGCGTCCTGGTTGGAATCGCCGGTGAACACGAAGCGCTGGCCGTCGCAGACGACCGCGACCGCGTTGGTGGGCACCGGGTGTCGCGCCGGGGTGAAGGACACCCGCATCTCGCCGACAGTGAAATCCTCTGCGGGCCACAGGTCGTAATAGGCGCAATCCAGCAGCGCTCGCACGTCCTCGGGCTCCTCCGGCGCGTACACCGGCAGTGGCGTTGGGCGGGGGTCGAATTGCAGCGCGTACTGCATGGGCAGCAGGTCCGACATGTGGTCGTAGTGCAGGTGGCTGAGTACCACCGCGTCCAGGTCCTTCGGCAGGCATTCGTCCATAAGCCGGTTCAGCACGCCTGTGCCGCAGTCGATCAGTATGCGGGTGTTGCCGCTGTCGCTGGTCAGCAGGTAGCCGGAGCACGCCCCGCCCGGCGCGGGAAAGGGACCGTTGTTGCCCAGTATCTTCAGGATCATAGGAGCACCCCTTTCGGAGAGATTATCAGGAGTTGAGTGGCTAGTGATTAGTGGCTAGTGAATGATGAAATCCTTGCGGATTTTTTTTTATAAAAAGGACCGAGAAACGTTGAAACATCTGCCGTTCCCATTGAATCAAACAAATCCCGTAGGGATTTGCTCCACCACCAGTCACTAGCCACTAGCCACTAATCACTCAATTCTGATTTATCGAGCACAGCTCGATAAATCAGAATTTACCTCAACAATCCCATTATACCAAAAAAACCACATCCCGACAACCCAATACGCGCAAAAACCCCACCGGCTGTGCCGATGGGGAGGAGGAATCAATATGTCGAAATGTCACTCGTTCAGCGCCGCGTTCCGCTGCGCGATCTTGACCAGGGAAAACAGCTCCTCGCGGTAGGGGTCGTTCAGCGGGGCCTGCTTCAGAAGCGCCAGCACCGTGTCATAGCTGGCGTCGCCCCTGTACTCGCTGCCGGAGAGGATCATGCCGAACTCTGCCACTGCGGCGGCGAACAGGAAGTCGCCCTCGGGGGCGTCGGTCATGGCGGTATCGTCGATCACGTCGGTCTGAAGCTGGCTGGTTTCGCCGCCGGGCTCCTTGTAGCGGGTGGACAGGGTCAGCCACTCGCCGCTCTGGGCCGCTTCGGTGAGGGTGCTGCTCTGGTACTTCAGGCCGCCCTCGGCCTCGCCCTCGCCGGCGGGCACCAGCTCGTACATCACGGTGACGCAGGCCCCTGCGCCGACCTCGCCGGCGTCCTTCTTGTCGTCCTCGAAGTCCTGGTTCTCCAGCGCGCGGTTCTCGTAGCCGATTTGCCGCCATTCGGATACCTTCGCCGGGTTGAACTCCACCTGGAACTTCACGTCGTCAGCCACGGCGTACAGGGTCTGTGTCAGCTCCTCGCACAGCACCTTGCGGGCCTCGAGGATGGAATCGATATAGTAGTAGTTGCCGTTGCCGTCGTCGGCGAGGGTCTCCATCTTGGTGTCTTTGTAGTTGCCGTCGCCGAAGCCCAGCACCGACAGGTAGATGCCGGTCTGTTTCTTTTCGGTTACGAAGTCGTGCAGGTCGCTCTCGCTGGTGATGCCCACGTTCAAATCGCCGTCGGAGCACATGATCACGCGGTTGTTCCCCCTGGGCCGCAGGTAGCGCTGGGCCACCTCATAGGCCTGGGCCAAACCCTTCTGGCCGTTGGTGGAGCCCTCGGCCACCAGCGCGTCGATGGCGGAGAGCAGCTTCGCCTTGTCCTTGACGGGGTTCGCGCCTTCGATCAGGATCTCCTCGCCGCTGGCGTAGGTGACGATGGATACAGTGTCCTTCTCGCCCAGCTCGTCCACCAGCATCGACAGCGCCTTCTGGGCCAGGGGCAGCTTGTTTTCATCGTACATGGACCCGGAGACGTCTACCAGGAACACCAGGTTCGAGCCCTCGTCCCCGGCCTCGGGGGCGTCGGCGGCCCGCACGCCCAGGGTCAGCAGCACGTTGGCCGGGTTCCAGGGGCAGGGGGCCATACGTGCGGTCACGCCGAATTTCGCGTCGGACTTTGGCGCGGCGTAGTCATAGCGGAAGTAGTTCAACATCTCCTCCACCCGCACCGAGCCGCGGGGAATGTCGGCGGGGGAGAAGCCCTGGTTCAGCATGCGCCGCAGGTTGCAGTAGGATGCCGTGTCCACATCCGCCGAGAAGGTGCTCAGCGGGTCGGTGGTCACCTTCCTGAAGCCGTTCTCGGTCACGGCGGCGTATTCTTCGGTGTTGAAATCGGGGATCGCCATGTAGCCCATGGCGGGGGAGGTGATGTTGGCTACCAGGCCGTCCATGGCCTCTTCCGCCTCATAGGCGTAGGCCTCGCCGTCGTCCAGCGCCTCGGGAAGCGCCTCTGTGTTCTTCTGCTGCGTCGACCGCGCCGCGTCCAGCAGCGCCTGTGGCAGCGCGCAGCCCGCCAGCAGCGCTGTTACCAGCGCCAGCGCCGCGATCAACAAACCCTTCTTCTTCATGACATTGTCCTCCTGTGGTTTATTATCTGAACGTTGGACGGGGTAAGATGGAATTTGGTTCCAAACAAGGCAGGCGGGAATAAAAACAGTTGCATTTGCCGCCGTTAGATGTTATACTGATATTGACAATAAAATATACGGGTATTCACAGGTGCCTGTCCATCGATTTGAGAGGGACGGGAGAATAGGGAACGGAGTGCGAATCTCCGACAGGACCGCTGCTGTGAGGGGGAGCCAAGGCCATAGCCATTGATCGCGGGATCGAGAAGGGACCGGGGCGATGAAGCCGAGTCAGAAGACCTGCCTGTGAAAACACATGTCTTGTTCTTCGGACTAAAGAACGGTATGTCCCTTATGCGCGACGGGCAGGTGGCCTGTGCGCTCATTATGCATTGGAATTTGACAGGACATGTTCGACCGAGTGCCAGACGTGCCCTGCTTTTTTATACGCAAACCGAACGAGAGAAAGGGTGAGGCTACCAAATGACCAGACAATTCGACTTTGCCCCGGTGGATCGCATTCTGGACAGCCATCCCAAGAGCGAACTTTCCACCATCGCCATCCTCCAGGACATCCAGGAGTACTACCACTACCTGCCCCGGGAGGTCTTTCCCTACGTGGCGAAGGCCATCGGCGTGGGGGAGGCCCGGCTGTACGGCGTGGCCACGTTCTACGAGAACTTCTCGCTGGAGCCCAAGGGAAAGTACGTGATTCGCTGCTGTGACGGCACAGCCTGCCATGTGCGCGGCTCGATACCGATCCTCGAGCGGCTGCGGCAGGAATTGGGTCTTGCGGGCGGCAAGAAGACCACCGACGATTTGAACTTCACCGTGGAGACGGTGTCCTGCCTGGGGGCTTGCGGCCTGGCACCGGCCATGACCGTGAACGGCACCGTGTACGGCGCGATGACCCCGGACAAGGCGTCCGAGCTGTTGAATGAACTGAAAGCGGAGCTGGCGAAAGGGGGCGGGCAGGCATGACGAAGCTGATGAGCCGGCAGGACCTGCAAAACCTGCGCAACGTCTGTCAGAAGGCCCTGTCGCTGGAGACGAAGAAGATCCTCGTCTGCGGCGGCACGGGCTGCGTGGCGGGCGGTTCCCTGGACATCTATGACAGGTTGAAGGCCATGCTGGAGGAACGGGGCATCCCTGTGTCCGTGGAGCTGGCCCACGAGTCCCACGACGAATCCGTAGGCATTAAAAAGAGCGGTTGCCATGGCTTCTGCGAGATGGGCCCGCTGGTGCGGGTGGAGCCCCAGGGCTGGCTGTACACCAAGGTGAAGCTGGACGACTGCGAGGAGATCGTGGAGAAGACCATCGTTGGCGGCGAATGCGTGGACCGCCTGGCTTACAGGCAGAACGGCGAAATCTACCGCAGGCAGGAGGAGATTCCCTTCTACGCCAAGCAGCACCGCATGGTGCTGGAGCACTGCGGCCACATCAACGCCACCTCCATCTACGACTACCTGGCCGTGGGTGGCTACCAGGCGCTGGAAAAGGCGCTGTTTGACATGACCCAGGACCAGATCCTGGACGAGGTGTCCGAATCCAACCTGCGTGGCCGCGGCGGCGGCGGCTTTCCGGCGGGCCGCAAGTGGAAGTCCTGCGCCCGGCAGAAGGAGACGCCCCGATACATCGTCTGCAACGGCGACGAGGGCGACCCCGGCGCGTTCATGGACCGTTCGGTGATGGAGGGCGACCCCCATCGGCTGATCGAAGGCATGATCATCGCGGGCATCGCCATCGGCTCCTCCGAGGGTTACATCTACGTCCGCGCCGAATACCCGCTGGCGGTGGACCGGCTGCGCCTGGCCATCGCCCAGGCCGAGACAATCGGCCTGCTGGGCGACAATATACTGGGTACGGATTTCTCCTTCCACATGCACATCAACCGCGGCGCCGGCGCGTTCGTCTGCGGCGAGGGCTCGGCGCTGACCGCCTCCATCGAGGGCAAGCGCGGCATGCCCAGGGTCAAGCCGCCCCGCACGGTGGAGCACGGCCTGTTCGACAAGCCCACCAACCTGAACAACGTGGAGACCTACGCCAACGTGCCCATGATCATCGAAAACGGCGCGGCCTGGTACAGGTCCATCGGCCCGGAGAACAGCCCCGGCACCAAGGCCTTCGCGCTGACGGGCAACATCATGAATACCGGCCTGATCGAGGTGCCCATGGGCACGACGCTTCGCGAGGTCATATTCGACATCGGCGGCGGTATGCGCGGCCCGGACGGTCCGGCCCCGGAGGACAGCTTCAAGGCCGTGCAGATCGGCGGCCCCTCCGGCGGCTGCCTGACCGGGAAGGAGCTGGACATTCCGCTGGACTTCGATTCCCTCAAGAAGGTCGGTGCCATGATCGGCTCCGGCGGCCTGGTGGTCATGGACAACCGCACCTGCATGGTGGAGGTCGCCCGGTTCTTCATGAACTTCACCCAGAATGAATCCTGCGGCAAGTGCGTACCATGCCGCGAGGGTACCAAGCGGATGCTGGAGATATTGGAGCGCATCGTGGCGGGCCAGGGCCAGGACGGCGACATCGAGCTGCTGGAGGAGCTGGCGGACACCATCTCCAATACGGCCCTGTGCGGCTTGGGCAAGACGGCCCCCTCGCCGGTCATTTCCACCATCAAGAACTTTAGAAGCGAGTACGAGGCCCACATCTACGACAAGCGTTGTCCGGCGGGGGCCTGCGCCAAGCTGCGCCGCTTCGTGATCGACCCCGAGAAGTGCAAGGGCTGTTCCAAGTGCGCCCGCAACTGCCCGGTGAATGCCATCACCGGCGTGGTGAAGAAGCCCTTCGAAATTAATCAGGACAAGTGCATCAAGTGCGGCGCGTGCAAGACCAACTGTAATTTCGACGCTGTGAGAGAGGAGGCGTGAGTATGCAGCTTAAAAACATGATGACGGTGGACGGCGTGCCCGTCAGGATCGAAGGCGAGCGCAACCTGCTGGAGGTCATCAGCAAGGTGGGCACCATCATGCCGGTCTTCTGCTACCACAGCTACCTCTCCATTTACGGCGCATGCCGCATGTGCATGGTGGAGGACGAGCGCGGGCGGCTGATGGCAGCCTGCTCCACCCTGCCCGAGGCGGGCATGAAGATCCGCACCAACACCGGCCGCCTGCGCCGTTACCGCAGGAACATCCTTGAATTGCTGCTGGCCGAGCACTGCCGGGACTGTACCACCTGTGGCAACTCAGGCAAGTGCAAGCTCCAGGACCTGGCGGCCCAGTTCGGCATCCACGATATCCGCTTCCCCAACAGCCGGGAAAACCAGGTCGGGGACAAATCCTCGCCCTGCATCGTCCGCGAGCCGGGCAAGTGCATACTCTGCGGCGACTGCGTGCGGGAGTGCAACGAGGTCCAGCACGTGGGGGCCATCGACTTTGCCTATCGCGGCAGCCGGGCCACCATCTCCACCGCCTTCGATATTCCCCTGACCCAGTCTCCCTGCGTGGGCTGCGGCCAGTGCGCGGTGGCCTGTCCCACCGGCGCGATCATCGTGCGGGACGACACCCATAAGGTCTGGGAGAAGATCGACGACCCGGAGACCTTCGTTACCTGTGAAATTGCCCCCGCCGTGCGCGTGGGCATCGGGCGCGAGCTGGGCCTGAACATCAGCGAAAACGCCGTGGGCCTGATCGTGGCGGCGCTGCACCGCATGGGCTTTGACGAGGTCTACGACACCTCCACCGGCGCGGACCTGACGGTCATTGAGGAGGCCAACGAATTTGTCGAGCGCGTCCAGAAGGATGAGAACATTCCGCTGTTTACCTCCTGCTGTCCCGCGTGGGTGCAGTTCGTGGAGAAGAAGTATCCCGAATTCCTGCCGAACCTGTCCACCGCCCGCAGCCCCATGAGCATGTTCGCGGCGGTGATCAAGGAGATGTATAAGGACAAGCTGCCCGAGGGCAAAAAGCGGCACTACCATGTAGCGCTGATGCCCTGCACGGCCAAGAAGTTCGAGGCCCGGCGCGGCGAGTTCGTCACGGAAATGGGCCCCAACACCGACGACGTGATCACCACCCAGGAGCTCATCAAGATGATCAAGGAATCCGGCATCATCTTCCGGGAGCTCCAGCCGGAGAGCGTGGACATGCCCTTCGGCACCATGTCCGGCGCGGGCATGATCTTTGGCGTTACCGGTGGCGTGACCGAGGCGGTACTGCGCAAGATCGCTACCGACAACAGCCGCACCACCCTGGCCGAGATTGCCTACACCGGCGTGCGCGGAATGGACAGCGTGAAGGAGGCCGACATTCCCTTCGGTGACAAGGTTTTGAAGATCGCCGTGGTCAGCGGCCTGGGGAACGCCGAGGGGCTGTTGAAAAAGATCGAGGCGGGCGAGACCCACTACGACCTGGTGGAGGTCATGGCCTGCCCTGGCGGCTGCATCAGCGGCGCGGGCCAGCCCTACATCTCCCACCGGCACCGCGGCAAGCGCGGCGAGGGCCTGTATCGCGCGGACCGCATCAGCACCATCAAGCGCAGCCAGGACAACCCCCTGATGAAGGAGCTCTACGAGGGCGTGATGAAGGGCAAGGTGCACGAGCTGCTGCATGTGGATTACTTGAAGGGAAGGTGACAGCGGATGGTCAGGCGCGTGCGGACCGTGGAAGAGATCGTGTTTGAACAGGCCGACCCTCCGGTGACGCTGCCCAAGGGTCGCGTGTACAGCGTGGAAGCCGTCCTGGACAGCGGCATCATACTCTTCACCGAGGCGGGGGACAGGTTCATGATCGACCTGCCCACCTTCGAGGCGGGCTTCGAGGCCGTTTCATGATGCTGCGCAACGGACGTTGACAGACAAGAGCACAAACCCAAAAAGGCCATGCCGGCTGGCATGGCCTTTCATTGACCTTTGCAATCTTTTACACGGTGATTTCACCCCGCAGGTTCCGCTCCATGCGACTGCGTATGCTGTCCCCGGACAGGCCGCGGCTGAACAGGTAGTACAGCTTGGCGACGGCGGCCTCGGTGGTGATGTCGTAGCCGCTGACCGCGCCGGCGTCCTTCAGGGCCGAGGAGGTCTCATAGGCCCCAAGCAGGACCGTGCCGTGGGGGCACTGGGAGCAGACGACGATGATCGTGCCGTTGTCCGACGCCCGGCGGATGATGGGCAGCAGCGCGTTCGCGTGGCCGGGGATGTTCCCGGCCCCGAAGGTCTCGATGACGATGCCCCGCAGGCGCTCGGTCATGATGGAGTCGAACAGCTCGAACTGTATGCCGGGGAACACCTTGATGACCCCGATGGGGGTGTTTTGCATGGGCTGGATGGAAAAGCTGCCCTGGCACGGCGGAAGCAGGGCGGCGCGGTTGTAGCGTATCGATATGCCTGCCTCCGCCAGGGCGGGGTAGTTCGGCGATTCAAAGGCGATCAGATCATCAGCGGAGTACTTGATGGTCCGGTTGCCCCGCAGCAGCCGGCCCCCGAAGTACAGGCAGACCTCGTGCACATCGTCGCAGGCGGCGATCAGCAGCGCGGTGACGATGTTGTCCCGGGCGTCGTTGCGGATTTCACAGAGTGGAATCTGGGAACCCGTCAGTATGACGGGCTTGTTGTTGTTGCGAAGCATGAAGGACAGGGCCGAGGCGGTATAGGCCATGGTGTCTGTGCCGTGAAGGATCACAAACCCGTCGTAGGCGGCGTGGTGCTCCGCGATCAGCGCGCCGATGCGGTTCCACTCCACCACGGTGATATTGGAGGAATCCAGCAGGGGCTCCATGTCCACGATGTCCCACAGGGGCATGGCGTCGGCGTGCAGCTCGGGCAGGCTGTCCAGCAGGGTGTGAAAGGCCTCTTTCCGGGGCGCGTAGCCCTGGGCGGTGTTCACCATGCCAATGGTGCCGCCGGTGTAGATGACCAGTATCCGCTTTTTTGTGCGCATGTCGTTTCCTCCCTGCACTGTTTCATGAAAGCCAATGGCACGGTACGCGTTTGGTGGGATCACCTTCCGGGGCGGAAGATCTTCTGCGCCTGGTGTCCGATACCCACAAAGTCGAACCGCGCCCCGCCGACGAACACCGCCAGGGCGACGGTCAGGACCGCGGCGGCGAGTATCCAGATGACGGAGACGCGAATCGCGCCGTCCCCGCGATAGATCATGACGGGGTCCGCCGTCAGGTGGAAGTGGGTGGGCGCGCTGACGTCGTAGCGCACGTCGACGACGGTACCCACCGGAAACTGCTCCGGATGGAGGCTGTTTTCATAGGTCTCCCGGTAGGATTGCCCCTCGGCGGTGTATTGGACGACGGGCTTGTAATAGACGTTCATGTTTTTGGGGCCCCTTCCGCCGGCGGGCCGTTCCACGCGAACGTAGTCGACGATGGTCCCGGTGGTCGGGGTGTATTCCCGGTCCAGCTTGCGTCCCATATCACGGCGCGTTTCGAGTCCGGCGAACAGCAGCAGCCAGGCCGGAAATGAAGCTACCGCGAAGAAAAACAGCATCTTGAGCGCCATGGGTGTACCTCCGGATATTGATGGGCTGATTATAACATGGCGTGGGGAAGTTGTAAACTCCCTGCGACCGTTTCAGGCCGACTACGGAAGGATTGTGTGACGGTTCTGTGACGTCCGGTATGCTACGTTATGCCTGTAATTTGAACCGCTCCCCCGAGCGGTGAAGGAGGTTGTACCCATGAAAAAGATATTGACTTTGGTCCTTGCGATGCTCTTTGCGCTGACCGCCATGACCGCTTCCCTGGCTGAGACCGAAATGGCTGAGGGCGCGGACAGCGACTGGTATATGGACGTTCTGGCCGACGAGGCCGTGATCGCCGAGTATCCCTATCATGCCTTCGCGGACATCAATGGCAACGGCGTGCCCGTGCTGCTGATTGCCACCACCCAGAATTCCTTCGTCGGCGCCGAGGACAAGGGGATCGTCTACCTGTACGATCAGGGCGTGCCAAAGCAGGTCATGACCTTCGGCGAGGCCGGCGGCGACATCTTCTACGCCAACATGGACGAGCACACACTGACCCACTATTCCCGCCTGTCCGGCGAGGCCCACATCGAGGTCTACAAGGCGGTGGACGGCGCGCTGGAGCTGGTGACGAAGCTGGATACCTACCAGCCCTTCCACGGGCCGGAGGGCGACAATGCCGAGCCGCTGTGTCTCCAGGACGACCAGCAAATCACCGAGGCCGAAGCGGACGCGCTGATCGCCACCTACGCCACCGACAACGCCATTACCTACGAGCCCATGGAATGATGCGATTTGCGCCCCGCGCCATGCCGGGAATACCCCGGCATGGCACTTTTGCGTCCATCACCCAGCGCGTTTTATATTCTGTTAAAATGCAGGATTGCGGGAAAAAAGTGTCGAATATAAGATGGGTCGTACCTATTCAGTTCGGCAAATTCTGATTTATCGAGTTGTTGCGTCAGCCAAAAGCCTTCCCCCATGGGGAAGGTGGCGCGTGGCGCCGGATGAGGTCCCCTTACGATGCGCCTCGTGCCTCTGCTGAAATATGCGTTGTATTAGCGTCGAGGACCTCATCCGTCTTTCCCCGAACAACGCAAGCGTTTTCGGGGAAATCCACCTTCCCCACCGGGGGAAGGCCACTTTTGGGGCCTTCGTCAAATAATAAACCATAGAGGTGGTTGCAATGATAGCGGTGCTCTCTGCCCTGATGCCCGTGCTGCTGATCGTGACGTTCGGCGTGCTGATGAGAAAGCGGCGCGTACTCAGCGAGAACACGGTTTCCGAACTGAAACGCCTGTTGACGAACAACATCCTGCCGGTCGTGATTTTCAACGCGCTGGCGACCGCGGATCTTTCCAAACGATCCTGGATCCAGATCGGCTGTATGGTGGTCATACTGTTCGTCTCCTTTGGGATCGGCTATCTCGTAAAGCCGCTGGTTCAGGAGCCATACCGCCGGTATGTGCCCTTTATGGTGTCGCTGTACGAGGGCGGCATGGTCGCCTATCCGCTCTATGAGCAGCTCTGCGGCAGCGACAACCTGTACAGGATCGCCATACTGGATATCGCGGCCATACTGTTCTGTTTCGGGTTTTACATGAATGTGCTCGCCTTCGAGGAGAACGGGCAGAAGGCGAACCTCAAGCAGGCGGTGGTGAACGCCTTTAAGACGCCTGCCTTCGTGGCCGCGCTGCTGGGCGTGGCGCTGGACTGCTCCGGTCTGATGGACCCCTTCGTGGCGAGCCGGGCGGGGGAGGTCTACAAGGCCATCGTGCGCGCCATCTCCGCGCCGCTGACCCCGATGATCCTGCTGGTCGTGGGCTACAGCATCGAGCTGGACCGGAATGTGATCGTGCCGTGCCTGGAGACCATCGGGCTGCGCATCGTGATCCAGGGCGTGCTGATTGCCGGAACGATCTTCACCATACACCGGCTGATCGACGTCGACATTGAGCGGGACCTGGCGGTGCTGATCTACATGTCCGCGCCGACCACCTACAGCCTGCAATCCTTCATCAAGGATCCCAAGGGCGCCAGCTACGCTTCGACGGTGAACGCGCTGTACATCTTTGTCACCATCGCCGTCTTCGCGGTGGCGACCCAGCTGGTATAATTGACGAAACAAGCCAAGGCCCCTGTCGCCGAAAAACCGGTGGCAGGGGCCTTGACTTGTGCCTGATGGCGCGCTGTTCAGCAAATTTCCAGGATATCCGCAAAGCCGGTGACGGAGAAGACCTCCTTGACTACGGAGTTGCTGTTGAGCACCTTCGTCTTGCCGCCCATGGGCAGGCTGCGATGCAGGCTGAGCATTACCCGCAGGCCTGCGGAGGAGATGTAGTCCAGCTTGCTGAAATCATAGACCAGCGTATCGACACCTTCCGGCAGGGGCATGAGCGCCTTCTCCAGATCGGGCGCGGTCACGGTATCCAGGCGGCCGGTCAGGACGATCTCCAGTGTATTCCCATCTCTCTTGGTTGTATACGTCATGATGAATGCCCTCCTTGATTAGTCCGGGGTATTGAACCGCTTGCTGACGGTGATATCCACGTTTTCGCCGTCGATGCCGATCTTGATGTCTTCGGCCAGCTTTTTGAGGATCGAGCGCTCGTATCCGTCCCATTCCGGGCTATCATAGATGCCGTGGGGCAGGTCGTTCAGTATGTCATCGGACGGCTGGTAGTGCTCGGGGTCCGAAGCCATGGCCTCCTGGAACTGGTCCCTGAGCCAGCCAAGGAAGGTTTTCGCGGCCTCGTTCTTTTGGGAGGTCGAGGAGGCGATGAGCTCGGCGCGCTTTTCCTTGTCCAGTACCGCCTTGGTGGACAGGTGCAGGTCGGCCTGTCCGTTTTCGAACTCGATCCAGAAGGACGCCTTCACCTGGCCGGCGATGCTGCGGGCCAGACTGAGCAATTCCTCGGTGAGGACCTGGAGCTGAATGGCATCCATCTCCCCGAGCTCCTTGTAAGTGGCAACCTTCTTCGCCTCGTTGGTGACGCGCTGGAAGCCTGCGCCGGAATTGTCGATATGGATGGTATCAGACCTCATTTTTTTCTCCTCCTCTATGATCCGCGGTGGTATATTACGTTTGTGTTTATATTATATCGGTTGAAAACAGCGTTGTCAAGGCCATGAACAAAAGGAATGCCGGCCTGCGAGCGATTTATCGGCGGCTAACCGATCGTCGACAGGTACAGCCGATGGCTGCCGAGGGTGTAGAGCAGGAACACGCGCATATCCAGCGGTATGACGCCGCCGTCCGGCTGCCGGTAGCGTATGACGCCGGCGCTGCCGCCCAGCGCGTGGGTGTTGGCCTGCTCCAGCAGGCGGCGCAATTCCATCAGGGAATCGCCGTCAAGGTGTTCCATGAAGCGGCTCGTCTCCCCGTCGTGGGCGGACAGCCCCAGCATGGACGCGAACTGGCTGTTGATTTGCAGTATGGTGATTTCACCGTTCTCTTCCTTGAATACCGCCGCGGCGCGGATGATGTTGTCCAGCAGGGTTTCCGAGACCAGCCCCTTCTGTATCATCTCCCGGAAGCGCAGCTGGCCGGCGGCCCCGTCGGACTTCCGGCTGTAGCCCTTGGTCACGTTTTCGGGGTTGCGGATCAGCGCTTCAAACTGGGCCACCGGCATCGGCTTGTAGAAGTAATAGCCCTGGGCGTAGTTTTCGCCCAGGCAGACCAGGTCGTTCTTCTGGCTCTCCGTCTCCACGCCCTCGGTCACCACGCTCATGCCGATCATGTGGGCCATGGAGATGATGGATTCCACGATGCTGATGGCCCGCTTGTTGTCGCCGTTCCTGGACATGAACTGCACGTCGGTCTTCAGCACGTCCAGGTTCATCGTGTGCAGCATGCTCAGCGAGCTGGAGCCGCTGCCGAAGTCGTCCATCAGGATGTGGAATCCGGCCTCGTGCAGCTTCTCGATGGCCCCGAGGATCGTGGCGTTGTTATCGGTGAACGCGCTTTCGGTGATCTCCACGCCGATCAGCTCGGGGCTGAGGTCGTATTGCCTGACCAGGTCGATGAAGCATTCGGCGATGTCGGTAAAGTAGAAATCCACCCGGGACACGTTGACGGAGATGGGCACGGGCCGTATGCCCCGGTCGATCAGGCTCCGCTGCCATCTGGCCACGCTCTGCCAGATGTGGCGGTCCACCGTGTACACATAGCCGGTCTTTTCCAGGATCGGTATGAACCGGCCGGGGGAGATCAGCTTGTCCCCGTGCTGCCAGCGCACCAGCGCCTCGCCGCCGATGATCTTGCCCGTCTTTTCATACACCTGGGGCTGTATGTAGA
The DNA here is from genome assembly GCA_902798105.1 of uncultured Eubacteriales bacterium. Taxonomy (GTDB): domain Bacteria; phylum Bacillota; class Clostridia; order Christensenellales; family Aristaeellaceae; genus UBA2862. The sequence goes on from CADBVG010000033.1 coordinate 16,978, forward strand.
ATATGAACTCCCCGTTGGCCAGGCCGTCCCGCACCTCCATCAGCAGCAGCTTGTCCTCCCGCTGGTGCTGGTGGCGCTCTGGGCTGTAGAAGCGGATGTGCTGGATGTAATCGCCCTTGATCTCCGACAGCGCGGACATCGCCCGGTCGAAGAGGGTGATGGCGCTCTCCCTGCGATCGTCCGACAGATAGGCGCCCAGCGCCGGAGAGAAGCCTTCCGGGTAGTCCAGCGATTTATAGAACTGCTCGATGAACGGCTGGACCTCCCTGGGGCTGCGACTTCGGGTGGGGATGATCAGGCAGAAATTGTCCCCGCCCATATAGCCGGCGATACCCCGGTATTGACGCGCCGCCGAGCGCATGATGTCCTCGATGGTCTCCAGGAAGTGGTTGCCGGACTTGCGGCCGAAGATGTCGTTGTACAGCTTGAAGTAGTTGATGTCCGACACGATGCACAGCATCGATTCCTCGAAGAATTCGGCGAGGAAGTGGTCGGCGATCCGGAAGAAGGTATCGCCGTGGGGCAGGTCGATGACGGCCTTGCTGGCGGCCGCGGGACGCGCGGTCTCCCGGGACGCGGTCTTGCCCCGATGGGCCAGTATCGCCCGCTTTTCCTCCTCGGCCCGCAGGTGAATCGACTTGATCATATCGTCGATGGATTCCGGCACCTGCCCACGCCACTCCCCAACCACCGAGGCCAGCAGGTTGTGTTCGCGGAACAGGCTGCGGATGCTGCGCATGTCGGCCTCGAAGGCGGCCTGCGCCAACCCACTTTCGATGACGATGAATTCCCCGGTGGCCACCCGGAACACGTGCTCGCTGTCAAACAGGTTGGTCAGCACCTCGCCGGAGCGCATCAGGGTCTGCTCCTTTTCCAGGTAGGGCAGCTTGTCGGCAGGGTCGTCCCAGCCGATGACGTCCACGGCCATGACGTTGACGGACCTCAACCGGTCGATCTGCTCCAAATGCTCGTGCAGCGAAACCCGGTTGCCTACGCCGGTCAGCGTGTCGATGTAGCCCAGCCGCTTCAGCTTGCCCACCAGGTTCCGGCTGTAGATCATCGACGAGAGGATGTAGCGTATGCCCGGCATGACCATTTCAGCGTCGGCCATGACGGCGTCGTCCGGGTCCTCGAGGATACAGAAGCCGAAGTTCTTGCCGTGATAGGCCAGCAGCGTGACCAGCGCCGACTCTATGCCCTGGTCCACAAACATCTGGTAGACGTCCGGGTCGCTTTCCCGAAGGTCCCCGGGCGCGCGCACCAGTATGGTCTCGCGGTTGGCCAGTCGGCCGTGCCAGGAATCAAACTTCGCAATGGAAATGTGTTGCAGCAGTATCCGCTCCCGAACCGCGTCGTTCCTGCACCACTCATAGGTGTTGTCGCAAAAGCCATCCTCATTTTCCTCGAAGATGCTGATGCGCTTGCAGCCAAGCTCTTCGCCCATGCAGGCGAGCAGCTCGTCGATATTGTCGTCGCCCCCGGTATGGGCGAAAGCCTTTTCGATCGCTCTGTTCAGGGCTTGCATATAATCCGACATTCCTTTCACTTCTCTCGCGTAGCGTATGTTTATTCGCCTGCGCACATTGCGCACATATTTCCAAAAATATATTATATCAAAACCTGTTTGGCGAATCAACGAAAGAAGGGAAAATTCAATCTTTCCCTTGGCTCGAATAAATGCTATAATCAACGTGGAGGCGATAGCATGAATATCAACATCGACAACTGCGGGCAGGCGGTGGAGGCCGTCTTCTCCGATGACAATGTGCGCGACATCTTCCTGCCGCTGCTGAGGCGGCTGACCGACCTGCACCGCGCGAAGGGTGGGCGGGTGCTGGCGCTGCTGGCCGCGCCGCCGGGATCGGGCAAGAGCACGCTGGCCGCCCTGCTGCGCCAGCTGTCCCTTGAAACGCCGGGGCTGTGTCCGCTGGCCGTGATCGGCATGGACGGCTTTCACCGGCGCCAGCGCTACCTGGACACCCACACCACCGTGCGGGACGGCGTGGAGATTCCCCTTGCGAGAATCAAGGGCGCGCCGGAGACCTTCGATCTCGAAGCCCTGTGCGCCGCCCTGGCGCGGGTGGCGGCGGGGGAGGACTGCCCCTGGCCGACCTACGACCGGATGCTGCACGACCCCGTGCCCGACGCCCTGCGCGTGACGGAGCCGGTGGTGCTGATGGAAGGCAACTACCTGCTGCTGGACGCGCCGGGATGGCGGGACCTGCGGAACCTGGCGGATGCCACCGTCAGCATCGTCGCCGACCCCGACATGCTTCGCCGGCGGCTGATCGCCCGCCACGTGGCCACGGGCAAGACACTGGAAGCGGCCACCCGCCACGTGGACGACAGCGATATGCGCAACGCCCGCCTGTGTCTGGAGCACTCCCTTCCCGCCGATTTGACGCTCACCCTGCGTGCCGACGGCACGTTTGCGGCCAGCGACCTGCCCCAGGGGTAATGGCATCTTCTGATGTAACTGTCTTGGCGGCGCAGGCGACGATGCTACAGGGCGTTATGCTCCGGTGCATTGCATGGACAGCCCCATATTCAGCCCGTCTACCAGCCCAGGTTGTCCACCAGGATATACCCCACCGTGCCGTTGTAGGTGCAGCAGGCGAAGCGGTCGTTGACGTAGTAGCAGTTCGTGACCTTCATCCCCTTGGGCACCTTGTACAGGCGATAGGACGAGGTGTCCGGCTGCTCGCGCAGGGAGGCCCAGGTGCAGTTGACGATCCAGGCGTCGCCGATCCAGCTGCTGTCATAGCTCGCGCTGCCGCCGCCGGACACCCAGCTCAGGTTCTTCGTCTGGATGTAGCCTTCCACGCCGTTGTAGATGCAGTAGCAGAACTTGTCGTCGTGGTAGAACACGTTTGTCACGATCTCGCCCAGGGGCACGCGCATCAGCAGGTTGCCGCCGGTGCTGGGGTAATCCCGCAGCGAGGCGTAGGCCAGGCAGTTGGTAATCTGCATGTTGCCCATGTAGCTGTCCTCGCGATATTCGTAGCCGATGGGCCCATAGATAAAGGACAGGTTGCTGTTGAGTATGTAGCCGCCCACGCCGTTGTATTCGCAGTAGGTGAAGCGGTCGTCCTGGTAGTAGCAGTTGATGACCACCGCCCCCAGGGGCACCTTCGCCAGCCGCGCGCTGGCGGAATCCGGATAGCTGCGCAGGGACGCCCAGGACGCGCAGTTGACGATCTCCATGGCGCCGATCAGGTTTTCATAGCCCGTGGCGTAATTCGTGTAGGCCTGGGCCTGGGCCGCGCCCGCCCCCAGCAGCGCCAATGCCAGCATCAGCGCGATCATCATGCGAAGCCTTTTCATGGGTTCAACCTCCTTGGAATTTGTCTGCGTTCTGATTCTATATTAAATTAATATTGCGTGAAAGTCAATGCTTAACCGGCGGTTTTCCTTGTGTTTCAGGCCCGAATACGATACAATAAACCCATCAAAAACGAAGCAGGGGAGGATACGACCATGCGCTTTCGCAAGACCATCAACCTGTTCAAGGGATTGAAGATGAACGTTTCCAAGTCCGGCGTCAGCTTTACCGTGGGTCCCGGCAAGGGCATTTCGGCCAATGTGGGCCGGGAAGGGGTGTTTTTGAATACCGGCATCCCGGGCACGGGGCTGTACGACCGGAGAAAGCTGGTGGACTTCAACGGCAGCGGGAGGCAAGCGGCCCCCGGCGCCAAGGCCGCGTCGGCGGCCGGCCGGACGGACCCCGCCGTCGAGGCCCAGCTGGCCCAGGCCGAGGCCCTCACCGAGGCCTTTGTGAACATCGGCGCGCTGGCCCGCGACCTGCCCCGGGACTGGTCCGAGCAGGAGCTGGCCCTGCCCCCGTCGGACGAGGCCGTGGAGGCGTCCATCGGGGATTGGCTGTCCCAGCTGTCCCTGCCCATCGACTTCAAGATCAGCTATGAGTATACCGACGGCGTGCTGATGGCGGATATGGACCTGCCGGAGATCGAGCACCTGCCTACCGTGAAGGCGCGCCAGCTGGCTTCGGGCCAAATCAAGGAGGCCGCCAAGAGCCAGAAGGAACTGAAGGCGGAATATGCCCGCTGCGTGTTTGGCCTGGGCATGTTCTGCGCCAGCCACTTCTTCTGCGTCACGCCCCATATGGAAAAGATACTGCTGTCGGCCTACACCCAGCGCCGCGACAGCAAGGGGGATGTGGAGGACGCCTACATCTACTCCGTCATCTTCGGGCGGGAGGGCTTTGAGCAGCCTGGCTACCAGCAGGCCGACCCCGAGGCCTTCATCTGCCGGTTCAGGAACCGCATGAACAAGCTGGCCGACGGCACGCTGAAGAAGATCGAGCCCTTTGGCCCCGAGGCGCTGGATGCGCAGGGGTGAGCAGATAGCGGCGGTGCCTGCGCCGCCAAAATGGCGGCCTGGAAGCCGCCGCTACAGCGCTGTTGAAGGTATATTTTAACGCATCCTTCCGCTTCATAACTTTTCATTAATTGACGCGGGCGGGAGTGCGGTGATACAATAGCAGGGTAATTTTTTATACGACAATGAATGGGGAGGTACATTATGCAGCAGGATATGATCGTCATACTGGATCTCGGCAGCTCCCAGAACACCCTGATCGCCAGGGACATCCGCGCCCTGGGCGTGTATACGGAGATTCATCCCCATGATATCACCGCGGCTCAGCTGGCGGCGCTGCCCAACGTGAAGGGCATCATACTCAACGGCGGCGAAAACCGCGTTGTGGATGGCGTGGCCATAGACGCTTCCGAGGCCGTGTACGGCGCGGGCGTGCCGCTGCTGGCGGCGGACCATGCAGCGAAGAAGGCCGACGTGACCCTGGACCACTGGCCTGAGGGCGAAGGCCCCCGCCGCGAGGCGCTGCGCAGCTTCGTGTTCGACACCTGCAAGGCCGAGGCCAACTGGAACATGGACAACTTCATCGCCGACCAGATTGAGCTGATCAAAAAGCAGGTGGGCAATAAAAAGGTGTTGCTGGCCCTGTCCGGCGGCGTGGATTCCTCGGTGGTGGCGGCGCTGTTGATCCGCGCCATCGGCGACCAGCTGACCTGCGTGCACGTGAACCACGGCCTGCTGCGCAAGGGCGAGCCCGAGCAGGTGGTTGAGGTCTTCCGCAACCAGCTGGGCGCGAACCTGATCTATGTGGACGCGGTGGACCGCTTCCTGGGCAAGCTGGCGGGCGTCAGCGACCCCGAGCAGAAGCGCAAGATCATCGGCGCGGAGTTCATCCGCGTGTTCGAGGAGGAGGCCCGCAAGCTTGACGGCATCGAGTTCCTGGGCCAGGGCACCATCTACCCCGATATCGTGGAATCGGGCACCAAGACCGCCAAAATGGTCAAGAGCCACCACAACGTGGGCGGCCTGCCCGAGGACCTGAAATTCGAGCTGGTCGAGCCGCTGAAAATGCTGTTCAAGGACGAGGTGCGCGCCTGCGGCGTGGCTTTGGGCTTGCCCGACAGCATGGTCTATCGCCAGCCCTTCCCCGGTCCCGGCCTGGGCGTGCGTTGCCTGGGAGCGATCACCCGCGACCGGCTGGAGGCCTTGCGCGAGGCCGACGCCATACTGCGCGAGGAGTTCGATATCGCCGGCCTGCGCGGCAAGGTGTGGCAGTACTTCACCGTCGTGCCCGACTTCCGCTCCACCGGCGTGCGCAACAACGCCCGCTGCTTCGAGTGGCCCGTCATCATCCGCGCCGTCAACACCGTGGACGCCATGACCGCCACCGTGGAACAGGTGCAGTGGCCCGTGCTGCTGAAGATTACCGACCGCATCCTGGCCGAGGTCAAGGGCGTCAACCGCGTGCTCTACGACCTCTCCCCGAAGCCTGTGGCTACAATCGAGTGGGAATAAGGTACTTGTCAAGGGGCAACCCCGATGTCCCTGGGAGGGGCAAAAAAGTTGTCCCTGAGCGAAACTGAAACGAGCACGAAACGAGCACGAACCGAGAACTGAACGACAAACAACGAAACACGGAAAAACGCTCCGAACCTGGGCTGCTTCCAGGTGGACCTCGGAGCGTTTTTCTATGCCAAAACCGTTCCCAAATCTGTAACGAAACGCCCCCATTTCCGCTTCGGAAATGGAGACGGATCCCGTTGTGGTGTTCGTCCCAGCGCCCGATTCTGGAATGCTCTATATACGACACTGGGTCGCCCAAAAGCCCTGGTATTGCGGCGATTTCGCGGCATAAGGGTGGCGTTGATGAGCCTCGGAAAGGTCGGAAAAGAGGTCGCTACGATATCGGCGCAAGATGCGGCGCGACAGTGCTCCGTTTTTGGGATTTCGCCGGGATCCGCGCCGTGATCGTAGCGACCTCGAAGCAACCCCTGTATCCGCCCGGGTGGGGGTGAGGGGTCCGGGGAGAGGGGGAGGGTGTGAGAAGATATAGGGTCGAAAATTGGACAGTATCCAGGGACAGTGATTTTGCCCTTTTCAGGGACAGTGACCTTGCCCCGGAACATAGTACTTTTGGAAAACCGTGGATTTGGGAAAATGAGTAAAGCTTGAAAACACCGTGATACCAGTGCTTTTCAGGCTTTTCTGATTTTGACGTTTCCCAAAAACGAAACAGGCGATATTTCGTTTTTGGGGGAATTTCGATAAAATGAGCATCAATTTGGGGAAATGAGGACAAATCTGGGAAGCTGAAATCTCGACGCGGAAGGAGGCTGAATCATGAGAAAAAAGAACTACAAAGGCAGGTGTGAAAAGAAACAGATTGCAAAGTGTGCTGGTGTGTGTCGTACCTATGACGACATACAGCGTGTTTATGCTGAGAGACTGGCTGAGAGAGAAGATATTGCTGAAATGCGATGCAATGTTTCGCTGGATGGCTTGTCGTTGGGAGACTATACTTCTGATTTCGTTTGCTTGAAATCAAACGGCGAGTTAATGGTCAGAGAGTGCATCTACCGGCGTTTACTCAACAAACCAATGACATTAAAACTGCTGGATGCCTCAAGAGAATACTGGCTTCGACATGGAGTAACTGACTGGGGGTTGGTGATAGATGCTGAACCGTAGCCTCTGGATGCATGGAAACAGCATTGTCCGTGTGCTGGATGAAAAGGAGAATCTGGTGCTGGTTATAGACTGCGCCCACCTGTCCATGCCTCGCTGGGAAACTCTGCACATCCTTCAGCAATATCATCAGATGGATGAGGCCGACTGGAAGAGAGAGGGATGCTTTGCGAAAAGCGTCGATGAATTGTCTCATCAGGCAAAACAGATCATGCATGAGAGGTTCACAATCATCTCTTCCGTTCTGCCATTTGTGGGGGATGAGAGAAAGCGCGCGCAAATGATAGCAATGACTTCAGAAATACATGGAGTAAGCCAGAAATCGGTTCGGAGATATCTGTGTAAGTACCTGGCATTTCAAAGCATCCTTGCTCTCGCACCAGGAAATGAGGCGAGAAAACCAGACCTTTCCAAGGATGAAAAGAACATTCGCTGGGCGCTGAACAAATTCTACTATACGAAGAACCGAAACAGCCTACGAACGGCGTATACGCTCATGCTGAAAGAGCGGTATTGCGATGAGGGCGGGAACCTGTTGCCAGAATACCCCTCCTTCCACCAGTTCCGGTATTTCTACCGCAAGCACAAGAGCCTACAGGACTATTACATCTCCCGGGAGGGTATACGGCAGTATCAGCGGGACCACCGCCCCTTGCTGGGGGACGGCGTGCAGGAGTTCGCGTCTCACGTCGGCGTGGCCATGCTGGACTCCACCATCTGCGACATCTACCTGGTCAACGAAGCCGGCGGAGTGGTGGGTAGACCCATCCTCACGGCCTGCATCGACGCCTACAGCGGGCTGTGCTGTGGCTATACGCTCTCCTGGGAGGGCGGCACTTACAGCCTGAGAGGGCTCATGCTGAGCGTTATCGAGGACAAGGCGGCGTACTGCAAGCGGTTTGGCATTACGATCGTTGAAGGCCAATGGAACTGTGCAGGCATGCTTCCAGGCACACTGGTCACGGACATGGGTTCAGAATACGCTTCCCAGAATTTCGAGCAGATCGCGGAGCTGGGCGTCACGGTGGTCAATCTGCCCGCTTACAGGCCGGAATTGAAGGGCGTGGTGGAGAAGTTCTTCGACCTCATCCAGAGCGCGTTCAAGCCCCACTTGAAGGGCAAGGGCGTCATCGAGCCGGACTACCAGGAGCGCGGGGCGCACGACTACAGGAAGGACGCCTGCCTGACCATGGAGCAGTTTGAGAAGGTCGTGCTGAACTGCATTCTGTACTACAACAGCAAGCGGATTATCGAGAACTATCCTTATACCGATGATATGCTGGGAAAGGGGGTTCAGCCTTACGCAGCCGCGATCTGGAACTACGGGCGGAAACAGCCGTCCGCTGACCTGATTCCCGTTTCCCGTGAACAGCTCGTCCTCACGCTGCTGCCGCGTACTACGGGCAGGTTCTCACGTTCCGGATTGAAGGTCAACCAGATGCGCTACAGGCATGACGACTACACCGAGTCTTACCTCCAGGGTGGAGAAGCCGTGGTGGCCTACAATCCCGATGACGTGGGCTGTGTGTGGTTGTTGGAGAAGGGCGAATATGTGCGCTTTGACCTCATTGAGGGCAGGTACGCCGGGAAGGATCTGAACGGTGTGCAGCAGGCGCAGGAGAACCGAAAGCGGCTGGTCAGGGCGGCGCAGGAGGAAAGCCTCCAGGCACGAATCGACCTGGCGGACCACATCGAAACCATTGCGGGAACCGCGAAGAAAACCGGCGACACGAAGCTGAAGAACATCCGCGGGAACCGCAGCCGGGAGCAGCTTCGGAAGCACAGGGATTACATGAAGGGAGGCACGAAGGATGATTGATGCCAACGCGCTCATCGGGGCGCTGCCACGGATGCTGTCCGGGGATGAACTGATGCGGGCGCTGAAGGTGATGCCGGAATACGACCCCGGCGTGTGTGACCAAGATGAGGCCGTGCGCCTGATGAGGCTGTCGGATCTCTATGACATCTACCTGCCCTCCGCGATGAGCGTGGAGATCTACAGCAAGCTGTACCTCGCGCTCATCCGCAGCCTCCAGAAAAAGGGCTCCAGGCTGGCTGTCAGGCAGTACGCCGAGAACTACAAGGCGGTGAAACAGCGGGATTACAGCGGCATCCTGGGCGGCTCAGACAGCTTCACGATCATCGGCACTTCCGGCATCGGCAAGAGCAGCGCCATCTCCAAGGCGATTCGGCTGATCTCTGAAAACAGGATCATTGGGTTGGAACAGCCATGCGCGAAGATCGTGCCCTGTGTGGTGGTACAATGCCCGTTCGACAGCTCCGTGAAGGGGCTCCTGCTGGAAATCCTGCGGCAGGTGGACGAGGAGCTGGATACCAGGTATTACGACAACGCCGTGCGGGCGAGGGCGACCACGGATATGCTCATCGGCTCCGTGAGCCAAGTGGCGCTGAACCACATCGGGCTGCTGGTCGTGGATGAGATCCAGCATGTCGTCAACAGCAAGAACGGCAAGGCACTGGTGGGCTCCCTGACCCAGCTTATCAACTGCTCCGGCATCTCCATCTGCATGGTCGGCACGCCCGACAGCTGCCAGTTCTTCGAGCAGGCCATGCAGCTCGCCCGCCGCTCTCTGGGCCTTCACTACAGCGAATTGCCCTATGACAGGTACTTCCGGGAGTTCTGTGGGACGCTGTTCGGCTACCAGTATGTTCGCAACCGGACGGACATTACGGAAGCCATCATTGAGTGGCTGTACGAACACAGCGCCGGGGTCATCTCCATCGTGGTTTCCCTGATCCACGATGCCCAGGAGATCGCCATACTGAACGGAAGGGAGACGCTGGACATCGTGGCGCTGAATGAAGCCTATCAGCGGATGCAGATGATCCACCGCTATGTGAAGCCGGCGAAGCCCCGTGTCAGCCAGGCGTCGAAGCCGAAGGCAAAGAAACCGGCGGAGGCTGCTGATGGAAGAGGCACGGTGAAGGGTGAGGTCAAGACGCCTGACAACGTTTCCGTTTCGGAAATCGTAGCGATCGCTAAGAACGGAAACCGCAGCGTGGTCGATGCACTTCGGGAACATTTTTCGGTTGAGGAGGTGGCGGTGTGATTGGATTCATGCCGGATTTCTACCCGGACGAGCTGGTGTACAGCCTGCTGGCACGGTATTATCAGCGCAGCGGGTATCTGGCATACATTCACGCCGCCAGGGATCTCTACGCGGTTCCTTCGATCCGCCCGGACATGTACTTCGTCAATCCCATGTGTGAGGAGGCGTGGAAGCGGATAACCATGGGAACAAGCCCTGATGCAGTGATACTGGAGCACACCATGGTTCCGGCCTATGCACGTTTCCTGCCGGTGGAGGCTCGCCAGGAGGCGCTTCAGCAGATGAGCCGCATGGAGGGAAGACCCTATATGATGCTGAAGGTAACCCATAGGCGCCAAGAAAGGACGCGCTATCTGAGATACTGCCCGGTGTGCGCGGAGCGGGACAGGGAAATCTATGGGGAGGCGTACTGGCACAGGTCGGCACAGATCCAGGGAATCGACGTGTGCGCCGAGCACGTCTGCTATCTATGCGACAGCGCGTTGGTTGTCAGCGCCAATACGCCGCCGGTTCTTACAACTGCGGAAGAGGTGATTCCTGAAGCTTCCGAGGTGATGAAATGTGAGAACACACTTCAAATCGCACTTGCGGAATACGTGCTGGAACTCTTCAACTCTGAGTTGGACGTCAATAATCCGGTGAAGGTTGGAGAGTTTTTGCACAGCAGGCTTCATGGGACAAAGTATATATCGCTGCGAGGCGAGCAGAGGAACATCACGCTTCTGCAGAGGGAATTCTCGGATTACTATGCAGCGCTTCCCGGCAATACCTTCACGGAAACGTGGCAGCTACAGAAGGTTTTCAACGGGTATCGCTTCAACCTTGTAGAAATCTGCATGATCGCCCTGTTCCTGGAGATACCGGTCGAAGAGCTGGCGCATATGACACTGCCGGCAGCACCACAGCCGGACCTGTTTGATGCGCGTGTGCGGGAACTGCGTGACAAGGGCATGAAGTATCCTGCAATCGCTGCTGAACTGGGGGCATCTTACGATGTGGTAAAAGCCATAGGGGAGGGGCGGTATCATAAGCATTCCGGGAAACCACGGCATCAGCCTGGTGAAGGTGGAAGGCACAAGCAGGACTATGGGGAACTGGACCGCGTGACGCTTCCGAAGGTGAAGGCACTGGTAAAGCGTTTTCTTTCTACAGGTGATGATCGCCCCAGGAGAGTGACGCTCGGCGCGGTGGAGAGGACGCTGTGCCTGCCGAAGAAGCAGATCCGCAAGCTCCCGCGGTGCAAGGCGTATATCGAGAACCACGCGGAAAGTTATGAACAGTACTGGGCGCGTGAAGTGGTTTGGGCAGCAAGAAGCCTGACTACAGAAGGAAAGTTGAACTATACCAGCATTCAGAACAGGATCAACCTGGATCGTGCCCAGTTTATTCGGTGTATTCCCTTTATCCCACAATACGCCGACGAAGACCTTTGCCGGTTGATTCGTGAAGCGGTCATGTCTTAATAAGCATCAGATGGCGAGCCTTTACCCCGCACCCCGGGAATTCGCCAAGAAAGAGATGATGTGGATTGCCGATATAGGCGGGAGAGAACCACCTACAGAAGGAAATAGAATCCAGAGATAATCCGTTTGAAACCACTTGATCCTGGGTACGATGGGTACGCTCGAAAAACCATCGTACCCGGTAATCGTACCCGGGGAAAACCTCGGTAAATACGGGAAAATAGGCCTCTTGGGTACGATGGGTACGATACTTTTCTATTAATATATAGATAAAAAATTATGATAACTACGTACATGTAGTTAGACAATACATACATGCAGTTAGATAATACTTACACGTAAAATACTATATAAAGGGTTTGGAAAATAGCGTACCCATCGTACCCATTGCTCCAAAGTGCCGATGTCATCGAGGCTTTCAGTGGGTACGAACCCTTTTTTCAGCGTACCCACAGCGTACCCATCGTACCCAGAATAACCCACGTGATCAAGCTGGAACCAGCTTTAAAGTCCTTGCTCTCAGTATTTGGGAATCTTTCCACTGTAGATCAGCGTGCAACAAATCCATTATTATCGCCGTACTTTCGGGAGGCGCGGAGGGAAAACAGACAAGAATACAAATTATGCGGGTGCATCTCTGAAATCACCGAGAAGGGGATGAGACCCATGGACAATCCCAATATACCCAATGTCCTGATCAAGCTGTCAGCAGACGATGATTTCATCGCGGTTTCCACCTATTGCCGCAGGCACGGACGCCGGGGAAGGTTCCTGATTCTGCGGGAAAGAATGAAACAGGTTCTCAGCGGCAATCCTGGAACTCTCTATGATTCCGACTGTGGGAACCATATCAGCATCCACAATTATGATAATCGGCTCCACCTCACCTTCGATTGGCTCTCCGAATACTCGGATGGAACCCTGAAGGGCTTCCGCCAGCGTATAGAGATACCTTGTGAGGTGTTCGCAATCCTGATAGAAACAGGGGTGCCGACACGTTATCTGTATCGTCCTCAGAATCCTCAGGCTCATATCAACGCCGCTCCAGCCGCCAAGGCGATCAGGGAAGTTGCCAAGTCTTCTATCACACGATCCGCCCTTCGCAAAGCCCTTCGCGATAACTTCTACTGGCGCTCCGACAATATGACCCTGTACCGGGACTATGGCACAAGCTTCTACTTCGAGACCAGCAGCGGTTGTCCCATGAACGGAGGACTCATTTTGCATGAGACGACTGTCCACACACCTGTAGGCGTGAAGCCGAAGCTGTACTATTCGGTTCACACATAGAAATGTGATGCGGCGGGTTTGCCATCGGCATCCCCGCCAAAATAATAGGAGGACAATACAATGCTGACCAATATCATCCGTGGGGAGTATGTCACGGAAGTACGCTACGAGCTGGCCTTTGATGACGGCCACGGGAACGGCTACGGATTTCCCTGTGATGCAAACGGGGTTGTGGATGAAGGACTCACATCCGACGCGCTGCGCAATCTCGAATACTGCCGGCAGCATCCCGAAGCGTTCAAACGGGCCAACGAGGTCGTAGAGATTCGCCTTGAGTACAAGGAGGAAGATCGGGGGACCTGCAGGTGTGGCGAGACGGTCTATCTCCATGACCAGTACCGGGCCGCGTGCCAGTGCCCGAAGTGCGGACGGTGGTACAACCTCTTCGGGCAGGAACTGCTGCCGCCGGAAATGTGGGAAGAGGACTATTGAGGAAAGCACTCTGGAAACAGGGTGCTTTTTCTGCGTTTTGGAGGGAGAAATGAGCAAGGCACCGATTATCCTGTCACGCGCCTGTATCCGGGACACGTTGCTGTTGAAACGCCTGTGTCCGGAAAAGATGACAGGGCTGGCACTCAGCTTATACAACCTGAACGTCCAAACTCTGCGCCGGAACCAACTGGCACCCTATGTGGAAACGAAGATGCGCCCGCATCGCTACCTCGATCTGCAGGCGCAGAAGCGCAATGCGCCCGACATTGTCATCACGGTGCGCGGCGGGCTGGTGCAGGAGGTCCGTTCGACAAACCCCTACGCCACCGTCTATGTTGCCGACTACGATATGGACAGTCCGGATGAAATTGCCGCTGCAGCAGAGGCCAGGGAGCGCGCCATGCTGCCGGATATGCACATCGTGTACTGATGAGGAGAGATGATTATGGAAACCACATGGAAATACATGGATAAAAAACTGAATCCTGATGAGCTCCCGACCATGAAGAAGCTGCTCTCAGAAATAGATGAGAACGGTGGCACGGATGCCGCCCTGGCCGGGCTTCGGGAGAGGCAGTATAAGCAGTATTGTTGCGAGTTGATCTGGCGCTATCCCATCAGCCAGGGAGATTCTGCCGGCGGCTTCCTCATGCCTGTGCGTGAGGGTATCCTCTGGATCCCCTATGATGAGATGGAAAAGGAGGTCGGTGAGGTTCTCAGGACCAGTGACGCGGTGCTCATGGATGAAGCCGCCTGTGCAGCCTACGCGGAAGACTTCAGGGCCTATGCCGATGAGCTGTGCAGCGCCCTCAGACAGAGCGCCTATATCTGCCGCGGTACCGGACGCGGGAATCATAATGAAAGGTGTTAGTCAGGAAATAGGGTGATAAGTCGGTCGAGGGAGTTCTTTTGGACAGTAAGAGTAGTACAATAGGATTATCAAGAGAGGAGATAATCCAAAT
>CADBVG010000034.1 GCA_902798105.1 uncultured Eubacteriales bacterium
CCGACAAGCCCAAGGGCTTGTCGCCTTGGAACAATGCAAGCATTTTCCGGGAAATCCACCTTCCCCAAAGAGGCGGAAATCCTGAGGGATTTCCGGTTTTGCCATAGGCGAAACTGATTTTTCAATTTCGCAGGACTTGAAAAATCACCGGGGAAGGCTACTTTTGGACGCCTCGGCAATAGCTCGCCAAATCGGAATCCGTAGAGCGTTGTAAGGGCAACGCCGCCCCTACAGTTGATTTGTTTCTTCGGGGCCATACCCCGCCCTTCTATTTCGCCAGTTCAAGCGGGCACACCCCCGCGAGGAGGACACAAGCCCCAGGCGAAAGCTGGGTTAATCCTTCCAAAGCGCCCTTCGCCGGGCGCTTTTGTTCATACCCCCGCCAGCGTCCGCACCACCTCCGCGGCGATGGCCAGGCCCATGGCGGGCGGCACGAAGGCGGTGCTGCCGGGGATGCTGCGGCGGGGATGGGCGGCGTCCTCCGGGGGCAGCTCGCCCCGGGGCGGGGCGGGCGGTTCGGTGGACCAAGCCACCTTCAGGTGGGCAATGCCCCGCTTGCGCAGCTCCCGGCGCATCACCCGGGCCAGCGGGCACACCGAGGTCTTGCTGATGTCGGAGATCACCAGCTTTGTGGGGTCCAGCTTGTTCCCCGCCCCCATGGCGCTGATGATGGGCACGCCCAGGGCCGTGGCGCGCACGGCCAGCTCCAGCTTGGCGGCGACGGTGTCCACGGCGTCCACGATATAGTCGTAGACGGACAGATCCACCCCGTCGGCGTTCTCGGGCACGTAAAACATGCGGTGCTTTACCACGCGGGCACCCGGCGCGACGGCTGCGACGCGCTCGGCCATGGCATCCACCTTGGCCATGTCCAGGGTGTGGACGGTGGCGACGGCCTGGCGGTTCAGGTTGGTCAGGCTCACCACGTCGTCGTCGAACAGGTCCAGCGCGCCGACGCCGCTGCGGGCCAGCGCCTCCGCCGCGCTGCCCCCCACCCCGCCCAGGCCGAACACCGCCACGCGGGCCTTCGCCAGACGTTCCATGCCTTCCTCGCCCAACAGCAGCCGGGTCCGGGAAAACTGGTTCGCTTCCATATATAGCCTCCCTCTGGCGTTACATCGCCACGGTTTTGCCAGATTATAACCCATCCGTATTAAGCGCGTTCGCAAACCCCACCCCGCAATGAAAAACTTGCAATCCCCACCGACAAGGGGTATAATGATTCCAGCCAATTCGAAAGGAGCGCAAATTGCCATGGATATCCAGAAAATCATCGCGGACGTCGTCGCCAAACTGACCAGCAACCCCGACCTCATCAAGAGCTTCCTCAGCAACCCCGTACAGCTGCTGGAGAAAACCTTCGGCATCGACCTGCCCGACGACCAGATCAACAAGGTCATCGAGGGCGTCAAGGGCCAGATCGACCTGAGCAAGTTCGACCTGAAGGACGCCGCCGGCCTGCTGGGCAAGATCAAGGGCTTCATGGGCAAGTAAGGCTTCGCCGACGCAAAGCATAGGATTCTTCGCTTCGCCCGGGATGGCACCCATTCAAGCGGTCGCCATCCCGGGCGAAGTGTTTTTTTGTGTCGGGAGGGAGAGGGGGAGATTCTGATTTATCGAGCTGTGCTCGATAAATCAGAATTGAGTGATTAGTGGTTAGTGGCTAGTGACTAGTGGTGGAGCAAATCCCTACGGGATTTATTTGATTCAATGGGAACGGCAGAGGTTTCAACGTTTCTCGGTCCTTTTATCAAAAGAAATCCGCAAGGATTTCCTCCTTCACTAGCCACTAATCACTGGTTGTTTAACCGACAAGCGTGCATTTGCATATAGTATCGGTGTAAGGAAAACCCGGGGGCATCCATCCGCAAAAAGTTCTCACGAATTAACAGAAGTTAGATATATCTAACTAAAGAAAGGTGATATACTGTCCCCATCAAAACCAAGGGAGGTTTGAGTATGAATATGGAGGTTGTTCGGGGCATATTGATCCCCTTTGTGGGCACATCGCTGGGCGCGGCGTGCGTATTCTTCATGCGGGGCAGGCTGAACGCCATGGTGCAGCGGGCACTGACGGGGTTTGCCGCGGGGGTGATGGTGGCGGCATCGGTGTGGAGCCTGCTGCTGCCCGCCATTGAACAGAACAACGGCATGGGGCCGATGGCCTTCCTGCCCGCCGCGGTGGGCTTCTGGGTGGGCGTGCTGTTCCTGCTGCTGCTGGACAAGGTGGTCCCCCACCTGCACGCGGGTCTGAATGAGGAGGAGGGCCCGCGCAACACCCTGGCCCGGACCACGAAGCTGGTGCTGGCGGTGACGATCCACAACCTGCCCGAGGGCATGGCCGTGGGCGTGGTGTACGCGGGGCTGCTCCAGGGCCAGGCGGGCATCACCGCCGCCGGTGCGCTGGCCCTGGCGCTGGGCATCGCGATACAGAACTTCCCCGAGGGCGCAATCATCTCCATGCCCCTGCGGGCAGAGGGTACCGGCAAGGGCAAGGCGTTCCTGTACGGCGTGCTCTCCGGGGCGGTGGAGCCGGTGGGGGCGCTGCTGACCATCTGGTTTTCATCGCTGGTGGTGCCCGCACTGCCCTACATGCTCGCATTCGCCGCCGGCGCGATGATCTACGTGGTGGTGGAGGAGCTGATCCCCGAAACCCAGGCCGGGGCCCACTCCAACCTGGGCACGCTGATGTTCGCCCTTGGCTTCACGGTGATGATGGCGCTGGATTGCGCGTTGGGATGAGGGGAAACGGATAAAGAAATTGCAGGGGTGGCGCATCGCCGCCCCTGCATCATATTACCGTTGTTCTTCCTTCTGCCAGCGCTCGTAGGCCTCCGGGCAATACCCAACGGCGGCCTTTTTGCCGTTGCGCACGATGGGCTGGCGCAGCACTTGCGGGTGCTCCAGCAGCGCGTCCTCCTTCTGGGACGGGGCGGTGTACTTCACCAGGGCCAGGGCGTCCCGGTCCCGGGCGTCCTCGTCCAGCAGCGCGTCGATACCGCCGCAGGCCTGGGCCACGCTGCGCAGCTCGCCCTTGCTGATGCCCTTGTCCAGCAGGTCGATCACCTGGGCCTTGATGCGGCGCTCCTTGAACCAGCGCTCGGCCTTGCGGGTATCGGCGCTCTTTTTCGTTCCGAAGATCTGTATGTTCATGCGCTCCCCTCCCCGGCGTTCAGCAGCGCAAAGTAGTGGTCGTGGGCCGCCTCGTATTCCCGGTTGAAGGCCTCGTCCTTGCCGGAATGCAGGCGGGAGACGTAGTCGTGGATCTCATGCTTGATCTCCGGCCTGACCCGGGCGATGGTGAACACGCCCACGTTGGAGCATATATCCGAGATGCGCTCGATGTCGGAGAGCATGTTCAAAAATTCCGTGCCGGCCAGCACCGAGCACTGGTGCAGCCGCAGGCGCTCCAGGTGGTTCTGGCGCAGGGCGTTGACCATGTCGTCCACGACCTCCTCCAGGGGCTCGATGTGGGCGGCGGCCTTGGCGTCGCACTTTTCAAAGGTTCGGCCGGTGTAGTTCAGCACCGCCCGCAGCAGGTCGCGCACCACGGCCAGCTCCTTCAGCGCGGTTTCGGAGAAGCTCACGCCCGCCTTGTTCATCTCCTCGGCGTCCTCGCCGATGTTCATGGCGTGGTCGCCAAGGCGCTCGAATTCAGAGATGGTGGAATAGTAGTGGTTCATGACCTCCGAATGATCATCCGAAGTGATGTGGGCCGAGATCTGCATCAGGTAGCCGCTGACCCGGTCCGCCATGGTGTCCAGGGCGTCCTCATCCCCGCGGATGCGAACCATGAGGTCGGCGTCGAAGGCGTTGACCACGTCAAAGGCGCGGTAGATGTTGCACTCCGCTACCCGGAACATCTCCATCAGCACGTCGTAGCAGGCGTTGAATGCCAGGCCAGGGGTGGCCAGGAACACGGGGTTCAGGCCGTCCAGCACCCGCAACTCCTGGGCCCGGGGCGAGGCCAGGGCCTCGGCGGGCTCGTCCTTCACCAGCTTCAGGCTCAGCTTCTCGAACAATCCCATCGCCGGAAGCAGCAGCAGCGCGCTGGCAAGATTGAACACGGTGTTGACATTGGCGATGTCACCCGAATGAACCGTCTTGCTCCAAAGCGCATCCAACAGGCCCATCCTGTGGGCAATGCTCACGCCAATCAGTATCAACGCCGTCTTGCCCAGGTTATACAGAATGTTCGCCACACCGACACGCTTGGAATCAGGCTTCGCGCCGATGTTGCAAACGATGGCGGTGGTCACGCAGTCGCCCAGGTAAATACCCATCAACACCGGATAGACGGCGTTAAAGGTCAGTACACCTGACATGGAGAACGCCTGCAATATGCCGATAGAAGCCGAAGAACTTTGCAGAACGAAGGAAACCGCCAGGCCAACGAGATAACCGATCAGGGGGTTCTCTCCCAAACGGGAAAACAAAACCTCTACGATACCGGATTCCGTCAATGAACTGACCGCGTCAGTCATGTTCATCAGGCCGGTAAACAGTATGCCGAAGCCTATTATAATCCGCCCGATCTTGTCCTGGCCCTTCTTGCTCATGATCAGCGCGATGCCAATGATCAACGCCAGCGGAGCCAGCGTGGAGGGTTTGAAGAACTCCAGCACCGAAGCGCCGCCCCCTGATGCGTTCAGATCCAGCAGGCGGATGATCTGGCCGGTGACCGTGGTGCCCACGTTCGCGCCGATGATGATGCCCAGGGACTGGTGCAGCGAGATGATACCCGCGCCCACCAGGCCCGACGTGATCACGATGGTGGCCGTGGAGGACTGGATTACCGCCGTCATGACCAGGCCCAGCAGGAATGCCTTGAGAGGTGTGCCCGTGACCCGCTCCATGACCCGCTTCAGCGCGCCCGAGGAGCTCTCCTTCAGGCCATCCCCCATCATGCGCATACCGTAGAGGAACATGGCCAGGCCGCCGAACAGTGAGATGAGATTGAATATGTTCATGCTTACCCCGTTATAATATTCTGTTTTATCGGTCCAAATATATGTTATCGCAACAGGTACACAGAAGCAACATATAATGTGTTATGTTTTTCATAGGCAACAATGATTGGCAGAGAATTTACACCGCATCGGTTTTCGTGTATAATGGGGGCAGGATCTCAGGCAGTTATAAATTCTGATTTGTCGCCCCAGCGACAAATCAGAATTTGCCCGACTGAACCACAACAATACACGGTATCGGTATAACAGGTATGATGATGAAAAAAGAGAACACAACCCGCCCGCTTCGACTCGCACTGGCGGCGCTGTTCTGGGTGGCCGCATGGCAGGTCGTGGCGATGGCCGTGGGCCAGGGCATACTGCTGGCCTCCCCGGTGGACACGCTGGCGCGGCTGGTGGCGCTGGTACAGACCGGCGGCTACTGGCGCTCGGTGCTTTTCACGCTGTGCCACATCCTGGCGGGCTACGCGCTTGCCTCGGCGGCGGGCATCGCACTGGCAACCCTGGCTGCGCGATACGCCCCAGTGGCGGACCTGCTCGCGCCGCTGCTGTCGGCCATGCGGTCGGTGCCTGTGGCCTCCTTCGTGATCGCGGCGCTGATCTGGGTGCCCTCCCGGCGGCTTAGCCTGTTGATCGTGGCAGTGATCGTGCTGCCCGTGGTATACGCCGGTACGCTGGACGGCCTGCGGCAGATCGATCCCCGGCTGACGGAGATGGCAAGGGTGTTCCACATGCCCCGACTAAACCGACTGCGCTGCGTGGCGCTGCCCGCGCTGATGCCCAGCCTGACCTCGGCGCTGTCGGTAGCCATGGGCCTGGCCTGGAAATCCGGCGTTGCCGCGGAAGTCATTGGCATCCCCGGCGGCTCCATCGGTGAAAAGCTGTACAAGGCCAAGGTGTACCTGGCCACCCCCGACCTGTTCGCGTGGACCCTGACCATCGTGCTCATCAGCGCGGGATGCGCAAGGCTGTTGCGGATAGGGCTGGGGCGGCTGCAAAGTATATGGGAGAAAGGTAAATTCTGATTTATCGAGCCCAGCTCGATAAATCAGAATTTAAGCTCCAAGAAAGGACTCACCCATGGATCTGATCATAGAAGCCCTTCGCAAATCCTACGACGGCCACGTCGTGCTGGATGGACTGACCCACACCTTCCCCCAGGGCACGCTCACCTGCGTCACGGGACGATCGGGCTGCGGCAAAACCACACTGTTGCGGCTGATCGCCGGACTGGAAGCGCCGGACGCGGGCAGCATCGACGGCATCCCGGCAGAGGGTATCGCAATGGTGTTTCAGGAGGACCGGCTGCCACCCCAGCTGTGTGCCGCGGACTGCCTGCGCTGCGTGCTGAAGAGAGACTCCCAACGGGAGGCGGCCATCGCCGGCGCCCTGGCAGCGCTGAGCCTGGACCCTGCATCGCCCCAGCCCGTCCGGGAATTCAGCGGCGGCATGCGGCGGCGGGTCGCCCTGGCCCGTGCGTTGCTGTTTCCCGCCCCGCTGGTGCTGTTGGACGAGCCCTTCAAGGGGCTGGACGACGACACCCGCAGGCGGGCCGTCGACTTCACCCTGTCGATGCTGGCCGGGCGGACGACCCTGCTGGTCACCCATGATCCCGAGGACATCGCGGATTTCGGCGGAGCTGTATTGCGCCTGGATAAAGGTCCCGAAATTCGCTCATAACAATTCTACCATGTCAACAAACACCGGCTTTTTGTCGGTTTTTTATCTACTTTATTGCTCATAAAGGTCAATTTCATCTGTTATTTGCTTATATACCGTCTATTTTGCATCGATGTGCATTATTGATCTGCTCTTTTTAGCCGTACCATTCTCCCCTTCCATCCCCTTGCTCTGACTTCTTTCTCCTATCCCCCCAATCGCGTTTGCAGCGAAAAAGCCTGTTTTAACATTCATTGGCATCACTTTGAACCTACTTGTTGAACAAACTCAGAATTCGCATACAACTATGTCCGGCCATTGTATAAAAACGACAAACTTTCGTTCGGACCATCATATTTCCGCCTGAATCTGATTTTTCTGAAATGTGATTCTACTTAAACAGGTATCTACGCATTTTGCGAGTCAATTTTTCTGTATGGGCAATTATTTCAATCAATTTTTATTTTGTATCACGATATTTCACTCTACCGGTGAATTGTTCACAAAGGAAGCGGCGGCAAGGGCTCATGACCTCTGCCGCCGCCGTTTTACGCATACCTTCCCTGGCTCTAACTGCCCATGTAGGTGTTCATCACCCGGTGCACCTCATCCTGGGCATTGACGAAGGCGTCCACCACCTTGGGGTCGAAGTGACTTCCGGAGCCCTCGCGGATGATGGCCATGGCCTTTTCAAAGGGGAAGCCCTCCTTGTAGCTGCGCTTGGATACCAGGGCGTCGAACACGTCGGCCACCGCCATGATGCGCGCCGACAGCGGTATCTCCTCGCCTGCCAGCCCGCAGGGATAGCCCTGTCCGTTCCACTTCTCGTGGTGGTAGTGGGCCAGGTTCATGGCCTCCTTCAGGTAGCCCGAATTCTCCTCGGATACCATGTCGATGGCCCGGGAAATGATCTCGGCGCCGGCGGTGGTGTGGGTCTTCATGATCTCGAACTCCTCGTCGGTCAGCTTGCCGGGCTTGTTCAGAATGGCGTCGGAGACCTGAATCTTGCCCACGTCATGCAGCGGCGCGGAGTTGACCACGTCCTGCATGTAGGCTTCCGTCAGCTGGTCCGCGTACACGCCCTCCCGCTTCAGCTCGCGCAATATGATGTCCGCGTAAGCCGCCGTCTTTCGCACGTGGTCGCCGGTGCATTTGTCGCGGCTCTCCACCATGTCGGCCAGCACCAGGATCAGGCCGTTCTGCAGGCGGCTGATGACCTCGTTCTGGTGCTCCACGTTTTCGATGGTGCCCACCATATCCTCGGTGGTCCTGACCACAGAGTGATACAGGTTTTCGATCTCGTCGCCGGTGCGGATGTCCAGCTCGTGGATGCGCTCCACTGTCTGGGCGCGGGCCTCCTCGCTGTTGTAGACGGCATTTTCGGTGGCGATATCCATGGTGTTGATGGGCAGTATGATGTTATACTCGGCCAGCCAGATCGCGCCGGTCAGGATCAGCAGGAAGAAGCCAAAGAACAGCGAGAATACCCGGGCCATGAACTGGTAGCCGCTGATGGCGATGTGGTTCATGTTGATGTCTACACCCACATAGCACTGGCACACGCCCTCGCTGTCGAAGACGGGCTTGTAAACCGTCAGCAGCCAGCCATATTTTTCGTTGGACTGGATGGGAGGGATTTCGCCACCGGCCAGCAGCGTCGGCAGCTTGTCCATGAACGCCTCGTCAAACTCGATAATGTCCCCGGGCTCGGAGCCGGGGGTGTCCGGCGTGTCGGCGTCGAATACCACGTGGCAGCCGTCCTCCATGATCTTGTAGGCGTAGACGTATTCGATCTCCTCGGCGCTGTTCGCCAGGTCGTTGAAGCGCTTGTCCACCCGGGCATACCCTTCGGCATCGAAGCCCTTGGTGATGTATTCATCCACCCGGTCCGCTTCGATGGCGTCGGATGCCACGTTGGACACGCCGTAGGCCAGCTTGACCTGCTCGTCGATGGCGGCATTCTGGAAATGTATGAAGCTGATCACCGTCACCACCGCGGCGATAATCAACATGGCCGCGGCCACCAGCAATATGATCTTCGACCGCAGGGACATCTTGCGGGCGCGCTTGTGGTCCACCGCCATCATCTTCTTGCGGGTCAGCGGCGCCTGTTGCCAGCCGGCGAAATAGAGCCTGTCCTTGGTCGCCTGGGGCAGCAAGCGCAATACAATCACCACGATGGCGACGGTGATGGCCTTGTCGACAATATCAATCAGCATGTCCGCCGTGAACTGTGCCCAGAACGGGCTCATGATACCAGCGTCCAGTATGCGCTGGGCCAACGGCGCGGAGAGGCTGGTGCCGAATTCAAAGCCGTACAGCGTCCATGTCAGCACCGAGCCCAGCCCACCGCCGATCAGCGCAAACACGGCCACCACGATGGGCAGCTTCGAGGGCTTGTTGTAGTAGCCATGCTCGGCAAACCAGGCCGAGCAGATGGCAATCAGCACCGTCAGCGAACCGTAATAGGTGGTCTCGTGGGCCCCGATGCCGTTGACAAGGTTGGTTAGGAAGCCCACCACGATGCCGGGAATGTAGCCGCCCAGCGCCGCGGTCAGGGCGCTGCCAACGTTATCCAGAAACAGGGGCAGGTGCAGCGCAAGCGGTACCTTGGCCAGCAGGTAGTTGATGGCCAATCCGACAGCGCAGAGCGCCACTAGGTGAAGCCACCGGCTGCCTTTGGACATCTCCACGCCCCTCGGCTTGAATTCCATAGTATTTATTCCTCCCGTCAGGCAAATCCGCGGCCTCTATTGAGACGCGAATATGAAGCAATTGATATATTCCCGGCTATATTATGACATGACGCCCGCGGTTTGTAAAGTAAAAAAGCTATATGTTTGTATGATAATCCATAATGAAAAAAGACACCGCGTTTCAGCGGTGTCCCGTGTATGGATTTCAATCAGTCAGACACATAGGGCATCAGGGCGATCGTGCGAGCGCGCTTGATGGCCGTGGAGAGCTGACGCTGGTGCTTTGCGCAGGTGCCGGTCATGCGGCGGGGCAGAATCTTGCCGCGCTCGCTGGTGAAACGGCGGAGCCTGGCCACATCCTTGTAATCGATGTGCTGGATCTTATCCACGCAAAACGCGCAAACCTTCCTGCGCGGCTTGCGGCCGCGGGGGCGGCGAATGCGCTCGCCTCTATCCTCAGACATGTTGCGTTCCTCCTTTTTGGATTATAGGGCGTGCGTTAAGCGCACTCCCAAAGAAGAATCAGGTCGATGGTCAGACGGCCGGTCCGAAAATCAGAACGGCAGCTCGTCGTCCTCAACCTCGGTGAAGTCGTTCATCGCGGGGCCGGCGGGCGGCGCGGGCGGCGGGGTGGGGCCGTTGTCACGGGGACGGGCCTGACCCTGGCCTTCATCGCGGCTGCCCAAAGCCTCGATATTGTCGGCAATGACTTCGGTCACATAGCGCTTGGAGCCGTCCTGCGCATCATAGGAACGGACTTGTATGCTGCCTTCCACCGCAACCTTGCGCCCCTTGGTGAGGTAGCGGTTGCAGAAGTCGGCGGTCTGGCGCCATGCGACAACCGGGATAAAATCCGCCTCCCGCACACCCTGAGCATTGGTAAAGCGCCGGTTCACCGCAACGGTAAACGAGGAGCGCGAAATACCACTCTGCGTGGTAAAGGGTTCAGGATCCCTTGCGAGATTGCCGATCAGGATGACTTTATTCATACTTCACACCATCCTTTGTGGGACGGCCTTATTCGGCCTCAGAGACAGGCTTCTCGTCGTCAACGGCTTCTGCCACGGGCACCTCGGCGGGAGCGACGGGCGCTTCAGCGGGGGCAACGGCAGCCTCGGCAACGGGCGCGGCCTCGCGGGGTGCGTAGGGCTTCAGGGGCTCGCGCTTGGCGGGCAGCTCACCCTCGTAACGCACGGTCAGATAGCGCAGGATGCTGTCAGAGATCTGCATATTGCGCTCGATTTCGCGGGGCAGCTCGGCGGGGGCCTTGATGTACATCAGCACATAGTAGCCCTCGGTCTTGTACTGGATGGCGTAGGCCAGGCGGCGCTTGCCCCACTCGTCCACGCGATCCACTTCACCGCCATTCTTCACCACCAGGTCGGAAAAACGGTTGATCAGCTCGCTCCTGGCGCTGTCCTCCAGCGTAGGATCGATCACGTACATGACTTCATACTGGTTCATACTTACTTTCACCTCCTTATGGACTTCGGCCACGGCCGGTTAACCGTGGCAAGGATGCGCTAACGAATATTATACAGCAAAACGCCGCGCATAACAAGGGAACACTGTGATAAATTTTGGGTAACTGTCGTATGCAAATTCTGATTTCCCTGTCTGAATAAATACACTTCCCGTTTATTACAGCCTGTGAATAAACGTCATGCCCTCCATCTGGCCGGTGAGCATGTGGTTGATATCGGTAATCAGCTCGCCCACGATGTCGGTGGCCTGGTAGAGGTACTTGTCGGTGCTCCACACGTTGCCCTCCTTCACCGCCTTGAAGTCGGCAAACAGCGCGCTCTTGGCCAGCAGGTCCTCCAGGCTGTTCAGCGGGGCGTCGATGGAGGCGTTGTAGATCAGGTAGTCGGCGTCCACCGCCGCGGCATAGAAATCCTCCATGCTGATGGTCACGGCGGCCCGGGCGCTGTCCAGCGCGGCGGTATCGTTGAAGATATAGCGGCCGCCCGCCAGCTCGATCATGCCCGCCACGTAATCCCCCGCGCCACGCACCACCACGCTGCCGTCGGTGGAGACGTAGAAGAAGGCCACCTTCTTCTCGGTGTTGGTAAAGTCCTTCAGCTCGTCGATCACCTTCGCCTGGTCGTCGAAGAATGCCGCGGCCTGTTCCTCCCTGTTCAGCATGGCGGCGTACAGCTTCACCCACTCGGTGCGGCCCAGCGGGTGGCTCTCGTAGCTGGAATGCTCGATGAACACGGTGACGCCCAGCTGCTCCAGCATCTCCTGCACCTTCGGGGTGTGCAGTATCATCGTGGATTCGATGGCCAGCGGGCAGCCCATGCCCATCAACAGCTCGTAGTCCGGCGCGCTGTACTTGCCGGCGTAGAGCATGTCCCCCCGCTCCATGGCGGCGGCGGCGTTTTCGATGTACCAGCCGTCGGCCTGGGTGCCGGACAGGGTGATGGCGTCCAGCCCGTCCACCGCGTCGAACAGCGCCATGGCCGCCGTGGCCGCAAGATAGACGTTTTTAAGCGGCTGGCGGATGATCTTGACGCCACCGTCCAACCCCCCGGGCGCGTCGCCGCCCTCGGGCACCACCAGGTAGCGGTTGCCGTCGCCGATGGTCAGCAGCTTGTAGCCGCCCTCGTAGTAGTCCACGGCGAACTCGTGGGCGTATTTCAGCGGCATCTCCGACTGCCAGGTCAGCCCCGGCAGTTCCTTCTCCCGGTCATCCAGCGCGACGGCGACACGCTCCGCGGGCGCGTCGTCCTCGTCCTCCGGGACTGCCTCGGGCGGGGTCTGGCCCATCCAGATGTGGATCGTATATTCGATGTCGTGGGGCTGGGACATGGCCGTGGTGGTGCCCACGACGGTCATGTCCTCGTTCACCTTCGCCGGAATCACGAAGACAGAGTTCTTCTCCTCATGGGTGGCGGTATACGCCACGCCGTCCACCGTCACCGTGGGATAGTTCGGGCTGGAAAACACCAGCGTGGCCGTTACCGCGCCATTTTCCACCGTGATCGCCGGGCAGCTGATGGTCACCTTGCCGGTGCCGCCGGAGAAGGTGAAGCCATCCGGGGCGTATTCCCCCTCGGGAATCGCCGGGGCCTCGGCCAGCGCCCCCATCCCCGGCAGCGCCAGGCAAAGCGCCAGCGCCAGTAGGCGAAGAATCATTTGCTTCATGTTGTCACGCCTCCTTGTTGCGTATGATGGTATTATAACGCATCATTGGGAAATAGGCAAATTCTGATTTGTCGAGCAGTTGACGCTCAGGGATTAGGGAATAGGGATTAGAAATAGCTGCTGCCGCGCCCAAAAGCCTTCCCCAGCGACCGAAGGGAGCGGTTCAGGGGAAGGTGGCCGAGCGAAGCGAGGTCGGAAGAGGTCGTTTCCCCTGCGGTATCGACGGTTAGCACGCTTTCTTTCAGGAAAACGACCTCATCCGTCTTTCCCGGAACAATGCAAGCATTTTCCGGGAAATCCACCTTCCCCTGAACCGGCAGCTTCGCTGCCTGGGGAAGGCTTTGGGCTGCCGCGTCTCCCCGCCAAATCAGAATTTGACGAGACGCCTCCCCCACAAAAATCCCCGGCGCGGAGTTCGCGCCGGGGATGGGGGGCAATCGATCTTTCGATCAGCCCATGATGATGCCGTCGACGGGCAGGTCGAAGTAGGGGGCGGACTGGAACTCGGATTCGTGGAAGCAGCCGTCCTTGACGTAGCCGGCGGCGATCTGGTGCACCGCGGCGTTGAAGCCGCCGTTGGCGGTATCCTGGAGGTAGTCCTCGGTCTGCACGTACTCCTCGGCGGTCATGCCGTTCACGGTGAAGGTGCTGGTGTCGAACACCTGCAGCTCGCCGGAGGCCAGCTTGGCCAGGACCTCCTGGACCTTCTCGGCGCTGCCCTCGGCGGCCACGTTGGGGTTCAGCTCGGTCAGCTCCACGGCGCCCTCGGCCATGCCCAGGGAGATGTCGGTGGGGAAGCCCTCGCCCTTCATGACGGACTCGATGGCCATCTGCATGTAGGGGGTCCAGTTGATCTTGGAGGAGATCAGCGCGGTGTTGGGCGCGACGTTGGCAAAGGAGATGTTGTAGCCGACGTTGGGCACGTTGTTGTCCTCGCAGGCGGTGGGCGCGCCGACGGTATCGGCGTGCTCGCTCATCAGCACGCAGCCCTGCGCGATCAGGGCGGTGGCAGCCTCCTGCTCCAGGGCCTGGTCACCCCAGCTGTTGGTGAACTTCACGGTCATGGTGGCGGTGGGGCAGGCGTAGCGGATGCCCAGGAAGGTGGAGGTATAGCCGCTGATGACCTCGGCGTAGGGGAACGCGCCCACATAGCCGACCTTGGCCTGGTCCTCGGTGATCTTGCCTGCGGCGATCATCTCGTTCAGCTTCAGGCCGGCGGCATAGCCCGCGGCAAAGCGGCCCTGGTAGATGGAGGCGAAGGCGTTGTGGAAGTTCTCCATGCCGGTACTCTGGGCCTTGGTGCCGGTGGCGTGGGAGAACTGGACCTCCGGGAACTCGGAAGCGGCCTGGATGATGTAGTCCTCATGGCCGAAGGAATCGGCGAAGACGTACTTGCAGCCCATGTCCGCCAGGTCGGCGGCGGCGTCGTAGGCCTCCTGGCTCTCGGGAATGTTGGTCTTGATGATCAGCTGGCTCTCGTCCAGGCCCAGGTTCGCCAGGGCCTGCTTCATGCTGTCGATGAAGTTGGCGTCATAGCCCATGTTCTCGTCGTGCAGGCAGATCAGGCCCACCTTCATGTCTTCCTTCGCAACCTCGGCGGAGGCGACGGCGCAGAGCAGCATGGCAATAATCAGGAGTACGGAAGCAATCTTCTTCATAATCAATATCTCCTTCCCTTGTGTTGCCCCCCCAACGGGAGGCCATGTCAATATGATACAAAAGCAAAGTTACATCCTTTCGCCACATTTGTTAATTATGGACAGAAAACCGGCAAAAGTTCGGGTTTTTTTGATGTTTCCAATCAAAAATGCCCCATCAGGCATGGCCTGGGGGGGCGTTTTCCCGAACATTATGCTTTAATTTCCCGGAAGAGGCAGATGTACTCCTCCTTGCTGTTCTTGTCCTTGACATAGTCGTTCTTCATGTGCAGCCGGACGGGGCCGTTGGGGGTAGAGAGAGTGAAATCGAACTCCACGGGCTTCATGTCCCTCAGGGCCTTGGTGGTTACCTCCTCAAGGCGCGCCGCCTCGTCGGCGTTCAGGCTCCGGAACAGCTCGCCGCTGTTCAGCAGCTTTTCAAAGGCCTTGGCGGTCATGCCCAGCTTTGCCTCCAGGCCGTGGACGACCACGCGATACTTGAAGCCATCGCCCTTGCGGCGCACGAACACCACGTCGTCCGTCATCGACCGGCTGAGCAGCCGCATCTGGTTGCGCAGCTTCACAACCTCGGTCACGTCGATGGCCACGCTCTGGAAGCACACCTGGCCGTTCAACTCGGTCACGCAGCTCTGGTTCATCACGTAGATGTAGCCGTTGTTTTTGCGCTTGATGCGGTAGGGCTTGTTCGAGGGCTCCCTGCCCTGCAATATGTCATTGGAGCGCTGGATCAGCACATCCACGTCGTCCCGGTGCACCATGTTGAGGAAGCGGTTGTCGAACTTTTCCTTGATCTCCTCGGTGGTGTAGCCCACCAGCTGGTGGAAGCCCTCGCTGATGAAGTAGAATTCAAAGCCCCCGTCCACCGAACAGCGGTGGTAGCCGCCGGGGATGGCCTGGTTGATGTATTGCAGCTCGGTCACATCCTCGGAAGCGCCGTAGAAGTGGATGCCCTGCTCGTTGTCCTCCATGAAGTACATCTGCAGCGATATCCACAGCAGCGCGCCGTTGGGCCTGAACACCCGCACCACCGCCCGGGCGCCGTTCAGGCGGTCCGCCGCGGCGCGCTCCAGCAGCCGGAACAACTTCTCTTTGTCGTCCGGGTACAGGAAGCGCTCGATGGCCTTGCGCCGCTCCTCCAGCTGGTTGATCTCGATGCCCACCATCTGGTAGAACTGCTGGTTGTAGCGGATGATATCCACGCTGTTGCCGTTCCAGCGGTAAATGGCCACCGGGCCCAGTATGTTGTTGAGCATCACGTCGCTGACCAGGTTTTCATCCAGGAATTCCCGGGTGTGGAACTGGTCGTTGGCCTTGAATTCGAAGCCGTTCAGGTCCACGTTCCGGGGGGCGGAGATCAGGTTTTCAAATTCCTCCACCGGCATGGGGCGGTAGAAGTAATAGCCCTGCATGTACCGGCAGCCCAGGTCGGCCAGGAAGTTGATCTGCTCGATCGTCTCCACGCCCTCCACGATCACGGGAATGGCCATGGTCTTGGCCATGTTGACGATGGATTCCAGTATGCTGATGCCCTTGCGGGATTCGTTCTGGCTGATGTGCAAAAACTGGGCGTCCAGCTTGATGATGTCCACGTTGAGGCTGCGGAGCATGTTCAGCGACGAATAGCCGCTGCCAAAGTCGTCCATCAGCACCAGGAAGCCCAGGCTGCGCAGGCGGCGCACCGTCTCCCTGACGGCGGCGGTATCCTCGACATAGGCGGATTCGGTGATTTCGATCTTGATCAGCCGCGCCGGAAGCCGGTATTTCTCCAGCAGCGCGTTGAAGAAGTCGGGCACGTCGATGGAGAAGATGTCGATCTGGGACACGTTCACCGAGATGGGCACCGGGGTGTGGCCGGCGTCGATCCATTTGCGCAGCCAGGCACAGACGCCGTCCCAGATGTACTTGTCCAAATTGGTGACGATGCCGTGCTTTTCAAGGATCGGCACGAAGCGGGCCGGGGGGATGATCCTGCCCTCGGCGGTGCGCCAGCGGGCCAGGGACTCCGCCCCCACCACCCTGCCCGATGACACCCGGCACTGGGGCTGCAGGCAGAAGAAGATTTCGTGGTTGTCCAGGCCCCGCTGGAATGCGGATAGAATCTGGTATTCCTCGGTGTTGCGCCTGTGGACGTCGGGGTCGTACACCTGGATGCGGTTCTTGAAATCGCCCTTGATCTGCTCGGCGGTCAGCGCCGCGCGGTTGTACAACTCCATGATCTCATCGTCGGGGTTTTCGACCATGCAGATGCCGAACATCGGCAAAAAGCCCACGGAATCCCCCTGGGCCACGATCAGCTTTTGCAGCTCGTCGTACAGCTGGCTGATCCGCGCGACATCGTAGGGAATCAGCAGCTCAAAATCGTCCTGGCCGCGATAGCCCGCCAGGCCGACGGTCTCCCGCTCCAGCCGCCCCAGTACTTCGCCGATCTGGGCCAGCAGGAAGTGACCGGTCTGCTGGCCGTGCCAGTCGCAGAACAGCTTGAAGTTCTCGATGTCCAGCGCCACCACGCACCACTTGCCCTCCAGCGAGGGCAGCTTCTTCTGGGCCAGGGCGTAAAACTCCCGGTCCAGCAGCAGGCCGGTCAGGTCGTCCCTGCGGGCCGTGGCGCCGCCGGAAGCGGCCGTGCCGCCCAGCTCGCGCCGCTTCTGGACGCTGATGTCGTATATGTAGCTGTAGATCACGCCCTCGGGCAGTCCGTTTTGCGCCCCCGCGACCAACACCTGGCGCACCCACAGCCATCCGCCCTCCACCGTCTTGTACCGCAACTCGCCGCTGAGCACCCCGGGGGGCTCTGAGCGCTCCAGGCGCTGGAGGATCGTGTCGGGGTCCATCAGCCCCGTAAACAGCTCCCTGTCCTTGGAATAGACCATGTGGTCGGCGCAATAGCTGTAAAGCTCGCTCCAGTTGCCGTGCATCACGGGCAGATAGTATTTGTTCTCCACATGCCAGAGGTTGCGGCAGCGGTCGTTGATCAGGTCGATCTCCACCAGCTCGTCATAGGGCGAGGCGTTCAGGCGATCCAGCACCGTCTGGTACTCCATCTCATGGCCGCCCAGGTTCAGCCAGTCAATCTTCATGCCCGCCCCTCCGTTCCATTGGAAATGGTTACATAAATCTACTTTTATGGTATCATAGCTACAATTACAATGCAAGCCCCACGAAAAATGTTATATACAGCATATCATGTAATCATTGCATTTATCGTCGCATTCCCCTATAATATTGGAAACAGAAACGGAGGGGGCACCATGCAATACAGAACCAATCCCAAAAACGGCGACAGGCTGTCGGCGCTGGGCTTCGGCTGCATGCGCTTCACCCGGCGCGGCAGCGGCATCGACCAGGAAAAAGCCGACCGGGAGATGGCCCTGGCCCTGGAGCGGGGCGTCAACTACTTTGACACAGCCTACATCTACCCCGGCAGCGAGGTCTGCCTGGGGCAATTCCTGAAGGCCCACAACTGTCGCGAGCAGGTGCGGGTGGCCACCAAGCTGCCCCAGTACCGCATCAACCGGACGGAGGACCTGGACCGCTACTTCGACGAGGAGCTGGCCCGCTTGCAGACCGACTACGTCGATTACTACCTGATGCACATGCTCAACGACGCCAAAAGCTGGCAACGCCTGTGCGACCTTGGAGTGCGCGAGTGGGTGGCCAGGAAAAAAGCCGCCGGACAGATCCGCAACATCGGCTTCTCTTTCCACGGCGGCACGCTGCAATTCAAGGCCCTGGTGGACGCCTTCGACTGGGATTTCTGCCAGATCCAGTTCAACTACATGGACGAGCGCAGCCAGGCGGGCATCGACGGGCTGAACCACGCCCATGAAAAGGGCCTGCCCGTGATCATCATGGAGCCCCTTCGGGGCGGTCGCCTGGCGGGCGGGCTGCCCCAGGCCGCCCGGAAGGCGTTCGAGGCCGCCAACCCCGATCGCAGCCCCGCGGACTGGGGCCTGCGCTGGATCTGGAACCACCCCCAGGTGACGGTGGTGCTCTCCGGCATGAACGATGTCAGCCAGGTGGAGGAAAACTGCCGCATCGCCTCCGAGAGCCTGCCCGGGGCGCTGTCCCCCGAGGAGCTGTCGGTGTACGACCGGGCCCTGGCCGCCATCCGCAAGAGCATGAAGGTGGGCTGCACCGGCTGCGGCTACTGCCAGCCTTGCCCCAGGGGGGTGGATATCCCCACCTGCTTCGCCGCCTACAACGCCAGCTACGCCGACGGCCTGATCTCCGGTATGCGGGAATACATGATGTGCACCACCCTGCGCAAGGTGCGCAGCAACGCGGGGCTGTGCGTAAAGTGCGGCAAGTGCGAACAGCACTGTCCCCAGCACCTGCCCATCCGGGAGCACCTGGACGGCGTGAAAAAGCGCCTGGAAAACCCGATCTATAAAATCGCGGCCTGGGGCGCGCCGAAGGTGATGAAATACTGATGGATCGCATTTCCATACACGTCCGGCGGACCGTCCGCCCCTCCGAGCGCGTGCTGAAGGGCGCGATGCTTGCGCTGGCGATACTGTTCCTGCTGCTGGGGATAATGCTCTCCCGGGGCATGATGCTGCCCTGCTTCCTGATGGCCATGGCCTACCTGTGGTACGACCACGCCACGAAGCGGGACTACGAATACGTGCTTGAAAACGACGTATTGAAGATCGACCGCCTGATGGAGCGGGGCCGGGTAACCCTGCATGAAATTCCCTTCCGGGAATTCCAGGTCCTCGCCCGCCCCGACGACCCCGCCGTGGCCCCCTACCGCAAGGGCAGCGGGGAGAAAGTAAAGAAGTACGACTACACCTCCTACGCCGAGGGCGTGCCCTGGTATACGCTGATCGCCCGGGAGGACGGCGAAACCGTCAAGCTGCTGCTGGATTTGACCGACGAGGCCATCAGGGTCATCCGCCGGGCCAACCGGGCGGCGGTGCGGGTATAGGCCCCTTTAAGGAAATACCGCACAATACGGCGGCGCATCTGGCGGTGCCTTTTCCGACATCTGCTGCTTGCAGATTTCTCGATTTACCGCCAGTAAACCTTCGAATTGCGCGGTATTTCCTTAATGAAAACGGGATTAATTGCCACCTGATGCTGGCAATTAATCCCGTTTTCATTCTATTATATTACTTCACCGCGCCGGTGATGCCCTCGGCAAACTGCTTCTGCAGCACGAAGAATATGATGATCGTGGGCAGCGAGCAGAACAGCACGCCCAGCATCAGCATACCGTAATCCACGGCGTAGCCGTTGGACAGGTTGGCGATCAGCATCGGCATGGTCTGAACGGCGTTGCCCTTCATGACCGTGCGGGGCCACATGTAGCTGTTCCATGCGTTCATGAAAGTGATGACCGCTGCGGCGGCGTAGGTGGACTTCATGATGGGCATGTACATCTTGAAGAAGATGTTGAACTCGGTCTCGCCGTCGATGCGGGCAGCCTCCAGCAGCGCCACGGGGAAGTTCCGGGAATTCTGCCGGAACATCATGATCATGAACGGCGTGGAGATGGACGGTATAATGAACGCCCACACGGTGTTCAGCAGCTTCAGCTTCGAAATCATGGTAAACAGCGGAATCAGCGTGGCCACCTGGGGCACCATCATGGCCAGCAGCAGCACGCCGAACAGCCGGTCCTTGTGCTTGTCGTGGTACAGCTCAAAGCCGTAGCCGGCCAGCGAGCAGATCAGCAGGCACAGCACGGTCTGCACAATGGCGTAGAAGAAGGAGTTCCACATGCTCTGCCACAGGTTCTGCTGGGCGATCAGGTTCTTGTAGTTCTCCATCAGGTTGGTGCCGAACCAGATCTTGCCCCGGGCCACCTCCACCGTGGTGTTGGTGGCGGCGGTGGCCATCCAGTACAGCGGGAACACCGATATGATCGAAACGATGATCAGGAAGATGTAGCTGGGAATCAGCTTGCGCTGGATGTGGGAAAGCGACTTGTCCTGCCTCTTGTCAGTCACGGGTATCACCCACCTTCATGTTGATCCAAGCCAGCACGGCCACCAGTATGAACACCACGAAGGCCAGCGCCGAGGCATAGCCGAAGTTGGCCACGCCCTGCCCCAGGGAATTGTTGTAGATGTAGTGGGACATGGTGATAGTGGTGTTGGCCGGGCCGCCGTTGGTCAGGTTCACGGATTCGTCGAACAGCTGGAGCGTGCCGTTGATGGACATGATGCCCGTCATGACGATCACGGGCTTCAAAAGCGGTACGGTGATGCTCCAGAAGGTCTGCCAGCCGCTGGCACCGTCGATGTTGGCGGCCTCGTAGACGGAATAGTCGATGTTCTGCAGGCCCGCCAGGAAGAACACCATGTTGTAGCCGGTCCAGCGCCACAGAAGCGCGATGATGATGACCGCCTTCGCCGTGCCGGGCTGGCCCAGCCAGTTGATGTTCTCCTTGACGATGCCGATGCCCACCAGCCAGCTGTTGATCAGGCCCTGGGTGGCGAACAGCGTCTTGAAGATGATGGCGTAGGAGACCAGCGCCGTGGCGCAGGGCAGGAAGATCATCGTGCGGAACAGGCCGCGGAACTTCAGGTCCTTGTTGTTCAGCAGCTGCGCCAGCAGTATGGCCAGCACCAGCATGATCGGCACCTGGATGATCAGGTACAGGAAGGTGTTCCCCATGGCGGTCTTGAACATCCTGTCCTGGAACATGCGGGAATAGTTGTTGAACAGCGGCTCAGCCCACTGCAAATTGGCGGAAGAGCCGGTCTTCAGCGACGTGATGAAGGCCTGCACCATGGGGTAAAAGCTCATCAGGAAGATGAGCAGTGTCGCGGGCGTCAGGAAGGCCCAGCCGGCGGCCTGCTGTCTGGCCTGCACGCCGCCCTTGTTCTTCTGTTTCATATCGGCCTTTCCCCTCCTCTCTTGGAATTGCGGTCATGGTCAATGTAGGGGCGCTGATGCGGCGCCCGCCCCCGGCTGTGCGGGCTTCATTTACCGGCGCGTGGAAACGGGCGGGCGGCGCATCGCCGCCCCTACGGCAGTGATGAAAACAGGAGGCCGGCCCGCAGCCGGCCTCCCGCAAGGCTGGTGGATGATTCGCCGGATTACAGGCCCATCGCGAAGCGGAGCTGATCCTCGGCGTTCTGCAGCGCGGTCTCAACGTCGCTGCCCATCAGGATCTCCTGGATGGCGGCGCCGATGTACTGGCGGCAGGTGTAGTGGTAGTCGTTCTGCTCGACGATCGGCACATGGCTGCCCATCTCGACGATCTTGGAGTAGATGGCCTGGCCGTTGAAGAAGTCCACGCCCTCCTGGTACACGTCGGACTGGCCGGCGCTGATGCAGCAGGTGATGACGCCACCGTTGCGCAGGGCGTTGTCATAGGTCTCGGTGGAACCGCCGAAGGTGTAGGCCAGGAACTTCTTGGCCAGGTCGGGGTTCTTGCAGTTGGCGGTGATGTACAGGCTGGAGCCGCCGTTGGCCGCATAGCCTTCCGCACCGGTCAGGGTGGGCATGGTGGTGATCTCCCACTTGCCGCTGTTCTCCGCCACCTGCTCGATGGTGGGGATGATCCAGTTGCCGTTCATGACGCCCGCAACCTGGTCACCCATGATGGTCTGGTCGGTGTAGCCGGTCCAGTCGTTGGCCAGGTACAGGATGTTCTTCTGCTGCATCTCAACCAGCAGGCTGATGATCTTCACCATGGCCTCGTTCTGGGTGATGAAGGGCTCGCCGTCCTTGAACTGGCTCAGGCCCTCGGCCTGGAGCATCATGTAGGGCAGGTCGTTGCCGCTGCCATCCATGCTCAGCATGTACTTGCCGGTCTTGGCGTACACGTCCTCGCCGATCTCGATGAAGCGCTCCCAGGTGATGCCGGTGACATCCTCGATGGTGTAGCCGCACTCCTGGAGCAGGTCCACGCGATAGGCGAAGATGGCGGTGCCATTGTCCACCGGCACGCCATAGTGCACGCCGTTGATGGTGGAATAGCTCAGCTTCTCAGCGCCGAAGTCATCCCAGTTGATGTCCGCGCCTTCCAGGGAAACCCAGGCGTCCGGATAGTCCGCGACGTAGCGCTGGATGTAGTGGTCCTGGAACAGCACGATGTCGGACAGGTTGGAGTAGTCGCCGGAGGAGCCGGCGGTGGTCATGTCGTTCTCCACGTCGGAGGAACCGGACACGGTGTTGATCTCCAGCTCAAAGTCGGGGTCGACATTGGCCTTGTAGTCCGCCGCGGCGGCCTCCAGGGCCGGGATGTTGAAGTTCGCGTCCCACGCGCTGACGGTCAGCTTCTCCGCGACCGCAGCGGTGGCGCCCATCAGCATGCACAGGACGAGCGCGATGGCAAAGACTTTCTTCATGTAAAAATACCTCCCACAATATTCTCAGTCAAAACGCATTTGACTGTTTGCACATAATTTTAGCATAAATATACCCCGCCCGTCAATAATTTTTATAAAATATTAAATAGCAAGTTTTTCAGTATCAAAGCAGAAAGATCCTTCACCGCGCTCAGGATGACAGCAAACACAGCCCTGTCACCCCGGCATAGTGAAGGATCCCATACCCGTTTCATGAGAATGATGATTGCACGCTACTGTGCCCCCGCGATCTGCCGGGCCACATACACGCCGCTGGCGCTGGCATGGCTGAGGGAGTGGGTCACGCCGCTGCCGTCGCCGATCACATACAAGCCCCTGTGGCAGGTCTCCAGGTTGCTGTTCAGTGCCACCTCCATGTTGTAGAACTTGACCTCCACGCCATAGAGCAGGGTGTCGTCATTGGCGGTGCCGGGGGCGATGTTGTCCAGGGCGTGGATCATCTCGATGATGCCGTCCAGTATCCGCTTGGGCAGCACCAGGCTTAAATCGCCGGGAGTGGCCGCCAGGGTGGGCTTCACGGTGCCCTCCATGATGCGCTTCATGGTGCTGCGTCGGCCCCGCTCCAGATCGCCGAAGCGCTGCACGATGGCCCCGCCGCCCAGCATGTTGGAGAGTCGCACGATGCTCTCGCCGTAGCCGTTGGAATCGTGGAAGGGCTCGGAAAAGTGCTTCGACACCAGCAGCGCGAAGTTGGTGTTCTCCGTCTTGCGCCCCTCGTCCTCAAAGCTGTGTCCGTTGACGGTGACGATGCCGTTGGTGTTCTCGTTGACCACGATGCCCCTGGGGTTCATGCAGAAGGTGCGCACGTGGTCCTCGTACTTCTCGGTGCGGTAGACGATCTTGCTCTCGTACAGCTCGTCGGTGATGTGGGAGAAGATCACCGCGGGCAGCTCCACCCGCACGCCCAGGTCCACGCGGTTGCTCTTGGTGTGGATGCCCAGGTCGTCGCAGACCTTCTCCATCCACTTGCTGCCGCTGCGGCCCACGGACACCACGCACTTTTCGCATTCGGCGGCTTCGTCGCCGTAGCGCACGCGATAGCCCGCGTCATCACCGATGACCTCGATGCTGTCCACATGGGTATTGAAGAACAGTGCCACCCTGTCCTTCAGCTGATTATACAGGTTGCCCAGCACCACGTAGTTGATGTCGGTGCCCAGGTGTCGCACAGACGCCTCCAGCAGCGTCAGCCGGTTCTGCATGCACAGCTTCTTGAAGCGGGTGCCCGCGGTGGAGTACAGCGTCGTGCCCTCACCGCCGTTTTCCATGTTGATATCGTCCACGTAGCGCATCAGCGACATGGCCTCGTCCCGGCCGATGTACTCGTACAGCGTGCCGCCGAAGTCGTTGGTGATGTTGTACTTGCCGTCGGAAAAGGCCCCCGCGCCGCCGAAGCCGTTCATGATGGCGCAGGTGGGGCACTTGATGCACGCCTTCACCCGCTTGCCGTCGATGGGGCACCTGCGCTTGTCCAGCGGATTGCCGCTTTCAAACACGGCCACCTTCAGTTCAGGCTTGCGCTTGACCAACTCCCAGGCGGTATAGATACCCCCGGGACCCGCGCCGATGATGATGACGTCGTAATGATTCATGTATATATGACCTCCGATTACTGGTTGACAAATTCTGATTTGTCGCAGCCCGACAAATCAGAAGTAATCACTTTCTCACAATCCCCACGGCGTATACGCCGTGATCACCGCCAGCAGCACGGCGGGCAGCATGTTGGCCACGCGCAGCTGCTTTCCCCACACCAGGTTCACGCCCACACAGAAGATCAGCACCGAGCCGATCAGCGACAGGTTGCCGATGGCCGCCTCGGTCATCACCGGGGCGATGAGCCGGGCCAGCAGCGTCATGCCGCCCTCGAACACGAACACCGGGATCGCCGAGAAGGCGCAGCCCCTGCCCATGGACGAGGCCATCACCAGCACGATGATGAAGTCCAGCACGGCCTTTACCGCCAAGGTGGACCAGTCGCCCATCACGCCGTCCTGGATCGAGCCCACGATGGCCATTGCGCCGATGCTCACCGTCAATGACGCGGTGACGAAGGCGTTGACGAAGCCGCCGTCCCCCTCGTTGCCGGTCCTCTGCTTCAGCCAC
This sequence comes from uncultured Eubacteriales bacterium, assembly GCA_902798105.1. GTDB lineage: Bacteria > Bacillota > Clostridia > Christensenellales > Aristaeellaceae > UBA2862. The sequence continues at coordinate 24,561 of CADBVG010000034.1, forward strand.
TCGCCGAAGCGCTCGAAGGCATTCTCGATGCCCAGCAGCTCGCCGAGCACGGTGCCCAGCGCCAGGCACAGCACCACCAGCATCGCCCGGCCGCTGGTCAGCGCGCCGTCTTCAATCTTCAGCATGCCGGACATCGCCCCGGCGATGGCGATGAACATGGTGCTGACGCCACAGGCCTTGCCGATGGACGCCTGCTGTTCCTCCCGGAACAGCTTCCCCGCGAACAGACCAAGAATCCCACCGGCGACGATGGCCCCGGTGTTGATGAGCGTTCCCAATCCGATCATGTGTACATCATTTCCTCGTTGTTTTCCGCTTGTGGCGGTCTGGGAGCCGCCGCTACATTTTACAGATCAGCGCCGATATTCCGGCCACCAGTGCCAGCATCAGCCCCGCGGTGGCGAACATCAGCCGGTTCATCCGTCGTATATCCTCGCCCTCCGGGGGACGCAGGTCGTCGCCGATGGTAGGCTTGTGGACCACCTGGCCGAAGTATTCGTGGTCGCCCCCCAGCCGAACGCCCAGCGCCCCCGCCGCGGCGGACTCGCTCCAGGCGCAGTTTGGCGACAGGTGGTTGGCATGGTCCCGCATCACGGTGCGGAAGGCCCGCCGCCCGTCCAGCCCCAGCGGGAACGCCGCCAGGCACATCAAAAGCGCCGTAATCCGAGCGGGGATGTAGTTCCACACGTCGTCAGCCTTCGCCGCGAACCAGCCCACGTCCCGGTACTTCTCGTTCAGGTAACCGATCATGCTGTCCAGCGTGCTGGCAGCCTTGAAGGCCATGCCCAGCACCGGCCCGCCCAGGGCCAGGTACAGCATCGGCGAAATCACCCCGTCGGTCAGGTTCTCAGCTACCGTCTCGATGGTGGCGCACAATATCTCCCGCCGGGACAGGTTCGCGGTGTCCCGACCCACGATGCGGCCTACCCGCTTGCGGCCCGCCTCCAGCGAGATTCCAAGGGCTTTGCGCACGCCCTCGGCCTCGTCGGCCAGGTTCCGCGCCGACAGGCACATCCACGAGATCAGCGCCATGCCGATGAAGTGGGGCCAGAAGCCCCACAGGCGCAACAGGTAGAGTATACCCGCCGTGACGAGCGCTGTCAACAGCACCGTGGAAATCGCCACGACAATCGCCCGTCGTCTCAGCACTTTGGACGGCGGGTTGTCCCGCTTCGCGGCCTTTTCCGCGAACGATATGTATTTCCCGATCAGCCGCACCGGGTGGTAGAACCACTCCGGGTCCCCGACGACCAGGTCGATCAGCGCCCCGACGAGCAGGGCGAGTATGTGGGTAGGCATGGTGTGATTTCTACAAATTCTGATTTGTCGCGTTGCGACAAATCAGAATTTGAGTGGCTAGTGGCCAGTGATTAGTGGCTAGTGAAGGAGGAAATCCTTGCGGATTTCTTTTGATAAAAGGACCGAGAAACGTACTAGCCACTAACCACTAATCACTCAATTCTGATTTATCGAGCACAGCTCGATAAATCAGAATTTACTCCCCTCTCAATATTGCGTATACCTTTTCCATATCCAAGCTCTCCCGCACGGTCCGGGCCAGGATGTCGAACTGCTCTTCCCTGTAAGCCTTCATGTTCACGGCGGCCTGTTCGGCGGAGACGGGAGATTCGGGCAGGCCCTTCAATTTGCGGGCGCGGCGCACGACCGCCTCCGCCAGCACGCCGTCGTCGAACAGGCCGTGCAGGTAGGTCCCCAGCACGTTCCCGGCGGCGTTGCAGGCCCCGGTCGGGCCCATCCAGAAGCGGGCGCTTTCCCCGAAGGTATTGACGCCGGAGTGGATCTCGTAGCCCTCCACCCGGGTACCCGCCAGCGGCGCGAGCCAGTCCACCGCGTCGGTCAGCGTGCCCTCGGCCTGCACAGTGCGCTTCTCGGGCTCGAAGGTGACCGCCATGTCCAGCAGCCCCAGCCCCGCTACCTCGGGCGCGGCGGATTCCACGCCGTGGGGGTCCCGCAGCACCTGGCCCAGCATCTGATAGCCGCCGCACACCCCCAGCAGCAGCTTCCCGGCCCGGGCATGGCGCACGATGGGGGCCAGCATGTTCCGGTTGCGCAGGTCGATCAAATCGTCGATGGTGTTCTTCGTGCCGGGCAGGATCACCACGTCCGCGCCCTCCAGGTCATCCGGGCGAAGGGCGTATTTCAGCGTCACCCCGGGGTGCAGCGACAGCGCCTGGAAGTCGGTGAAGTTCGATATGTGCTTCAGCCGCACCACAGCCACGGTGACCTCCCCCGTACCGCTGACGGCGGTCAGGCGTTCGGAAACGCTGTCCTCGTCCTCGATGTCGGCGTCGCACCATGGCACCACGCCAATCACCGGGATGCCCACCTTATCCTCGATCATCCGCAGCCCCGGCTCGAGTATGCGCACGTCGCCCCGGAACTTGTTCACGATCATGCCCTTTATGCGCGCGCGCTCCTCCGGCTCCAGCAGCATTACCGTACCGTACAGCGACGCGAACACGCCGCCCCGGTCGATATCCCCCACCAGCAGCACCGGCGCGTCGGCGGCCTCGGCCATCCACATGTTGACCAGGTCGCCTTCCTTCAGATTGATCTCCGCGGGGCTGCCCGCGCCCTCGATCACCACGGCGTCGTATTTCGACTCCAGACGGTCGTAGGTGTCCTTCACCAGCTGGCGCAGGTTGGGCTTATAGTTGTGGTACGCCACCGCGTCCATATTGCCGATGGGCCTGCCCAGGCAGATGACCTGGCTCTTTCGGTCGCTGGTGGGCTTGAGCAGTATGGGGTTCATCTCCACGCTGGGCTCCACCCCCGCGGCCTGGGCCTGCACCACCTGGGCGCGCCCCATCTCCAGCCCCTCCTTCGTAGCGAAGCTGTTCAGGGCCATGTTCTGGCTCTTGAAGGGGGCGACCCGCAGACCGTCCTCCTTGAAGATGCGGCACAGCGCCGCGCACAGCATGGACTTGCCCACCGACGAGCCCGTCCCCTGGAGCATGATCGACTTTCCGCGCATCTATAATCTCCTTTAACATAACAATAGGCTGATTAAGTCTCTATCTGAATTGGTTTCAGCACAAGTTGACCATTCGCCATGTAATACTCAATAAGCTGAATTGGCTTATTTTCAATAACAGTCCTCATACGAATATAGTTAATTACTTCTTCGGAAAAACGCTTTGCTATACCTACTGATCGTACCATTTTTTGATCTCCATGCGCTCTTTTTTGTAAAAACCACGTCTCATATCCAATCAACTGCTTACAAGCATCAATGTCAAATATATCTCTTTTCATTTCGATTATAGCATACGAAGATATAATCTGTGTATGAAGTGGATTGTTAAACATCAACAAAACATCCATTTCACTACCAATAGATGTTGGTATATAACTTAAATAATCTGTGTATATTCCAAATATCTCCTGGTACTTATTTTCCGTTAATCCCCTGAGAAAATAAGCCATCAATCCTGCTTCATATTTCAACTGTCCATCTGCGTCCTTATGAATCAGAGAAAGCAAATCATTTTCTACAACATGGTATGGCCGAGGGATTATCTGCTTTACTCGGGAAAAAGGGTTTATTTTGCTTAACTCCCCTACCAGAATCTCAAATTGATCATTTGAGATAGAAAACATTGCATTTACTCCGCTTGCCCTTTTTAAAGCAAAGCTCCATATTTTGCCTTCATTTTGAAGGTCGTAAATGTCATGTAAATGAAGCGGCACAGTAAAGTTCATTTCGGTTCCGAAAAGCCTAATTCGATATGGATACACCTTGTCAGGATCTGGCCAGACTAATGAATCATCATAAAATGGTGCCCCTTCTACACGATAAACGCCCGTTAAAATGTTTTCTTGCGTAATATAGAACAAAACATAATCATTTTCTTTGATCATGCTCATTCTAGAAATCAACTGATCATTGATGTTTTTTTCGTTTCTTCCTGATGCCGCACTCGGGACGGCAGTTAGTCCACGTTGCTTACAAATCTCATAATTTTTTCGATCACAAACAAAGATATGTGCCGGCAAAATAATCCCTCCATTTGTCATTCCATTGGTTTTGATCTGTCAACATAGATTAGTTTAGCTGCTCCAGCCCCCAAGAGTAGCCTTCCCCTTTGGGGAAGGTGGATTTCCCGGAAAATGCTTGCATTGTTCCGAGAAAGATGGATGAGGTCCTTGTCGCTCGAACAACGCTTGTTTTAGCATATGCGCGAGGCGTAATGTGAGGGGACCTCATCCGCCTGCTTCGCAGGCACCTTCCCCAGAGGGAAGGCTTTTGGATTCCGTATATACCCGCCAAATCAGAATTGCACCGCCTCCACCAGCCGCCCGTTCTCCCCCTCCGTTCGCACGCACAGCCGCACGTGGCCGTGGGTCAGGCCAGGGAACATGCCACAGGGGCGGACGAGGATGCCCCTTTGCCGCAGCGCTTCGATGGTGGGCCGCATGTCCCTTCCGAAGTCGCACAGCAGGAAGTTGGCGTCGCTGGGATAAACCCTCGTCCCGATGGCCGTCAGCGCCGCCGCGAAGCCATCCCGACGTTTGTCGTTCCGGCGGCGGATCTCGTCGAATTCCGCCCTGTGCCCGGGCAGCGCGGCGGCCACGGCGTCGGCCACGCAGTTCAGCCGCCAGGGCAGCAGCCCTTCCCGCAGCGTCCCGACCACCGACGGGTGGGCGGCCATATACCCCAGCCGCACGCCGGGGATCGCCAGCACCTTGGTCAGCGAGCCCAGCACAATCAGCGCCGGATGGCCGGAAACCGCGTCCCTCACGCTGTGTTCGGGGCAGTAGTCGATGAACGCCTCGTCCACCGCCAGCCGCCCGCCGACGGCCTCCAGCTTTTCCAGCAGCGCCAGCACGTCCCCGCGAGGCAGCGCGTCGCCGGTGGGGTTGTTGGGGTTGCAAATCCAGAGCGTCTCCCCCGGCTCCGGGCAATAATCAGCCAACTCCGACCGCTTCACATCCCTGTGCACCCCGCACAATGCCCCATATTCCTGAAAGGTGGGCTGGGCGACGGCGTGGCACCCCGACAGACCGGCGGCGCAGGCGATGGCCTCGATGCCTCCGGCCGTGGGCAATATGCAATCCTCCGGCAGGTCCAGGTGGACGCTCAGCCCCGCCAGAGCCGCCCCCTGGCGCAGGTCCGGGTAGTAGCGGGCGTTTTCAAGCCCCCGGAGCATCGCGGCGCGAACCCATTCGGGCGGTCCTTCCGGATTCAGGTTGGCCGAGAAATCCAGGATTTTATCGGGGGACGGCCCCTGCCAGACATCTCCGCCGTGAAAAACGCTCATAAGAACAGCCTTTCCGCCAGCTCGGGCCGGTCGTAGAAGTGGATGTGGGGGTAGCCCGCCAGCACATTCTTATAGATGTAGCCCTCCCGGTAGCGTCGCTCGCCCTTGGACACCTCAAAGCGGGTGGCCAGCGGGGCCGTGGGCGTCACCACCGAGTGGTGGAACTCGTGGGCTGGGAAGCGATAGCCGTCGCCGTCGGTGACGGTCACATAACCGAAGCGCTGCAAGCGGTTCGTCATCTCCCATTTCAGGTCGATGGCGCCGATCATCGACAGGTACAGCATGCCCCCGCACTCGGCGTACACCCGCATGCCACCCTCGATGGCCTCCCGCATCGACGCGGCCATGGCGTCGTTGGCCTTCAATTCAGCCTCGAAAACCTCGGGGAAGCCCCCGGGCAGGTACAGCGCGTCCAATCCTTCGGGCAGGGCCGTATCTGACAGCGGCGTGAAGGGCACCAGCTCGGCCCCCATGCGCCGCAGGGCGATCAGGTTCGCTTCGTAGGTGAATGAGAACGCCGCGTCCTTCGCCAGGCCGATGCGCAGCCCCTTCAGGCTTTCGGGACAGTGGAAGGGCACGGGCGACAGTTCGCCCGCCCGGCCTGCCACGGCCCGCAGCGCATCCATGTCCAGCTGCAAAAGCGACGCCGCCCGGTCGATCTGGCACTTCGCCTCGGGGCGCTCCTCCACCGGCACCAGCCCCAGGTGGCGGTCGGGCATGCCCAGGCCGGCGTCCTTCGGCAGCCATCCCACGCAGGGCAGGCCGATGCCCGCCATGGCCTCTTTAATCAGGTCATAGTGCCGCTGGGACGACGCCCGATTCACCAGCACCCCGGCAATGGTATTGTCGGGTCGGTACTTCATGAAGCCCAGGGCCGTGGCCGCCGCGCTGGCGGCACTGCCGGAGGCGTCCACCACCAGCACGATGGGTGTATGGGTATGCAGGGCCAGGGCGTAGGCGCTGCACTGGGTGCCGCCGCCGAGGCCGTCATACATGCCCATGGCCCCCTCGATCACGGCGATGTCCGCGCCCTCGCTGCCCTCCGCCAGTATCCGTGTCACGCTGTCCGGCGCGCACAGCCACTCATCCAGGTTGTGGGAAGGACGACCGCAGGCGATGCGGTGGAAGCCGGGGTCAATGTAATCCGGCCCAGACTTGAACGGCGCGACGCGAAAGCCCTTCTCCCGCAGCGCCGCCATCAGCGCCAGCGACGCCGTGGTCTTGCCACAGCCGCTGCTGATGCCCGCCAGCATGACGCGCATATGCATACCCCCTCGCCCCTGAAATATCGCGCTTTGAGTCCATTTACCAACGAAACCCATGTTACAGTATACCACAGCGGGACAAGGCCATCAAGTTCATAGTGTAGAAACATATATGTAATATTATTATAACCATTTTGACGTATCATGAAAATGTGACGATTTCGGCAAAATTTGGGGAAGAAATTATGGCAAATCAGAAAACAGCCGCAACAAGGCCGCCCGATCGCCGGGGCGAGCCCAGGCGCAGGCGCCCGCCGTCCCGCGGCCCCCTGCGCATCATGCGGCGCAAGCTGCGGCGGCTGTACCGGCGACATCCCAGGGTAAAGCGCGTCTTGCCCGTCGTCTCGTTCGTACTGTGCCTGGTGATGATCGTGGTGGTGGGCTCATTGGGCGTCCTGGCCATACTGCCCAGGCCGGCCAACCGGGCGCGCCCTGAGGCACAGGTGGCCGCGCCGCCCCTGACCCGGTCGCCCACCCCAACGCCTGAGCCCACGCCCGAGCCCACCCCGGACCTGACCCGCTGGCTGCAAGCGGCCGCGCCCGGACCGGACTACGCCGATCCCGCGCGGAACGGGCTGCTAAAGGACATCGAGGTATTCACGGAGGCCCCCGACGCAGGCGAGGCCATCCACATGATGGACTCCAACAGCTACGCGACGCTGGAGGGCGTTACCACCTTCCGCGGCAGCCACTACCGGGACGGCGGGGCCTGGGGAACGATCCCGGACAACCCCACCCAGCTGACCGAGGTTTGGCAGAAGAAGATCCACAGCCTGGACGAATGGACCGGCGTGGGCTGGACGGGACAGCCCAGCCTGGTGCGCTGGCCGGAAAATCTGCGCCGCCAGATGAACATCAAGCCCGAAAAGCGGGACAAGGACGGCCTGGTGGAGGTCATCTATGCCACGCTGGACGGCCACATCTACTTTCTGGACATGGAGGACGGCGCGAAGACCCGGGACGCCATCGACATCGACGCGCCCATCAAGGGCAGCCTGAGCGTCGACCCCAGGGGTCTGCCGCTGTTGTACTGCGGCCAGGGCATCTACGAGGTCGAGGGCAAGCGGCTGAAATGTGGCACCCGCGTCTGGAGCCTGATCGACCAGGAGCTGCTGTACTTCCTGGACGGCAAGGACCCAGCGGCCCATCGCGGCTGGTTCGCCTTCGACTGTTCGCCGCTGGTGGACGGCGAAACTGACACCATGATCACCGCCGGGGAAAACGGCGTGCTGTACAAGGTAAAGCTAAACACCCGCGCCCGTACCGGCGACATCGGCATCAACCCGAAGGTCACCCGCTACGTCTACAGGTACGACCGTGACAGGAACGGCAAACCGGGCACTGAAAACAGCGTGGCGATCTACAACAGCTACGTCTACTTTGCCACGAACAACGGCACGATACAGTGCGTGGATCTGAACGACATGTCCCTGGTGTGGTGCCTGGACGCAAAGGACGACATCGACGCCAGCCTGGTGATCGAGGTGGAGGACGACGGCATGGTGGCGCTGTACGCCGCCAACGAGCTGGACCACCGGGGCCACAGCGGCGAAAGCCAGATGTTCAAGCTGAACGCGCTGACCGGCGAGCTGCTCTGGAACCGGGATTCCGACCCCATCCACCAGAACGACGACAACGGCGGCGGCAGCTTCGCCACCCCCGCCGTGGGCAAGGACGACCTGTCCGGCCTGGTTTTCTTCCACATCTGCCGCACCCGCGAAGGCGAGGGCATGCTCTACGCCCTGGACAAGGCCACCGGCGAGGCCGTATGGTCGCTGCCCCTGGGCGCACACGGCTGGTCCTCCCCCACCTGCGTGTACACCGAATCCGGCAAGGGCTACGTACTGGTGGGCAGTTCCGACGGCAGGCTGCGCCTGCTGGACGGCCTGACCGGCGACGAGGCCGCCAGCATTGAACTGAGGGGCAACATCGAGGGCACCCCCGCCGTGTTCGACGACATGATCGTGGTAGGCACGCGAAGCTGCAGGATTTACGGGATAAAAATAACATAGCGGCATCCGTGCCGCCTCCCGTTGACCGCATGTCCCGGCAGGGCAATGGCGGCGCTGGCGCCGCCGCCACGTTCCGGAATCGAGTAGGACGGGCGTAATAAGCCCCCGTCATTTCACCGCACCAGCATGTGATACTACTCTCAGGTTAAAACAGCGAAAGCTGTGTAGCAGATTTTTCGTCCTGGCAAGGAAAGACTCTGCAGGCTTGCTGGCGGCAAGTCAAGGAGGCTTGACGCAGTCAGGGCGGAAA